>JACPAV010000003.1 GCA_016180645.1 Nitrospirota bacterium | reverse complement strand
GGGAGGGTCTTCAGACCCTCCCGACAAGAGGGAGCAAGTAGGGGAGGGTCTTCAGACCCTCCCGACAAGAGGGAGCATCTGAAGATGCTCCCCTACGAAGAGGCAAGGACAAGAGGGAGCATCTGAAGATGCTCCCCTACGAATCGGCATTCCGTCAGAGGCTCTAAGCTCGACTTTTGCCGTTCTTGAGCGGTGTCTGAAGATACCTTCCCATCCGAGCGAGATTCTGAGCGATGTTCACACAGCATGGAAAAATGGCAAAAGTCGAGCTGAGGAATCGTGTCGAAACAACTGATGGAATTTCCATCCGGTCGTCATGCCCGCGCAGGCCATGGTCCATGCCGCGCCGTCCTGGGCGCGGCGACATATCATGGCCCCATGCCCTCCGTGGCAAGGGGCGGGCATCCAGTCTGGATTCCCGTTTTCACGGGAATGACAGAAACAGAAACTCATCCACTTATTTCGACACGGCCACTTGCGGCAACCCGCTCTCTCTCTCCGCTTTGATGCGACAGTAACCTTCCTCGCAAACAGCCGTTGGATTTTCGGGACATGGCGCAATCAACATAGGACATATATGGGGGCAGAAAGCGGTTTGGGCGTAGAGGGCCCACGCTTCGTCGAGGAAGGTCCGGCTGAAGGGCTGACTGCAACCTGAGCAGGGTGCCGGGGGGCCCAGCGTGCAGTCCTCACTGCTCCCGCATGGCCGGCCACGCAATCCCCAAAGCCGCCCTTCGTACGGTTCGCAGTAGATCGGGAAGCCTCCGGGGTAGCCATTGGCCGCTGGTTGCGGACCGCAAGGAGGGAGCAGGGGCGCCACGAGCTCCGCATCGAGGATCAGCTCATTGAACGAAAGGGAGACCGACCCGGAAAACATCGGACGCTCCGAATCCGGCTCCACCCGGGCCACTTCAACCCGGGTAACCCCGTACGGGGGATAGGGAAATAGCGGCTGAAGGGCGGGGTGATCGCGAACCTCCGCCCAGTCGAACGGAATGGCTGGAAAAACGAGAGTGAGGCCGTATTGATAATCCCGTGGTTGCCCTCCAAGCCCCGCCGACAGCGCATCCGCAAACTCCGCCGGCAAAGTGCCGGCCACATGCACGGTGACCAGCGGGATTTCCGAGCGCCCACTGGCCTGCGCAACCCCTCCGAGGATGTCGCTGCGGAGTTTGTCGCCGCTGAAGATTTCCACCATTCCGGATACGTTTCGCGTTCGGTATTCTTCGCCTACTGTGGCTTCGGAGGAGTGCGCAACCAAGCGCGCGAAAGCCAAGGACGAAGCGGAAGACGCGGAATCAACACCCGGTCGATTGGAGCTATCCGGCGCTATGCCGTCCTTGCCCCCCGCGCAGGCAAACATGAGCATGGCCGGCGCCCATACGCGGCATCCCTTCGGAATCCTCATGATTTCCCATTGCTCATGCTACCAGCGGGTTGAGAGCGAAACAAATCGGCCCCGTCCGGCGATCTGATCCAAACGGTTGAAGTCTCACATGCCGCGGCGCGATCGATCGGAGTGGACGAGGCTCACGGCGTGCGCTAACCTCGCGTTTGAAGGATTCTGATGGGAATCGACACCGCGAGGCGCACTTTCCTTTTCGCAGTCTTTCGGCTCGCGACTTGCGGCTCACTGCTCACGATTCCAGGCTGCGGACTCTCCGATCGAGGAAGCACAGAGGAGGACTCGCCCCCTCCGACGTGCCAGGAGGAGAGCAATTTCTCGAATGAAGTGTACCCCCTGCTGCGGTCGAGGTGCGCCGGCTGCCACGCTCCGGGCCTGCCGGGGGGGGCGACTGCATTTGTTTTGGCCACGGATGCAACGGGCGACTACTCCATGGTAAAAGGACTCGTCACTCCCGGGAAGCCGACGGAGAGCTACCTTCTCATGAAGGCTTCCGGTCAGACGTCCCACGGAGGCGGCGCAATCCTGGCCGAATCTTCCGGTGAATATCGGATCGTAAGCGCGTGGATCTCCCTGGGAGCGTGCGGGAACTGATGAGAGGCGCCGGGATTAAAATTGACCTCCGTCATATCGCAAGAAGCGCGTTTGGTTAAGTTTGGAGGCATGATGAAATCCGACCATGACCGAAGAAAGATTTTATTCCTGATGTCCGTTGGGATCGTCGCGGGCGCCGTTCTTGGGGGCGGGAAGTTGCTCGTGGCCAATCCCGCGTGGATCACGATGACGCGCGTCGAGGAAGCCGACGAAGAGGTCGCCAAGTTTCCTCACTGGAAGCACCAGGAGGAGTTCAAGTGCTATGCTTGCCATGCCTCACTCTTCTCGATGCAGAAGAAGGTGGGCATGACGCATGAAGACATAGACGCCGGCAAGTACTGCGGCGCGTGCCACAACGGTGATGTCGCCTTCTACCCGGAGGATGAAGAGGTCGATTGCGAGGTGTGCCATGCAAAGTGAGAGCGGAGCGGTCAGCGCTCAGCATTCAGCGGTCAGCTCAATCCTGGTTTGGCTCGGATTGTTCCTGGCGACGGCGCTCATGGTGGTCCTGATGCCCATGTGGGTGCTGGCGGCCGAGGAATCGGAATCCGAAAGCGGGAAGCCGGCGCCGGGAATTCAGCTCTCCGGATTCATGATCAACGGTCGCTTCGATCTCACCTATGAGAAGGAGAAGTTCACGGGCAACCCCGAAGAGGGCAAAGATTACTTCAAGAATTACCATCATTTCGTTTTCCTGAGCCGGAGGAAGAAGGACGAGCCATTCTCTTTTTCCGCGGAAATCGTCGATTTTAAGTTCTTCGAAGTGGGCGTCAAACTGGGAAAGAACCGGCTGCTGAAGTTCGGAAAGATCTTCATGCCGTTCGGCGCCGATCCGCTCTTTCACCGCGCCTACGGCGGGCTCACGGGGTTCGATCAGAAACTGGTCCCCTTCCTTTGGACCACCTACGGCGGGTCTTTCCTGTACCCCATCACCGACAGGCCCGGCCTCCGAATCGACAACGAGTTCTACGTCGTGCCGGGTCCCGAGGGGAAACTGAACGAGATGGTGGATATCAGCAAGACGACGGAAAATTCCGGGCAAGCGGGGGCGGGAGACCGGTTGCGCCTGGGCGCCGGGAAATACAGCGTGTGGGGATCGTTCTATTGGAACCAGTACTTCAGCGACAGCGGCCTGTTCCTGGTGGGCTTGGACGCCGCGGCGGCATACGGATTCCTCCCCGTGGGACCGCTTAGCAACCTCTCCCTCAAGGCGGGTTTCATCAAGGCGTATGTGCGGGGCAGTGAGCGAGTCGAAGGTGACTCCACCATCACCTCCTACTATCACTTCGGCGATTACCTCCAGGTGGACTACAAGCTCCCATGGGATCTGCGCTGTCGATATCGCACCGGCTTCGTCTCGCTCGACAACATCGAAGGGTTCTACTTCGACAAGGACCGCAAAGACGAGAAGGACATGGTCAGCCACAACGTCGGCCTGTGGTGGGACTACAAGATCCTGTCGACGGGAATCGAGTATTTCGTCAACCTCGAAGCGGCGAACGAGCAACCCAACGATCTGGTCCGCCTCGCGGCGGTCATCGAATTCTAGTCGGAGGTGGCTATGCGCGGCAATTTTCCAGGTCTTCGATCGATCCTGTTTTCTTTCCTGCTGCTCACGGCTTGCGCCTCACTCCTCACCCTCTCTTCGTGCGGCGACCCCTTCAGCCGCGCTGAAGAGGCCGGGGCCGTATCCGGCGGTGGAGGCGGTGGGACCGGCGACACCGGCGGCGGCGCGGGCGGTGGAGCAGGCGGAACGGAGTACAGCTTTTCCAAGGACGTTCTTCCGGTGCTCCAAGCGAGTTGCAATTGCCATGCGGCCGGCATCGGCTCATACAAGGTAACCGGAGTGGCTGCGAACGACTACGCCGGGATCAAAGCCCTCGTGAATGTCGATTCTCCGGCGGACAGCAAGCTCATCAAGAAAGGTACGGGAGGCGACGGTCACATCGGCGGAGCGGCCCTTGGCGCCGACAAAGCCGCCATCGTGCAAGCCTGGGTGCAGCAAGGGGCCGCGAACAACTAAGCCGCTCGTCGCGTGAGAATCGCCTTCCTCCCTGTCGCTCTGCTTCTTTCTGAAATGGCCTCGTCGTCTGCGTGGGCTGCCAACCGCTTCGAGAGCGCCAAGAAATGCGGCGAATGCCATTCGGGGATCTATTCCGAATGGAAGGACTCCATGCACGCCCTCTCGCTCGAAGATCCGGTCTTCCGCGCGAGCTTCGACACGGTTACCCGGCCGGAGGATCGACGCTACTGCCTCTCCTGCCACGCCCCGATCACCCAAATCACCGGGGACGACAAACTTTCGGATCCGGTGGCACGCGAGGGAGTTACCTGCGATTTCTGCCACTCTGTCACGGATCTCCTGCCGATGGGGCCCGGCCTCCAACGGTACAAGGTCCAGCCGGGAGATACGAAGTGGGGTCCATTCCAGCCGAGCGAGCTTACGGAGAAAGGTCACAAGAACGCCTTTTCCCCTCTGCACAAGAAGGGTGAGTTTTGCGGCGGCTGTCACGAAGTGATCAATGCCCACGGCCTCCACGTCATGAATACCTATGAAGAGTGGAGCACCGGCCCGTACCCCGGATCGGGCACGGCATGCCAGAATTGCCACATGCCGGAGGACATCCGGTTCACCATCGTCGACCGCGATGTGGCGCCCAGCACCAAGACCGTCACTTCGCATTCCGTGATGGGAGGGCACTCCCAGATCCGGGTCGGAAATGCCGCGAAAATCTCCGTGCTCGCTGAAAGAAAAGGTCAGGGACTGGAAGCGATCGTCTATGTGACCAACAGCGAATCCGGACACGCCATACCGACGGGCCTCCCGGCGCGCAAGTTGGTCCTGACCGCCCGCTTGGTGGATGAGAAAGGCCGGCTTCTGGGCGCGCGGGATCTGGTGTATCGGCGAATTCTGGCGGATCGTTCCGGCGCCGAAATTCCAAACGAAAGCATCACGGATATGTTTCTCAATTCCGTGAAGGTGATCAGCGACAATCGCGTCCGCCCGCAGGAAACCCGCCGTGAGACCTTTCAGTTCAATGAAACCGTGCCGCCCGGCCCCTTCTCCGTGGAGGCCGTCCTGACCTACGAATTCCATCCGCAGCTCCCCGGGAACCATTCCGCGATGCAATTCGCCATGGCGCGGGACAAGTTCCATGTGCCGGCGAAAAAGCAGCTCCCGGGGAAAACCATCTTGATGGCTGCGGCGGCTGTGCTGATGCTGTTTGTGGGCTGGATGGCCTTCCGCCGTCGAACCCCCAGGTAAGGAGGAAATATGACCCGAAGAGGGTTTTTCGACACCTTGACTCAAGCCGTGGGCTGGATCACGGGTCTTGCATTCGTCGCTCCGGTGGCCGCGTACTTCTTTCCCAAACCCTCGGCGAAGGGTGACAACACCCTCACCAACCTGGACGGTGAACCCATCCGGGCGGAGGAGGTTGTGCGGGAAGGGGCGCGAACCGGACTGGCCTTCGGCGAACCGACGCTCGTCGTCCATCACGGAGGCGAGTGGAGGGGCTTCAGCGCCGTCTGCCCCCACCTCGGCTGCATCGTCCGCTGGCAGAAGGCCGAAGGCAAGATCCTGTGTCCTTGTCACGCCGCAAAGTTTGACAGCAACGGAAACCGAATCTCCGGACCGCCGCCCCGCGGCCTCACACGCTACCGCGTGGAAGTCGTGGAAGACTCGGTCCGGTTGTTCGAGGCGTGACGTCATGGTGAAAAAGATCCTCGACTGGCTTGAAGAGCGCGTTCAATACCGGGAACTCATCGAGACTCATCTCACGGGCTACATGGTTCCGGCGAACCTCAGCGTCTGGTACTCCATGGGGGCCGTCCTCCTCACCGTGCTGGGCATTCAGTTCGCCACCGGGATTCTCCTGCTCGCGTACTACATCCCCCACACGTCGCTCGCGTTCGAGAGCGTCATGAATATCACCGGCAAGATCTCGTTCGGATGGCTCATCCGGAGAACGCACGCGATCGCCGCGAATCTCTTCATCCTCGTCCTCATGCTCCACATGCTGAGCACCCTCATCATGGGCTCCTACAAGAAACCGCGCGAGATCCAGTGGATCAGCGGCGTGGTCCTGTTCGGATTGGGCCTCATGGCCTGCCTCTCGGGCTACCTCCTGCCGTGGAGTCAGCTTTCGTACTGGGCGACGACAGTAGCGACGAACTCCGCCGGATCGGTGCCCGTGATCGGCGACGATATCGTCCGATGGATCCGCGGGGGGGACCGCGTCGATCAGATGACTCTCGGCCGTTTCTACGCGCTCCACGTTTCGGTTCTCCCGCCGCTCTTCGCGATGATCGTGGCCGCCCACCTCTTCTTTATGCGGCGCGCCGGGATTTCCGCCCCGCCGGGCATTCCCAAGGACCAGGTGAAGAAGGTTCCGTTCTTCCCTCATTTCGCGCTGGAAGACCTCCGCGTGGTCTACTTCTTTCTTGCGTTGCTCTTCTTCGGCGTTTTCTTCACCCCGCAGATCAGCTTCCCGCCGGATGCCATGGAGCCGGCCGATCCCCTATTTACGCCGCCCCACATCAAGCCGGAATGGTACTTCCTGGCGAACTACCAGATGCTCAAAATCATTCCCAATGAGTTCCTGGGAGTGGCCGCGCAGGGACTGGCCGGACTTGCGATCCTGCTCCTTCCGTTTATCGACCGTAATCCGGAAAGGCGGCCGCTGAAGCGTCCGCTGTTCCTCGCTGCCGTTTTCGCCGGGCTGGCTTCGTTCGTCGGCCTGACGGTCTGGGGGCATCTGTCATGAGGAGCGATCGGCCGTCAGCGATCAGCTTTCAGCTCCGAAGGGCCTTGGGGGCGCTGATCCTTCTCCCGGCGGCGTTCGTTGCGACCGCGTGGGCGGAGGATATTCCGCCCGAAAACCAGTGCGTCAAATGCCACCTCGAGCAGGAGGAGGAAAACGAGGATCTTGCGATTCCGCCCAAGGAGTGGCGCGAAAGCATCCACCACGAAAACTCCATTGCGTGCAACGATTGCCACGGGGGCAATCCGGCCGCCTCCGAGGAAGAGGACGCGCACGATGAGGAGGAGTCGGAGTTCATCGGCGCGCCGGCGGACGACGATGTGCCCGCGGTATGCGGCAAATGCCACGTGGCCATCCAGGAGAACTACGTCAAAAGCAAACACTGGCTGACGAAGAAGGAGAAGCGTCCGGTCTGTATCACCTGCCACGAGGCGCACAGGATCAAGAAGGCCAACCTGGATCTGATCAACGAAGACACCTGCTCCGAGTGCCACAAGTATGAGCGCTCGAAGCGGATCAAGGTGGCCATGACCGATGCGGAGGCGCGGCTCGTCGAACTCGAAAATCGGATCGCCGTGTTGAGGTCGGAAGGGTGGGACGTGCGATCCCTCCAGCAGGCCCATTTCGCCCAGCGGAACGTGTTCCATCACCTCAGCCACATCCTGGACCTCGACCGGGTCATCGAGATTGCGGAGACCGTCACGAAAGATGCGCGGATCCTGGCGACCCGGATTGGAGAGCAGGAGGATGTCCTGAAGCGTCGCCAAATCGCAGGCGGATTCTTCACCGTGTTCCTCTTGATCGGGGCCTTCGTCATCCATCGCAAACGGAAGTATCTCGAGGACCCGAAGGACTGAGTTTCCTAGGAGCCTCTAACAGAATGCCGATTCGTAGGGGAGCATCTTCAGATGCTCCCTCTTGTCGGGAGGGTCTGAAGACCCTCCCCTACGCATTCTGTTAGACGCTCTAAGCTCTCGGCCATCCGCTTGGGCCGCAGGAAGAGGAAGAGGACGAGAGACGGCCGGTCCCCTGATTCCGGATCCTGAAGCTGATTGCTGACGGCTGATGGCTGAACGCTTACAAGTGTTGACCGTGGTCATGGGCGACACCGGGAACGGTTGTTACCCTCCCGCAGAAAGGTGATCTGAGTGGAGACACCCATAAATACCGAGGTCGTCCGACCGGACGCCTATTTGGAAAAGGAGGAATCCCGATGATGCGCAGGCTTGTTTCGCTGTTCGTCGTGGCGCCGTTCCTGGCGGCGGCGCTGCCTTCGGCGACGTTCGCCGCTTCAGGAAAAGACATCTTCCTGGAGAAGAAGTGTAACGACTGCCACTTGGTCAAGGCGGAAGCCATCGAGAAAAAAATCAGCAAGAAAACCGGCAAGGCCAAGAAGGGGCCGGATCTCTCCAACGTCGGAGCGGAACAAGACGCCGCGTTCTTCACCAAATGGCTGAAGAAGGAAGTGAAGATCGAGTCGCATTTCGATAAATCCAAGAAGGTCGGCCACAAGAAGAAATTCAAGGGCACGGACGAAGAGCTGAAGACCCTCACCGAGTGGCTGGCAGCTCGGAAGACCAAGGTCGCTGTCACGCCCGAGGAAGAGGGCGCCGGCGCAGCCGAGGAAGAAGAAGAAGAAGACGAGAAATAGCGGCTGAAGGGCCCGGGAACCGTTTCCCGGAACATCCCGAAGGGCTGTCAATATGGCTGCGAAGGAGAAAGAGGCTGGCGGACTGCCCGGAACGGCTGCGTCTGCGGGCCGCGAAGGGCTCGCCCACCGGGTCGGTCACGAGGGCGCCAAAGGTCCGGCCGCGGGAAAGGCAGGCAGGAAGCGCTACGCGATGGTCATCGACCTCCGCCGCTGCATCGGCTGCCAGTCCTGCACGGTGGCCTGCAAGGAGGAGAACGACGTCCCGCCAGGCGTATTCCGCACATGGGTGAAGGTCGTCGAAAAAGGGAAGTACCCGCATGTCTCCCGCTCGTTCGTCCCCATCCTTTGCAATAACTGCGAGAAACCGATCTGTCTGGCCAACTGCCCCGTTGAAGCGACCTGGCAACGGGAGGATGGGATCGTGATGATCGACCAGCACCGGTGCATCGGCTGCAAGTACTGCATGGCCTCGTGCCCATACGACGTGCGATACGTGAATCCCCTCAAGAAATACGTGCAGAAATGCACGTTCTGCGACCATCGGGTGGATGCGGGGCTTGTGCCGGCCTGTGTGGAAACGTGCATCGGTCGAGCCCGGATCTTCGGGGACATGAACGATCCAAACAGCGAGATCTCCCAAATCCTGGCCACGGAACCGGTCAGCGTGCTCAAACCGGAAATGGGTACGAACCCCCGGGTGTTTTACATCGGCCTTGATCTGGACGCCGCCGATCCTCTCAAAGGCTGGGAGGAGGAATAGGGTGGAAGCACAAACGCTTTTCAACACCCCGCACGTCATCCCCCTGGGGAAGGAAATCGCCACCTACTTCTACCTCACGGGCATCTCCGCCGGATCGTTCGTCATCTCCGTTATCGCCGTCCTCGGCGGCCGCACCGAGTACAAGGCTCTCGCAAAGATCGGCTCCATCATGGCGCCGTTGGCCCTCGTCATCGCCCCTCTTTTCCTTGTCATCGATCTCGAGCAGCCGACGCGGTTCTGGTACCTCTTCGTCTATCTCCATATGACGTCCCCCATCACCTACGGCACTTTCCTCCTGACTTCCTATCCACTCAATGCAACGCTTTACGCGTGGGCGCTCTTCACGGGGAGGCAGAAGGCGGCCAAGCTCATCGGCATCATTGGCATCCCGCTCGCAGTGTGTGTGCACGGCTACACGGGATTCATTCTCGCCCTTGGAAAAGGCCGGCCCCTGTGGAGCACGGCGCTCATGCCGACGCTCTTCCTCGTCTCCGCCATGGTCTCCGGCTTCGCGCTCATGGTTGTGGCTGCCTCGATCTACAACCGCTGGGCGGCCAAGAAACGCGATCCCAAGGAAACGGAGGTCGAGAAGGGGCTGATCCTGAATCTGGTGAAATTCCTCGGTGCGGTGATCATCGTGGACCTCTTCCTGATTTCCAACGACATCCTGGTCCTCCTGACCTCCAAGGCGGAGGAGTACTACGTGGCTCAGCTCCTCCTCCACGGGAAGTTCACGTTCCTGTTCCTGGGCGTGGAGGTGTTCCTTGGGAGTCTGATTCCCCTGATTCTGATCTTTGTGAAGCCGTTTCGGGGTTCGCTCGCCTCCGCGAATGTGGCTTCGGTTCTCGTCCTCCTCGGAATTTACGCGATGCGACTCACGGTGGTCTATGCCGGTCAAAGCATACCCCTGCACTGACATGAGAAAACTCCACCGAAGGCAGTTCCTCATGACTACGGGCGCGGCGGCGGGCATCGCGGCCGCCGGAACGCTGCTTCCCAAGGCCACCCTCCCCATGGAGCTCCAGATGGGGGGGAGGAGCGTCACGCGGACGACGCGCCGCGCGCACCGGAACATCCACAGCACGTGCCTGAACTGCTATGCGCGGTGCGGGATCATCGGGTATGCGACGGACGGAGCGCTGGCCAAGGTCGGAGGAAATCCCAATCACCCCAACTCGCGCGGCCGCATGTGCGCCAAGGGTCACGCGGCCAAAGACATCCTCTACGATCCTGAACGGATCCTTCATCCGATGGTCCGCACCGGAAAGCGGGGCGAGGGCCAATGGAAACAGATCTCCTGGGACGAGGCCCACAAACTGGTCGGCGGGAAACTCCGCGCTCTGTGGGAGGCGAAGACACCCGAAAAGTTTTTCTTGTACAGCAGCCGGGACATTACGACGCAGAAGTTCACCGAACGATTTGCCCGTGCCTTCGGCTCCCCGAACGCGCTCGTTCACGTGGGTCTGACGAACCAGAACAAGCGTCTGGCGCAGGAGGCCACATGGGGAGCGCCTGTTGAGGTGTCCGACGTGGTCAACACCGAGTACATTCTCAACTTCGGCGCCAATCCGTACGAAGCGCACTATCTGCGCACGAGTTTCGTCCAGCGGCTGACCGAAGGAAGGCAGACGAAGATCCGGCATTCCCAGGTGCATTACGGCGCCAAGCTCGTCAGCTTCGACGTGCGATGCAGCCAGACCGCCGGCCGGAGCGATGAATGGTTTGCGCCGTTCCCCGGCACGGACGGATTGATCGCGCTGGCGATGGCCCACGTCATCATGCGGGAGAACCTCCACGATGAAGCCTTTCTGAGAAACTGGACCAACGTGGCGCCGGACCGGCTCCGGAAGCACCTCGCGCCGTACACCCCCGAGCGGGCCGAGCAGGAAAGCGGCGTCGCAGCGGCGGACATCGTCCGCATCGCCCTCGAATTCGCCCGGAGCCGGTACGCCACCACGATCTCTTCCGGAGGCGTCAGCAAGCACGTCAACGGCGTGCAGAATGAGCGTTGCATCATGCTCCTCAACGCGGTCACCGGCCGCATCGACGCCCTCGGCGGCTTCTGCCTCCCGCGGAGCTACGCCTTCCGCGATCCCGAGCCCGTTCCGCCGAAACCCGCCGCAGCGAGCGCCTTCCTTAATTCCCAGACGGGCCGGGAATCGACCTATGGTCTCTTCGAAAAGCTGGCGGAGATGGAGAAACCGCAAATCGGCGTGTGGTTCACCTACATGGGAAACCCCCTGTACGAGGCGCCCCACACGGAAGCCGTGGATGCCCTTTTCAAGAACGAAATCAAGATCCCCTTCCATGTGGCCATCGACAGCCACATGACGGAGACCGCGGCGTTGGCCGACGTCGTTCTCCCTGCGTCCACCTACCTCGAACGATGGGAACTGGAATCGCCGCCGTCCATGGAAATGGTGCCGTTCGTCAGCCTTCGGCAGCCGGTGGTCAAACCGCTGGGCGAGTCCAAGCCGGTCATGGATATCCTGATCGAGTTGGCGACGCTGCTGGATGGCCCCATGACGAAATATTTCTACTTCGATCCCGAGGACTACCTCTACGCGCAGGTGGCCGGAATCGCCGGATTGGAAAAGGCGGGCGGCCTGGAATACCTGGTGAAGAAGGGATTCTGGAGAGATCCCGACGCCAAACCGGACTACCAGAAATATCGGAAAGGCGGCTTCGACACGCCCTCAGGAAAATTCGAAATCCACTCCGCGCGGCTGGAGAAAATGGGACTCAATCCCATGCCGACCTATGAGCCGGTGCCGGAGTATGCGGAGATGCGACCGAGCCAGTTCGCCCTGACAAACTTCCAGTGGAACGTCCACACCCATTACCACACCGCGGGCTCGCTCAAGCTCTCCGAGATCGTTCACCGCAACCCGATCCTCATCAACCGGTCCACCGGCGAGGAGTTGGGTCTGGAGAGCGGCGACGTGCTGGAGGTGATTTCCCGGACGGGCATCGTCCGGGGCGAAGTCCTCCTGGTCCAGGGCATCCACCCCCGCGTCATCGCCATATCGGACAATTGCGGCCACTGGGGGTATGGCCACGTGGCACGGGCCAAGGCGTTCAAGAGCGCGAACCCCGAAACGAAGCTGGTGTGGTGGGAGAAGGAAGGGAATGGAGTTCACGTGAAGCCGCTAGTGGCGGCCAAAACCGACCGCGCCGGAGGGGGCGTCGCCTGGCAGGACACCGTGGTATCCGTCCTGAAAGTGGCTTCCAGGCCGAAGCCGGGCTTCGTGGAAAAATACCTGTTCTTCTTCGAGTGAGCGCCATGGGCCGTCGAATCCAATCGCTGATCGGTCGCGTGAAGACGCTCCACATTCCTCCCCTGACGATCAGGAACCTCGCGATCTTCCTGGGGGCGGGAGCCGTTTTCGCGCTCACCTCCGGTTGGGGGCTCGCGAAATACGCGCGCAGCCCGCACAACTGCCTGAGCTGCCACTCCACGGGAGAAACCTCTTTTGTCGGCGGTACGTCCAAGGTCCATCCACCGTACTCGGAAGTGCGTTGCGTCGAGTGCCACGCCATGCACCTGCCGAAATTTCCCTGGCAGATGGCTGATGCGGACGACCACATGGTCTTCGCCTCGCGAACGGAGCGGCTGAACGACAACTGTCTCCGCTGTCACAAGGACATCCCGAACAAGAAAGAACTCAAATACGAGCACAACGAGAAGCACATCAAAATGAACCACGAGCTCCACATCAAGCTCGAGGAGATGCGCTGTCCCGACTGTCACTACACCATCACGCACGATCATGAGGCCGAGCCGACGAACCGCCCGAAGATGACCGCCTGCATGGGCAACGGCTGCCACGAGCAGACCAAAGAAACGTGCGAAACCTGCCATCCCGAGGATTCGATCAAGCCTCCCTTGTACGAACATCTCGTTCGGAGCGATTGCGGCGGCTGCCATCTGGAGTACAAGGAGACCCACAAGGTGGACGAGCATCTCCCCAAGGGCATGGTCTGCCGCCAGTGCCACTCGAACAAGACCGAACACGGCGAGCTGATCGACATGGAAGAGCCACCCTGCCTGGAGTGCCACGAGTAGTGGGTCTCCACCAGCGCCCTTGACACTCGGAGTCGCCCGGCTCGTCCCGCGCCTTCCAAGTCTGCCGCCTGGCTTCTTCTAGGTGCCACGTCGCGTGGCGTCCGCATTGTGATATACATCACAATTGCGATTTCTCAGGTGTTTACATGCCATTTACAAAAAAACAGGGGTCCTATAAAATGGCCGATTAATGAAGAAATTGGTTGATTTCGCCAAAGCGCACGTCTTGAAGCTCACCGGTTTCAGGGTCAGCTTCATGATCACCCTGGGGATCTTGATCGCTTACATCTTCCAGGTCGGCCTCTTCGAAAGGCTCGAACTCCTCACCTACGACACGCGGCTCAAGCAGCGCAAGAAAGTGGATGTGGGCCACGAGGCCGTTCTCGCAGCTATCGACGAACAGAGCTTGAAAGAGATCGGTCGTTTCCCCTGGCCGCGGAACAAGATGGCCCAGGTGATCGACAAACTCGAAGCCCTCGGGGCAAAAGTCATCGGGCTCGACATGATCTGGGCCGAGCGCGATTCGTCCAGCAAAATCCTCGATGAATTCGTTCCGTATTTTTCCGATCCCTTCCTGATCCGAAAAGCCAAGGAAGCGGACCGCGACGTGATCCTGGCCGACACTCTGAAGAAATACGAAAACGTCGTGCTCGGCTACTTCTTCGACGCCGAATCTCCGCAGGATCCCGCCGAGTTCAAAGAAAGCCTCGACATGATGGCCGCCTCGCGCATCCCCACGCTTCTCGTCAAACAAGGCTCACCCAAACAGTCCGGAATCGCCTACGAGGGCGTGGTTCCCAATCTCAAGTTGTTTTCTCAGAACTCACGCTTCTTCGGCCATTTCAACATGGACAACGACATTGAGGACGGGAAGCTCCGCTGGTACACCCTCGTGGCGCGGGCGGGGGACGAATACTATCCCTCGCTGGGACTCCAGATGGCGGGTGTGCTCATGGATGCCACGCTCGGACTTGAGATGGACGAGTCGGGTCTGGCGAAGGTGCACCTCTATAAGAAAGGGACGCTGGAGCCCCTGCACACGATCCCCGTCGACCCCGAGGGCCGCATGCTCATCAACTACGTCGGCAAAGCGGAGAGTTTCGATCACATGAGCATCGCCGATATCGTGGCGGATCGCGTCAAGCGCGAGGACGTGGAAGGCAAGGCCGTCATCGTCGGCGCCACGGCCACCGGTCTGTACGACTTGCGCGTGACGCCCTTGGACGAAAAATTCCCCGGCACGGAGGTCCACCTCAACGTCATCTCCAACATTCTTCACAACGATTACTTGAAACGGCCGCACTGGTACCGCCTGATGGACATGGGCGTGATCGTCCTCGCGGGCCTCGTGCTCGGAAATATCCTCGTGCGACTCTCCGCCGTCTGGGGCTTCGTCATCCTGATTCCGCTTCTGACGGCCTACTACATCGCCATCGTCCAGGTCTTCATCCGCCAAGGCTACTGGATCTCCATGGCCTACCCGATGGGCTGCATGGTCATCGTCTTCCTCGGCGTCACCGTCTACCGGTACGTCAGCGAAGAGAAGGAAAAGAAGAAGATCAAGGGCGCCTTCCAATCGTATCTCGATCCGGCGGTCGTCAGCAAAGTGACCGAGAACCCGGACATGCTGAAATTGGGCGGCGAACGCTTGGAGATGACGGTGCTGTTCTCAGACGTGCGGGATTTCACCAGCATCTCGGAGAAACTCACTCCAGAGGCCCTCGTGCACCTCTTGAACGTCTACCTCTCGCCCATGACGGACATCCTGTTCAAACATTCCGGCACGCTGGACAAATACATGGGCGACGCGATCATGGCCTTCTACGGAGCTCCGATCCACTATCCCGACCATGCGGCGAAGGCCTGCGATACCGCACTCGAAATGTTGCAGAAGCTCCGGGAACTCCAGGCGCAGTGGGAGAAGGAAGGCCTGCCGAAGATCAACATCGGAATCGGGTTAAACACGGGACCGATGAGCGTGGGAAACATGGGATCGAACACGCGGTTCAATTACACCGTGATGGGCGACGCCGTGAACCTCGGGTCCCGCCTGGAAGGAACGAACAAGAATTACGGCACGCAGATCATCATCAGCGAATCGACCTACGCCCAGGTGAAGGACAACTACATCTACCGGGAACTCGACTTCGTGAGGGTGAAAGGCAAAAAAGAACCCATTCGGATCTACGAACTCCTGAGCAAGAAGGACGGGGCGACCCATACCTTCGACTTCATCGGGGAGTTCCAGAAGGCTCTGGGTCTCTACCGCGCCCAACAGTTCGAAGACGCGATCAAGTCCTTCGAGCGGGTCCTGAAAGACCGGCCGGAGGACAAGCCGTCCACCATCTATATCCAGAGATCCCAGGATCTCATGAAACAGCCGCCGCCGGACCCCTGGGACGGCGTTTACGTGTTCACCACGAAATAGGCGAACCTCGAATGGATCTCAAAGCCCTCGGCTGCTACGGCTCGGAGCTTCCCGGCTACCGGCTGACGGGCTATCTGGTGAACAACTCCGCGCTGGTGGATGCCGGCACGGTGACCTCCGTGCTCACGCTGGAGCAGCAGATGGGCGTGGACTACGTGTTCATCTCGCACCCCCACCTCGATCACGTTCGGGATCTGTCGCTTTTGGCCGACAACCTGATCGGCCGAAGGACCAAGCCGCTGGTGGTCGTTTCGATTCCGCAAGTGCTCCATGAACTCAAGGCGCACCTGCTGAACAACGCCATCTGGCCCGATTTCACCATCATCCCGAGCATCGAGAAGCCCATCATGATGTTGAAGCCCATCCACGTGGAGGAACCCACCAAGTTCGGCGATCTGACCGTGACCGCGTTCGAGGTGAATCACACCATCGCGGCCGTGGGGTTTCTGGTTTCGAACGGGAAATCTTCATTCTTCTTCTCAGGCGACACGGGCCCGCTGACCAACGTTTGGACGGGACTCGCCAAGGAGAAACACTTGAAAGCCGTCATCCTTGAATCTTCATTCCCGAACAAGATGGCCGAGCTGGCGCGGATCAGCGGTCATCTCACCCCTTCCATGGCCGGGAAAGAGTTGGAGAAACTGGCCCGGTCGGACGTGAAGCACCTCATCACCCACATCAAGTCCCCCAACCTCCCCGAGATGGAGCGGGAATTGAACGATCTTCAGATTCCGACGCTCAGCATCATGGGGCAGGGTCAGACGCTGAAGTTCTAGGAAAGCTTTCAGCGATCAGCAGTCAGCGTTCAGCTTCAAGATTGAAACCTTTTGGGCAAGGCTCTTTTCCGCCTGATGGCTGAAAGCTGACGGCTGAGAGCTTGACCGCGTCTGCCTCTCGGCTCCTCGCCTCCGCTCGATCGTATCTCAATCCCTTGTTCCCAAATGCCTTGGGTACGGATCGAGGTTGCGAAGGCGCAAGTTGACGCATAGCTATTTAATAGCTATACTTACCCGGTGAAGTTTGAGCCGGACGGTGAGGCGGCCCGCTGGCTGGAAGATCTTGCGGGGATGCCGGGGGAGGTCGATTGGGACGAAGGCAATCGAATGAAAAACCTGAAACATGGGGTGACGTCGGAAGAAATCGAGTCCATTTTCAGACAGGAGGCGTACCTGTTCGCCGGGAAGATTGTTGATCCGACTCATGCGGAATGGCGCGGGCTGGTGCTCGGTCAAACGGATTCCGGCCGGCGGCTGGCGTTGATCTTCACCCGGCGCGAGAACAAACTCCGGCCGATTTCGTGCAGGCCCATGCGAAGGAACGAAAGGAGGCTTTATGAGACAAGCATCGAGTCGAACTTCGAACGACGCGCAGGTTCGCGAGTTTGAGCGGCGGGACCTGGGCAGGAATATCGCTTCCTCCGGATCGGCCGCGGTCGTTCGCCCCAAATCTCGTCGGATGCCAACCTCTATTCTCCTCGACCCGGCCATCATCAAGAAATTGCGGGTGAAGGGGCAAAGGCGGGGTATCGGTTATCAGACGATGCTCAAGATCATCGTCTCCGAACACGTGGACGAGTATTGAAGCCCCCCCCGCCTTCGATTGCGGATTGAACGCCCTCAAACCCTACCGGCAAGGGGGGGGTGGGGTGGGAAACTCTCGGTGACTATCCGGTTCGTACCAGCACTTCGAGAACGTCGTATACGATCTTCTTCCGCTCCGTTTTCAACTGCTTGATCCGTCTCGCTAAGCTTTGAATCCGGTCGTCCTCCGCGGCCCCCTGCTCCGCTCCAACGTCAACCAGCTCCGCAACTGAAACACCCAGCGATTTCCCGATCCCCTGGAGAACGGCCGCGGTCATGTTGATTCTTCCGGCCTCGATTCGATTCATGTGGGTGGGATGTATCCCGGCCAACTCCGCCAACTTCTCCTGGCTCAACTTCCTCCGTTTTCGGAGTTCCCGGATGCGCCTTCCAACCTGTTGCAAGAATGTGCCTGCGTTTCGCATGGCACAGAAAATAAGCTAAGCAAGGCTGGGAACAATAGAGTAAATGCCAGAATGTTCTTGACAATACATCATATAGTCTAATATAAGTGCCTCCAATGGGTCTATATCCCAAATTACGAGCAGTCGGCATGCAACCAGCCAAGTGCTGAAGGAGGCGAAAATGAATGTGTACGGCAGGCATTCTCGTATTGGCGCGGCGCGGAGAATCGCATTTGGGGCCATGCTGGTAACGCTACTGACGGGAGCTTTCTCGGGCTGCGTGGCAACAACAGGGATGTTTACCCCGACAGGTGTTGCTGCGGTCTCCATCTACACGGAACCCGTGGTGGCCACCAACGGCTCGGCCGCCGGCAAGATGAAGAGAGGATCGGCCTGCACGATGAATATTTTCGGCCTCGTGGCGATCGGTGACGGCGGTGTCCGTGAAGCGATGGAAGACGGCGAAATCACTCAGGTCATCTCAGTCGACCGAGAAGTCATGAACATCCTGTTCCTGTTTGGAAAGGTTTGTACCATCGTTCGCGGTACCTGATCTGCGTCCAGATTCGTCCGTCTCCGGCATCTGCGCGCCTCCGGGGTCCTCATGACAGTTGACGCCTCGGAAGGTTGAAGGCTGGAAATCAAGTTTCGAATTGGCACAGGTGCGGCCACCGGCACCCCAAGGAGATTTCCGAAACGCTCGCTACAGCCGAATTTCTGTCAGGTCCGGCGCGGTCTTGAACGGGGGTTCGGTGGCCTTCTTAATCTGATCGACCGTTACGCCGGGGGCAGTCTCCTTGAGCACGAGCCCGGAATCCGTGATCTCCATGACGCAGAGATCCGTGATAATCATGTCCACCGATTCTCGGCCGCCGAGGGGGAGCTTGCAGGCTTTCAGAATTTTCGGTTTCCCGTCTTTCGTGGCATGCGTCATGAGCGCGATGACTTTCTTGGCGCCCGAGAGAAGGTCCATCGAACCGCCGGGACCCTTGACCATGCTGCCGGGGACCATCCAGTTGGCGATGTCGCCTTTCTCCGAGATTTCGAGCGCGCCCAGGATGCACATGTCGATGTGGCCGCCGCGGATCATGGCAAAACTTGTCGCGTGATCGCAGATCGCGGAACCGGGAAGCATCGTCACGGTTTCCTTCCCGGCATTGATCAGATCCGCATCTTCGTCGCCCTCATAGGGGTAGGGGCCGATGCCGAGTAGGCCGTTTTCAGAATGGAGAAACACGGTCACGCCGGCAGGAATGTAGTTTGAAACGAGCGTCGGCATGCCGATGCCGAGGTTCACGTACATCCCGTTCTGAAGTTCCATCCCGGCCCTCTTGGCCATCTGGTCGCGCGTCATCGCCATCAGGCCCCTCGTTTCCTCACGGTTCTTCGCTCGATCCGCTTTTCAAATTTCCCGCCCTTGAAAATTCGTTTCACGAAAATTCCGGGCGTGTGGATGAAGTTCGGATCGAGTTGCCCCGGCTCGACGAGATCCTCCACCTCCGCGATCGTGATCTTGGCGGCCATGGCCATGAGGGGATTGAAATTCTGCGCGGTCAGCCGATAGACGAGGTTTCCGAAGGTGTCGCCCTTCCACGCTTTCACGAAGGCGAAGTCGGCGTGGAGCGGCTCCTCGAAAACGTATGTCTTGCCATTGATCACGCGCGTTTCCTTGCCTTTCGCCAGCTCGGTTCCGGCGGATGTCGGCGAGTAGAACCCGCCCAGCCCCGCGCCGGCGGCCCGAATCCGCTCGGCAAGTGTGCCCTGCGGGGTGATGTCGAAAAGAAGCGAGCCATCCAGATATTGCTTCTCGAATATTTCATTCTCGCCCACGTAGCTCGACACCATTTTCTTGATCTGCCGCGTGCCGAGCAGGATGCCCAGCCCAAAATTGTCCACGCCCGCATTATTGCTGATGCAGGTGAGGTTCTTGATCCCCTTCTTGCGCACGGCCTCGATGAGGTTCTCGGGGATCCCGCAGAGGCCGAATCCGCCGGCCATGATCGTCGCGCCGTCCTTGACGTCGAAGATGGCCTCATCCGCGTTCTTGTAAACCTTGTTCATGCGGGGCGTAGCCTAGCCCAACTGCCCGCGGCTTTCAAATAACCGCCGTCAAGGTTTTTTCCACGTTTCGCCTGGAAGTGGGAGAAACCACCGTCAGATCGATCCTCGACGGATAGAGGTCCCCGCGGTGCCTACGGACGGGCTTCATTTGGCGCGCTTCGGCGCGCTATTTCCCGCGAGCGCAGCAACTTGTTCGCACTTCTCGTACAGGGTTTCAGGGGCAATGTCCGCCCCGTTGGGCCAGGCGATAGTGCCGCCTTCGATTCTTGCCTGCCGGAAGAAGTCGCGATCCTTGAGTGGGGCAAAAATGGGTCCACGTTGCAGGTACCCCGAGAAATCGATGACAGCACTGGTGCCGTCATCAAAAACGATCAGGAAAGAATAGTCTGATTTGTACTCAATCTGTTTGACGTCATTGAGATTCCACATGGTTCACCTCAATCCAACGGGTCGATCTTCTTAACCGGGAGTTCGATGTAGGACGGAAATCGGGTGCTTCGGTGCACCCGGAGGGTTGGAGGGGATCCGGGGAGCGGACCGAAGTGACTGAGGTCCGCGCCGGCGAGGGCGAGCCGGATGGAGTGGCCCTTCTGAAATATATACGAAGTCGGAAGGATGTCGAACTTCAATTCGGCCACCTCTCCAGGCGCCAGCGGCATGGCGTCCGCACGCTTGAATGTGCGATAGGGCACGACCGTCGCATAGGGGGGCTTCCCGCTGCTCAACTTGCGGTGGATGGCACGAAGTTCGCCTTCGGTTACGTAGGCTACATTTCCCTCTGGATCGACGTCCTCCAAGTACACAAAGAAAGAACCGTCCGGCTTAGTGGAGTCAACGTATAGCGTAACAATGGGGTGGCCGGTCACTTCCACGTCCTCACCCAACGGCGCGGACTGGTAGACAAGAAGTTTGCGGTCTTGCTCCTTGCGATCGGGATAGGCCACAGGGGCATCCGGAAGGGTCTGGACTCGGAACCGGGACGCCGGCCCGGTTCCGTGGGTGGGATCGACCCGATACTCATCGTGTGCGTCGGCCTCTGCGGGCGGTTCTTCTACGAGCGCGTGGTTCTCCCTGAAATAGAGAACGTGAGGAGTTGACGGAGGAGGCCAGCGATCCGTCGCCTTCCACTTCTCTTCCACCAGGGTGAAGTAATGCACCGGAGGTTCGTCATCGATGCCGGTCGGGGTGTCCTTCAGATACCGGTCGAAGAATCGGAGCAGTTCTGCGTTGTGGCTGAAGGATGTCTTTCGTGATCCGGTGTAGGGGTTGAATTGCCATCCGCCGCCGTGTCCCCACGGACCGATGATCATCCGGCTGCCCGGAGTATGGACGTTCAAGAAGCGTTTGATGGCGGAGTGCGTGTACGCCCCGTCGAACCAGCCGGTGTAACCGTAGATCGCGGCGCCGGAGGACTCGATGTCCTGCCTGTAGTTGTGCGGGCTGAACAACCCGATGCTGCCGGAAGGATCGAGAGGATGGCCGGCCAGAATTTCGGTTCCCGTTCCTCCGGGACGCGGGTCGTCCGGCGACACGTCGTCGCGAAACGTGATTCCAAGAGCCTGGCGATGGATGTTGTAATTTTGCTCGTGATCCCGAAGGGCCTGTCGGAGCATCGACTTGTCCGGGTCTTCCATGGCGGGCGAGACACCCGTGATGAAGAGCTTGACCCAGGCACCCGCGATGGCTTCCGGGGTGTTTTGGTCCAACGAGATGTTGACATGGTGCCAATCCTCGGTGAAACGCACGGCGTGGATGCCCCCGGGGAAGGCGATGTCTGTGTAGGCATCGAACATCGCATACAGGGGCGCGATGGCTTTGACCGCCGGATGTCGATTGATGAGGAGCATCTCGGATGCGGACCCCGGATAGGAAACCCCGAGAGATCCCACGCGGCCGTTCGACCAGGGTTGAGCCACGATCCAGTCGACGACTTCCGCCCCGTCTTTAATCTCATCCGGGGAATACGGGCAGATCCCGTGACCGGTGGAAGCCCCGGTGCCGCGAACGTCCGTGTCCATCCACGCGTAGCCTCGGGGGACGAACCAATTACGAATCTTGCCGTAGAGGCCGGTGTGGTCATAGGGCTGGTTGCCGAAAATCAGACGGGTGAGCCAACGGGGTTGAACGGATCTCAGGTATCGGGTCTGCCAGAGCAGGGCCGGCACCCGGTCTCCGGCTTGGATGCCTTTCGGCAGGTAGAGATCGTAAGCGATCTTCACACCATCGCGCATGGTGAGATAGTGGGATCCGGAGAATTGCACGCCATCGTACTTGGGGGTTTCGAGATCAGGCTGGAGCTGAAACCAGGCGGCATCGGAAGCGTGAGCCCGCGGGATGGAATTCCCGAGAAGGGAGACGGCCAGCACCGGCAAGACTCGCACTCGGCGGAGAAAGAACGATTTCAAGATGTTCATCCGCCCCTCATGACGCTTCCGAGAAACTATTTCAAGGGTTTTTTCCTAATGCGGCGCGGCCCGGTTCGCCGATGCAAAGACCCTATGACCCTTCGGCTCATCGTCCCTGGAGCGGAGTGGAAGGGGGGCGGTCATCCGGTTGACATCGAGAGGGTGATTTGTTAACCCCAAGTCATGGCAACCAACACTGAAGTTTATATCGTCTCGTCTGCAAGAACACCGATCGGAAGTTTTCAGGGGAAATTGGCGGCGGTCTCCGCACCAAAGCTGGGGAGTACCGCCATCAAAGCCGCGCTCGAGCGCGGAGGCGTGAAACCCTCGGACGTGAAATTCTGCGTCATGGGCAATGTGCTCCAGGCGGGCGAGGGTCAAGCCCCGGCCCGGCAGGCCGCGCTGGGGGCCGGAATCCCGGACTCTGTTCCGGCCTTGACGATCAACAAAGTCTGCGGCTCAGGGCTTGAAGCGGTCATCTTGGCGACCCGTTCCATGATGATGGGCGAGGTGGATCTCGCCGTGGCCGGCGGCATGGAGAGCATGACGCAGGCGCCTTATCTGATGAAGGAGGGGCGTTCCGGTTTCCGAATGGGCCACGGTCAGGTTTTGGATTCGATGATTTCCGATGGACTGTGGGATCCGTACAACAACGTCCATATGGGCACCTGCGCGGAAGCGTGCAGCGCCAAGTATGAAGTATCGCGCGAGGAGCAGGACAAGTTCGCCGCCGAATCCTACACGCGGGCCCAGAAGGCCTCGGAAGGCGGAAAATTCAAGGCCGAGATCGTGCCGGTCGAGATCAAGAGCCGAAAGGAAACCCTCGTCGTGGATACGGATGAAGAACCCTTCCGGGGGGACGTCAAGAAATTGGGGACCCTTCGTCCGGCCTTCCAGGAAAACGGGACCGTGACCGCCGGGAACGCCTCCAGCATCAACGATGGGGGCGCGGCTGTGATCCTGGCCACCCAAGAGAAGGTCAAGGAGCTGGGGCTGAAGCCCACGGCCCGGATCGTCAATTGGGGGTACGCCGCGCAGGAGCCCAAGTGGTTCACCACGGCGCCGGTTCCCGCCATCCAGAGCGCGATCAAACGGAGCGGGCTGAATTTGGATGACATTGACCTATTCGAAATCAATGAAGCGTTCGCCGTGGTGACCATTGTCGCCGCGAAGCAGCTCGGTCTGAAGCTGGATCGGGTGAATGTCAACGGCGGCGCCGTGGCCCTCGGCCATCCGATTGGAGCCAGCGGGTCACGAATCCTGTCCACCCTGCTGCACGCGCTGAAGGACCGGAAGCTCAAGCGAGGATTGGCCAGCCTCTGCATCGGCGGCGGTGAGGGAATCGCCCTGACCGTTGAGATGCTCGAGTAGCCCCCGCCATTTTCAAGAGTAATCGCCGGTGAAGAATCAATACAGCGCCCAAGCCGCCTGCCTTGTATGGAACGTCCGTTCCGGAAGGGAGGATGGGAGGTGAAACGAGCCTTGATCACCGGCATTACCGGACAGGACGGTTCCTATCTCGCGGAACTGCTCCTCGAGAAAGGCTACAAGGTCTTCGGCATGGTCCGGCGGACCAGTACGGAGAAATTCGATCGCATCCAGCACTTTATGGACAAGCTGGAGCTGGTCCAGGGCGATCTGACCGACCAGAGTTCTCTGGACGAGGCGGTTCGGAACCACAAACCGGACGAAGTATACAATCTGGGTTCGCAGTCCTTTGTACCGACCTCTTTCAACCAGCCGGTCCTGACGGCGGAGATCACGGGGCTGGGGCCGGTTCGCGTGCTTGAGGCGATCCGACGAATGAAGCCCGATACGAAATTTTATCAGGCGTCCTCGAGCGAGATGTTCGGCAACACGAAGGAAGTTCCCCAAAGGGAAACCACCAGTTTCTATCCGCGCAGTCCGTACGGAATCGCGAAAGTCTATGCGCACTGGATCACGGTCAACTACCGGGAGAGCTACAATCTCTTTGCCTCGTCCGGTATTCTGTTCAATCATGAGTCGCCGCGGCGGGGTATCGAGTTCGTCACGAGGAAAATTACGAACATGGTCGCAAAGATCAAGCTCGGTCTGGCCGAGAAGCTGCCCCTGGGAAATCTGGAGGCGAAGCGCGATTGGGGTTTTGCCGGCGACTATGTGGACGCCATGTGGAGGATGCTCCAGCAGCCTGGTCCTTCGGACTTTGTGGTGGCTACGGGCCGGTCGCGGAGCGTGCAGGAGTTCGTGGAGATTGCCTTCTCTTCGGTGGGCCTGGATTGGAAGAAACACGTGGTGCAGGACCCCAAGCTGTTCCGACCGGCGGATGTGGACCATCTCATCGGCGATGCCTCGCGGGCGCGGGAGAAGCTCGGCTGGAAACCGAACGTGTCCTTTGAGGAAATGGTTCGGATGATGGTGGAGAATGATCTCCGCCAATTGAATCGGTCCTGATCGCGTCCCGCGATCTTCGTTTCCTTTTCCCTTGTGCCGTTCCTATAATGCCCCCTACGGGCATGCGTGTTTTCAAGGCTCTCTTTTCGGCGCTTTTTCTCGTGGGCGCGGGCGCCATCGTGTGGCAATCGTCCGGGGCGCTGGATCAGGCCCGTGAGAAAGCGAGGCTGGCGGCCGAGGATTTCCCGGCGGTGCGGACGAGCCGCGTACTGACGGGCGGTTTCGCGTCGCTCGCAGGCGATTGGTGGTGGGTGAAAACGATCAACTTCTACGGGAACGTGCTGGCTGTCCGCCGTGACGAGAAAAAGTTCTTGGAGCGCATTGCCCCCATGGATGGGTACCTTCGAACGACCACGGGATTCGATCCTTGGCTCGTAGAGGCCTACTACTTTGGCGGTGTGGTGCTCGGCTGGGACAAGAAGGACGCCCGTGAGGGGATCAAACTCATGTGGGACGGCCTGCGGCACCACCCTGGTAATTGGAAGCTCTGGTACTACCTCAGCTTCAATCACTTCTTCTTTCTGAAGGAATTCAAACCTGCCGCCGACGCCCTCCTGCGAGGAACGCTGCTCCCGAATGCCCCTCAATTCTTCGTCGGCCTTGCGGAAAAGGTCTACCAGAACGAGGAATTCATGAGCATGGCGCTGGACTATCTGGCCGTGGCGTGGAGCGATACCAGGGATCCCCAGAAAAAAGAGGAAATCTCCCGGAAAATGAAAGAGTATGGGTCGAGGTTGAACATGGAAGAACTTCAGAAACGGGTCAATCGGTTCAAGTCGGAGCGGAGGCGGTGGCCGGAGAACCTGGATGAAATGGTGAAGGCAGGGATCTTGACCGAGATCCCTCCGGACCCGCTGGAAGGGAAGTATTTCCTGGATTCCGAACACCACGTTCGGAACACTCGGTTGAAGGACTGACCGTGGCCCCACCTCCTCTGAAATCTCAGATCTCAGATTTCAAATCCCAAACGGGCGGCGGGGTGGTCCCACCCGTCATCCAATTCCAATCGGTTTCGAAAACCTACAAGGTCGGCTTCTTCCAGAGAAAAGTCACCGCACTCCGGAATTTCAACTTGGATGTCCACCGAGGAGAAATTATCGGATGCATCGGACCGAACGGAGCGGGAAAGACGACGGCCATCAAGATTCTCCTCGGGCTGGTCCGACCGACATCCGGGGGGGGGACGATTCTCGGCCGACCCTTTGGGAGTATCGATGTGCTGCGGCGCGTGGGTTTCCTTCCCGAACAACCGTATTTCTATCAGGCGCTGACGGGCGAACAGTTTCTCCGCTACATGGGGGGGCTGTACGGCCTCCCGGCGCCGGACTTGAAAATCCGAGTGCCGGCCCTCATCGAACGCGTCGGCCTGAAAGGGCGGGAGGGCCTGGCTCTCTCCAAGTATTCGCGCGGAATGCTCCAGCGCATCGGACTGGCCCAGGCCCTTCTGCCGTCGGCCGAGGTGGTCATCCTGGACGAGCCGATGACGGGTTTGGACCCCTTGGGTCGGGTGTTTGTTCGCGACCTTCTCATGGATCTGAGAAAGGAAGGCCGGACCATCTTCTTTTCAACGCACATTCTGCATGATGTCGAAGTGCTGTGTGATCGCGCGATGCTCCTCATCGGGGGAGAACTGAGGAAAGTGGTGGACCTTCGGGAGGGCGGCAAGGTGAATCTGGAGAAGATTCTGGTTCAGGAACTCCGCTCGGCGGGAGGATTGGGGTGATCCTTCGTCAGATCGCTGCCGTCGTTCGCTACAATCTTCGGGAGATCGTCAAGGACCGTTTCTTCTACGGGCTTTTCGTATTCGCGCTCCTCCTTCTGGGTCTCGGCATGGCGCTGGGAACCGCAACATTTGGCGCGGAATCCAAGATCGTCTTGGATGCGGGACTGGCCGGGGCCGAACTTCTCGGAGTCTTTCTGGCCGTGATTCTGATTATTGGAAGCATGTCTCGTGAGATGGAACGAAGAACCATCTACGTGGCGGTGACCAAGCCGATGCCCCGGTGGGCCTTCGTCGTCGGCAAGTATGCGGCCGCCGTGCTCGCCGCGTCGGCGTTGTCCTGTGTCACGGCGATCATCACCGTAGGCGTCAACGTCCTTGTCGAAAACACCTTTCGCTGGGGGGTCCTCAAGGCCGTTCCCTTCATCTGTTTCCAGATCGGTCTGGTCGCCTCGGCGGCCCTGTTTTTCACGATGGTGTCCACGCCGATCCTGAGCGGCCTGCTGACCGTTTTCTTGTATGTGATCGGCCACACCATCGGCGAGGTGCGTCAGATCGCCGAGTCCCTGCCTTCAAGAGACCTGTGGATGAAGACCGTGGTGGATGCGGCGTATCGTGTGTTTCCGGATTTGGAGAAACTGAACGCCCGCTCCGATGTCATCTCGCACCTGGGCCTGATGGGCCCCCGGGAAACCGCCTTCGCATTTCTGTACAGCCTGGCTTATGCATCCATTTTCGTCTGGCTCGCCTCGCTGGTGTTCTCGAAGAAGGATCTGAAGTGACCTCACCGCCCGTGATGCAGGCGGTCGCCGGCGTCTTCGGCCTCTTCGTCGGCAGCTTTCTAAACGTGTGCATCTATCGAATTCCGCGGGGGCTTTCCATCGTCTGGCCGGGGTCCTTTTGTCCGGGATGCCATCTGGCCATCCCCGCCTACGACAATGTACCGGTGCTGGGCTGGTTGTGGCTCCGCGGGCAGTGCCGTCGATGCGGCCGCCACATCCCCGTCCGTTACCCGATCGTTGAGGCGATGGCGGGCCTTCTCGCGGCCGGCCTCTTTGCGCAAAACGGCCTGTCGTCGACGACTCTCCTCCATTTCGTTTTCGCCTGCTCCCTTATTGTGGTGACGTTTATCGATGTCGACTTCCAGATCATCCCCGACCGAATCAGCCTGGGGGGAACGATTGTCTTCCTGCTCACATCGTCCTTCGTCCAGACGGACGTCGGCTGGCAGAGCGCGGTGATCGGCGCGCTCTTCGGGTCGGGTCTCCTCTTCGCGGTGGCGTTTGGATACGCGAAAGTGGCGAAGCGCGAGGGACTCGGGGGAGGGGATGTCAAGCTCCTGGCCATGATTGGGGCCTTCTTCGGGTGGAAGGGCGTGCTCCCGACCCTGTTCGTGGGGGCCCTCATGGGATCGCTGGTCGGTGTGGCCCTGATGATACTGAAAAAGGCCGACCGAAAAACGGCCATTCCCTTCGGGCCGTTTCTCGCCCTGGGGGCGCTGACCTACCTATTCTTCGGGGACGTGTTCAATGAATTCCTGTTTCCTTGGAGGGGAGGATTGTGAAGCCCGCGCGCCTGCACCTCCTGCTCGGGCTCATCGTTGTTTTCTGCCTCGTGCTTTGGGTCGCTCTGACGTCCGGCGCGGTGTTCATGGCCGCGCGGCTGCGAGGTCTCGCCCCCCCCGCGGAATTGTACAGAGTCGCCCGGATCTTTCTCATGTACGGGCTTCTCAATCTCTTCCTCGTGGCCGTGGCGGGTGTTCTCCTGGCCCGCCGGTGGGCCGTTCAGGCATTCGGGACCGCAGGTGTGCGCGATGCAGGGGGAGATTCCGATCGGCTGATTTCCGAGGACGCCGCCCGGATCGAAAACAATATCCGGGCCCTGGTGGATCGATTCAGTAGGGAGGCACTGGAAGAGAAAGACATCGCACTCGAATCGGAGCGCGCAGCGGAAGAGTTGAAGCGGCTCTACGGTGAATTGGCGCGCGCGGAGCGGCTGGCCATCACGGGGCGGCTGGCCTCCGGCCTGGCCCACGAGGTGGGCAATCCGATCGGCATCATCATCGGATTCGCCGAACTGCTGCCGCGCGAGGGGAAAACGCGCGACTACCGGGAGAAAATTCTGTCCGAGGCCAACCGCATCAAAGATCTCATTGCCCAGCTTCTCGATTTCGCGCGGCCCGCGGCGCCGCGGATGGTGAAGACGGACCTGCGCAAACTCGTCTCCGATACGCGCGATCTCGTGCAAGGGCAGAAGGCTTTCCGAGGCATCACGTGGGATGTGTCGCTTTCCGGCCCGCGGTCGTCCGTGCTGGCCGATTCCCAGCGGCTCAAGCAGGTCCTGATGAACGTCTTCTTCAATGCCGCCGATGCCATGCCTCATGGCGGCGCGCTCCGAATCGCGCTGAGCGAGGAAGGGGAAAGTCGCGTCCTCAAGGTGACCGACACGGGCACCGGCATCCCCGAATCCAACCTTGACGCCATCTTCCAGCCCTTCTACACTACCAAGCCGGGTGCTCAGGGAACGGGCCTCGGCTTGGCCATCTGCAGGCGGCTGATGGAACAGATGCAGGGAGCGATCTGGGCGACGAGCGAGCTCCGGAAGGGAAGCACGTTCCACCTGCGATTGATGAAAGCATAGGAATTTCACCATGAAGATTCTCGTCGTAGATGATGAATCCAACTATCGGACCCTCATCCAGGAGGCGCTCACGCCCCAGGGATATCGGGTCAAGGTGGCGGGCTCCGTCAAGGAAGCCATCGGCCAGTTGGAGGAGGAAACGTTCGATTTCACGCTCTGCGATCTCCGCATGCCGCAGGAAGACGGCATGGACTTCCTCAAACGCGTCCGCGAGAAGGGATACCAGACGACCGTGATCATCACGACCGCGTACGGGAACAACGATCTGGCCCTCGATGCCATGCGGAACGGCGCCTACGACTACCTGTCCAAGCCGTTCCGCCCGGAGGAGTTGGTGCTCGTCTTGAAAAAGGCGGAGGAGCGCGAGCGCCTCAAACGCGATCTGCCGTGGGCCAAACCGGACCCCAAGGCAAAGTCGGGATTCCAGAACATCGTCTCGAAGAACCCGGAAATGCAGAAGGTGTTCGACGTGATCAAGAAGGTGGCGGACTACAAGAGCACGGTTCTCCTCCACGGCGAAAGCGGCACGGGCAAGGAACTGGTGGCCCGGGCGATCCATTACTCGGGCGAAAGAGCGGGGCGCCCATTCGTGGCCGTGAACTGCGGAGCGATCCCGGAAACGCTGCTTGAGAGCGAACTGTTCGGCTACGTCAAAGGGGCATTCACCGGGGCGGGGAAGTCGAAAAACGGTCTGTTCGAAGAGGCCCATGGAGGCACGCTGTTTCTCGATGAAGTGGGAGAAATCCCTCTATACCTTCAGGTCAAGTTGCTCCGGGCGCTCCAGGAAGGCGAGATCCGCCGCGTGGGCGATACCCAACCCGTTCACGTGGACGTGCGTGTCATCGCGGCCACAGCGAGAGTCCTGCTGGAGGATGTGTCGAAGGGCCGATTTCGACAGGATCTGTTCTACCGGCTCAATGTTATTCCGCTCACACTGCCCCCCCTGCGGGAGAGAAAAGAAGACATCCCGATGCTCGTGAATCATTTCTTGGAGAAGTACGCCCATCTGGCGAACGACAAGCAGAAACAGGTGAGCTCGCAGGCGATGGAATTTCTCCAGAAGTACCACTGGCCGGGAAACGTGCGCGAGCTGGAGAACTCGATCGAGCGCGCGCTGGTGCTGTCGGAGCAGAAGATCGTGGGGCCGCAGCACCTTCCACCGGCCATTCGCGACTACAATCCGGACAAGGACATCACGGAAATCCGGGAAACGGTGTCGCTGAAGATCGCGACGGAGATATTGGAAAAGGATCTGATCGCCAAGGCGCTCAAGATGACCCGCGGGAATAAGAGCCGTGCATCGAAGCTCCTGGAGATCAGCGTGAGAACACTCATGTACAAAATGCGCCAGCACGGAATCCAGAGCTAGGAGGGGGTGGCGATGAACCTGAACGAACTGAGGCGGAGGAGCCGCGAAGAGTTGGACCGGGTTTTCGAGGCGGGGAGCAAGCCCTCCTTCGATCGATGGGTGGGTTTTGAGTTCCGCGGCTTCAATCCGCCGATGTTCGCCAGGATCCTCGGATTCCAGAAATTCAAGAAAGGGTTCTTTCTCAAGGAGCAGGCAGGTAAGAAGGCGCCCTTCGGATACAACATTCCGGTCCGCCAGAGCCGGCCGGAGGATCCATGGGTCTGCAAACCCTCGGACGATCATCCCAAGAGGTTTGGGTTTTACCTCGTGCGCGATGGATCGGAGGCGGGAGAGAAATCCCCGAAGGCCGACTCCCTTTTCCTTGACTACGGAAGCGGGGGCAATCCGGCGGCGGACGTCACGAAATTCATCCGCGACTTCGTGGTCCAAGTGGAGCCGAAAAACGCCGATCTCTACCTCGGCCAGGCCCGCATCGCCATCGGCCCGGCTTGGCTCTTCACCAACTACTTCATCCTCGAACGCGACCGTCCCGCGCCTTCCTTCACCGGCTGACCGCCCGACAATCGCCACCTGAGGGGTTGCCAACCCCCCACCGGCGATGGCCGGCACCTAGCCCCGAACATCTTCGATGGGGCGACCCCGGCTCTGATGGTGATGCATATGGCAGTTCTCGTCACCACCTTGCAGGGCGGCGCCAGGAGGGCTTGGCCGTCCCGCGACCGGCCGGATGCCACCAAGCGGGGCGATCCAAGGTGATGCGTTTGCTGGAAATCGTCAGGTAGCCCACTGGACCCCGGAGGACCGGCATTTCTTGGGGTAAGAGTGCCGGGGTTCTCTTTCCTGACCGTGCGAGTTGACCCAGCGGTCGAACTGGCCGATATTTCAAGGCGTGAATGAAGCGTCGAAACTCGTTCTTGACCTTGAACTGACCCACCACGACGTTCAGCCGCTATCATCCCCGGATGCAGTAGCCGCGCTCTTCACCAGGCTTGGCTACGATACCTCGGGTCGGACAAAACAGACCGCTGCGAATTTGGGAATTACCGCGGAGGGAGCCACACGGCCGATCAAGAACATCGAACTGATCGCAAGTCAGGAGGGTGGTCTGTTTCAGGTGTATCTGCTCGAACTGTCAAGTGTCAATATCTCCCACACGCGTACGCTGGCCCGCGCCTTCCGCAACAGGGCCGGGAACTACCTGCTGGTTTTGACGAGCGACTATGAACGGCTCGATTTCGTTATCCTGGAAAAATACCTCCCACCGGACACGCAGGAACCCGCCGGAATCGGCCAGAAACAGGTGGGCATCCGCCCAAGGATTCTTACGGTTGATCGGCTAAAGCCCGAGAGGGTTCATCTCAGAGTCCTCCGACGCTTCACGTGGACGGAGAGCGACGCCTTCGCCCAATACGACAAGCTCCTCGGAGCCTACGCCACCGCGGACTGGTCGGAGGACCATTTCAACAACCGTGCGATCTTCTCCGACTACTACCTCCTCAAACGGCTGCCCGACTTGTCTTCCGCATGGAAAGAGGATCCGAAACCGGTCTATCTGCGCCTGCGAACTCTCTACCAGGGTGCGGCCGACCGGTTCGTCAATAAGAGCGAGTCGGTTCTACGGAAGGAGCTTGTGGTGCCGGTCTTGGATGCCCTGGGCTTCAAGTGCGCCGAGGGAAAGCGCTCCGGAAGCCCGGTTTCAGAGGCGGACTATCGCCTCCATTCTCCAGACGATCCGAAGACTCTTCTCGCGGGATGCCTCGTCTATCCGTGGGCGAGATCGCTGGACGGTAAGGATGACAGGCGCGACAAGGAGACCCCCGAAGAGAATCCAGGCGCCGTCGTCGTGAGCTTGCTTGAAGAGGGGGAGTCGCCGTGGGTCATCGTGACGAACGGGAAGCTTTGGCGGCTCTATTCCCAGAAAACGCATTCAAGGGCGACCAACTACTACGAGATCGACCTCGATGAGGTGCTGGCCGAGTCGGGTCCTCGATCCGGCGATTTCGCGGATTCGTTCAGGTATTTCTGGGCGGTCTTCCGTCGATCCGCATTCGAGAAGCAGGAAATGGAACGCGAGGGGAAGAAGGTTCACCTATCCCTCCTGGACCGTCTTGTGGTCGAAAGCGAGGAGTACGCGAAAGAACTGGGAGAGCGGCTAAAGACACGGGTATTTGAGGATGTCTTTCCGCATTTGGCATCCGGATTCATCCATTCCATTCGCGAACAGGTCGACCCCAAGTCCGCGTTCACCGAAGAGACGCTCGACCGGATTTTTCAGGGGACGCTCACGCCTCTGTACCGGATTCTTTTCCTTCTCTATGCGGAGGCGAGAGATTTGTTGCCGGTCAGAGAAGTCAGAGGATACTTCGAATCCAGCCTGACGAAGCTCAAGAAGGAGATCGCCGAGTCAGGCGGAAAGATTGAGGACGAATCCGCGAAGAACCTGGGAAAAGCCTTCAGGCAGGATTCCTATGGTCTGTACGATCGTCTGCTGAGATTGTTCAGGGTCGTGGACGAGGGCGAACCCGCAATGAATGTCCCGATGTACAACGGCGGCCTGTTCCTGACGAAGCCCGACAAGGACGACGAAACGCCGGAAGCCCAGTCCGCACGATTCCTCAACACCGCCAAAGTGGCGGATGCGTTCCTCGCCCCCGCGCTGGACCGCCTGTCGAGGGATGCCGATCCGAAGCTGCTTGAGCTTGTATTCATCGACTACAAGTCGCTCGGCGTCCGCCAACTCGGTTCGATTTATGAGGGTCTGCTGGAATTCAAGCTTCGGATTGCCGGCGAGAAACTCGCGATCGTCAAAGAAAAGAACCGGGAATTCTATGTTCCCTTCGAGGAACTGGATGCCAACGCGAAGGAGAAGGCCGAGAAACAGGAACGCATTGTCAGGAAGGGGCAGTCCTACCTTGAGAATAACAAACGGGAACGGAAGGCTACGGGGTCCTACTACACGCCGGACTACATCGTGAAATACATCGTCGAACACGCCATCGGTCCCGTTTTCAAGGAGAAATTCGAGGCCATGCGGCCGAAACTCCGCGAAGCCCAGCAGGCGCGACAAGCCTTCTTTAAGAAACAGGAGGCCCTGGGGAAGCAAGGCATCAAGCCTGAGCCGGCGAGCAAGGCAGATCTCGTTGGGCAAGAACTGGTGGACGAGCTTTTCAATATCAAGGTACTCGACCCCGCGATGGGCTCCGGACATTTCCTTGTGGAGGCCGTGGACTTCATCACGGACAAAACACTCGATTTTCTGAATGCCTTCCCGTGGAATCCCGTCGCCGCCTATCTGGAGCGGATGCGCAATACGATCTTTTCCGAGATGGATGAACGGGGCATCTCGATCGACCGGGGGCGGCTTACGGACGTGAATCTGCTGAAACGGCACGTCCTGAAACGGTGCATTTACGGAGTGGACCTCAACCCCATGGCGGTCGAATTGGCCAAGGTTTCCCTCTGGCTCGACTGTTTCACGCTTGGCGCTCCGCTGTCGTTCCTGGACCATCACCTCCGTTGCGGGAACTCGCTGATCGGTGTTTCTGAAAAAGACCTCCAGGACGTCCAGAAGGGCCAGTTGAATCTGCTGGGCGGCACCCAGTTCGCAGGCGTCAAGGCCGCTGCCGGGGCCATGATTCAAGTGGGTGCGCTGCCGGATGTCACATCCGCTCAGACGCGAGAGTCTCGTAAGCAATACAATCTGGCCGTAGAGTATCTTGCGCCCTTCAAGAGGTTGTTCGACGCGTACGCGAGCCAGTGGTTCGGGAATGAACCGGTTGCGTCAGGAAAGGGAAAGAAGAAGGTCGTTCACAATCGAGTCGAGGAGTTCCTTCGGGACCGGACGGCGCCGGAGTGGTCCCTGAAGCCCGACAAGGCGAAGCTGTCCCCTGAAAACAAGAAACTCCTGGAGGCTGCGTTGCGGGCCTCTGAGGAAAAGCGGTTCTTCCATTGGGAGATCGAGTTCCCGGAGGTCTTCTATGGCCCGCGCCCGGGGACCCAGCAGACCATCGAGCGTTTGGAAGGCGCCGGATTCGACGCCGTAGTCGGAAATCCACCGTACGTCCGGCAGGAAGGGCTGGGACAGGACAAACCGTTTTATGAAGTCTGCTACAAGGATGTTTACTCCGGAGTTGCGGACGTCTATGTGTATTTCTACTCTCGGGGTCTTGGCCTGTGCCGGGTGGGAGGGCGGTTTGGAATGATCACCTCCAACAAGTATTTGAGGGCCGGCTACGGAGAAGCTTTGCGAAAATATCTGAAGAAGCAGTCCGTCGAAAAGATCATCGATTTCCGGGATCTGCCGCTCTTCCCGGAGGCGACGGCGTACCCATTGGTTCTAATCGCCCAGAAAGAAAATCCAGTGGAAGGCCATCAAGTGAAAACGCTTTCCGTGGAAACGATGGGAGAGGCCGAAAACGTGAAGGAAACGGTCGAGACGCGGGGGGTGCCCATCCTCATTCGGACTCTTCGTGACGAGGGATGGACCCTCCAGAGGCCGGAAGTGCTGAAACTCTTGGAGAAGATTCGGGCGGGCGGGAGGCCGTTGCGGGAGGTGATCGGGGACAAATTCTACTATGGCATCAAGACCGGCTACAACGAGGCGTTCGTGATCGACGGGGCGAAGCGTCAGAAGTTGATTGCCGCGGATCCCAAGAGCGATCAGATCATCAAGCCTTTCCTGCGGGGCCGTGACATCAAACGCTGGCGCGTCGAATGGGCGGGGTTGTACTTGATCTTTACGAGGCGCGGGATTGACATCAACAGCTACCCGGCAGTCAAGGAGCACCTTCTCCCGTTCAAGAAACGCCTTACGCCTGGGGTGCCGGGCGGCAGAAAGCCGGGTTCATACAAATGGTACGAAATCCAGGACAGCATCGACTACTACGCCGAATTCGGGAGGCCGACGATTCGATACCAAGTCATCGCAACCTATCAGCAATTCGCTTTCACGTCGAAGCCCTTCCTGTCCAACGACAAGACCTGGATCGTACCTTCCGGGGATTTGACCCTTCTGGCGGTCCTTAATTCGCGAGTTGCGTGGTGGTTCCTCGACAAGGTCGCCGCCAAGCTCGAAGGCGGGGCTTACGAACTGCGATCCACATACGTTGGTGAAATACCGATTCCTGCCTTCCCAGAGCGGGACCGCGAAAGGTTGGCAGGGCTGGTAGCCGAAGTATCCGAAAAGAAGCGAGATGCGAAGGAAATCGAGAGGGAGATTGATCGGACTGTTTGTCGCCTCTACGGCCTCACCGATGGCGAAATCGCCATCGTGGAAGGATCAAAGTGAAGGCAAGTGTACACACCGAGCATGGTAGGATTTCGAATACGGTCTTGAGAATGCGGGGTCATGGATAATCCTGCGGAGGCCCTACGATATCTCGGCCTGGCACTTGCAACATTTGGCGGCCTTGCCGTCGCAATCCTTCAGCTTGTATGGGGAGGACGCCTCGATAGCATCAGGATTCTCGCCGATAGGGACTTTTGGGCAAGACAAGGAAAATGGCTGCTGATCACCCTTGCCGTGTTCTCAGCATCGCCGATCGTTCTAAGCAGCGGCCTATTCTTAGGATGGTTTCCTCAGGACATGATCGACTCAGTCCTCCTCGCGGGTGTTGTCTACGCGGGCTGTTTCGCGGGCTGTTTATGGGCCATGATCCGAATGGTTACACCACACGAAATAATGCGGCGAGCATGGAGGCGGGTCTTGGAGGTTCGATTACCGCCCGCGGAAAACCGTCGAAAACTGTTGCTCCATCCCGACACCGACGCCCTCTACCAACAGCTATCATTTTGGATTCGGCAATCGGAGGAGGCGCTGGTAGACGAGTGTTTTACGGTGGGTCTGAGAGAACTTGAGACGCGTACATGGGAAGGAGTGCGAGACCGAGTTGCCGTCAACATATACATCGAGGTACTCATCCAGATTCACATTCAAAGCGAAGAACACGAGATGTGGTCCACGGCAATGGGTCTTTTGGGCTTTGGTTGTAATGCCAAGCTTTTCGAGTGCGATGAAGATCCGATGGCTGCGGCAGCATGGCTGGAAGAACGTGCGTTCTTTTTCGTCCAAATGCGCTACCTGATCAGTTTCTCGGAATGTATTGGATTGATCGGGAAGAAGCTGGCTCAGATGATGAAGAGGCCGGACCAAATCGGCATCGCATCCAAACGTGTTTTCGCGCTTGCGGAGGCGGGTCGTGCCCTTGCGCACGAGCGCATACCGAATCAGGTTGGAATAACCATGATCCACCTCGCTGAGAGGCTGCGCCAATTGATACCTGTGCGACCTCAAAACGAGGATGATCTGAAGGAGGCGGTATCGGCAATCCACTACCTCCACGACGACATTGACAGCTTTTTGGAACGGTGGATCGCTTCCACTTATGCGGGCATTACGGATCTATTCGTCACGAGCTTCGGGCAAATCATGACAGTTGCGATGTTGGTGGAGAGTCCAGATGGTGTAGCCAAACGCTTCGCGAGCTTGAGACGTCGGTTGCATCGTTCCGGAAACCCAGAGGCGTTTCGAAGCGCAATGTGGACAGGGAACAGGCTATTGGACCTCGCCCTCGAAAAGCGTAGAGACCAGCCAGCCTACGCCCTCGTTTCGCTTGGTGCGCTGATTGAGTTATGGATGCGCATACTCGTGCTCAAACCGTTTGAAATCACCAGCTTCCTTACGGGTCTGATGCGCGAAGCCGTGCGGGAATGTATCGACCGGCTTCCGAGCGAGGCTGTTCCTTCCTGCTCCCGGCAAGCTGGCCAACTCGCGCGTTGGCTGGCCACTGACTTGTACCAGCTATTGCATTCACGGCCGCAGCTTCTTCAAGACGAAGCCTTCCCCACAATGCTCGACTACACAATGAAGCACATTTTCGTGTTCGGCGGATTTGCTCTTGAGAGTAGAGAATTGAGCTGGGCCGACAATTCGACTCGGGCAGGGGTGAGCTACATATTCAATACTTTGGCCGCGCGTGGCGAGCATTATGACATTCAGGGGATGAGCAAATTCGTCTCGGAGATGCTGAGCTTCGATCGCCAAATTGAGGATAGTGATTCAATAGCGCGCGGCGTGATCGCCCTATTCATTTTCCAATGAATATCCCGTACGTCATCGACAATCAGACGCTCTCCGAAGAACCGGGCAGGCAGCAGCCACCAAAACTCGTTTGAGGTCGCTCCCCATTCTCGCTGCCAACGGATAGGCGGAAAAAGTGAGTATATTGACAGAGCAGCTATTCACCTCTAGTATGAATAAATGCGCTTAGGATATACTGCACTGGCCAAGGGTGAAGTGGGTGGACTCGGGAGGCTCGATAGGCAAAGACTAGCCGAGGTCCTCCGGACCTCCAAGGGAGCTGTGTCTCTAAAAGAGGCCAGCCGAGCGCTTGGATTCAGTTCGACCGCAGCGGCGAAGCTGCTGTCCCGCTGGGCCAAGAAGGGGTGGCTCTCGCGGGTTCGCCGTGGGCTCTATGTCCCCGTACCGCTCGAATCCAGGACGGCCGATGTTCCCCTCGAAGATCCTTGGCTGATCGCCGAGAAACTCTATTCTCCTTGCTACATCGGCGGGTGGAGCGCGGCAGCCCATTGGGGGCTGACGGAACAGATTTTCCGGGCGGTCGTCGTCATGACAACCCGACGTCCGCGAATACGAAATCCGGTGCTGAAAGGCACACCATTTCTGCTGAAGACTGTGCCTGAAGGTGTCCTCTTCGGGCTGAAGCCGGTTTGGCGGGGGCAAGTCAAGGTGTTCGTATCAGATGAAGCGCGGACGATTCTCGACATGCTGGATGATCCCAAGGTCGGAGGCGGAATTCGCTCCATGGCGGACATGTTCTCAAGCTACCTGAGATTAAGGAGCAGGGACATGAACCGGATCATTGATTACGCGATTCGACTCGGTAACGGTGCGGTGTTCAAACGCCTCGGCTACCTGTTGGAGCGGTACGCGCCCGACGAAAAGGAATCCCTCAAGATGTGCAGGGCGAAGATGCCCACGGGCAACGCCCAACTTGACCCGGCGGTTCGGGGCAAACGGCTCATCACCAGATGGCGTCTGTGGGTGCCTGAAAGTTGGCCAAGGGAAAAACCGGAGTGATCGACAAGCAAGAAATCATGGACCTCGCGAGAGAATTCGGGCTCGCCCCGAACATCGTTGAGAAGGACTATGTCCTGGGTTGGTTATTGGCGGGCATCGCGCACCACCATGCACTTGGCTCAAGCTGGATCTTCAAGGGAGGCACATGTCTCAAGAAATGCTTTTTCGAGACGTACCGTTTCTCGGAAGACCTGGATTTCACCTTGAGAGATCCGGATCACCTGAAGGAGGAATTCCTTTCGAAAACGTTTGCCGAAGTCGCTACATGGACTTATGAGGCGACCGGCATAGAGCTGCCTGCCGATGCGCACCGCTTCGATATCTACACGAATCCCAGGGGCGGTCAGTCGGCACAAGGGCGGCTCGGATTCAGAGGCCCCTTGGGGATGCGCGGCGATCTGCCGCGGATCAGGCTCGATTTGACGGCCGATGAAGTGGTCGTGCTGGAGGCGGCGAAGCGTCCCGTGCACCATCCGTATTCGGACGGACCGGGCGGCGGAATCGAAATACTCTGCTATCGATTCGAGGAGGTATTCGCGGAGAAGTTGCGGGCGCTGAGGGATCGGCTGAGGCCGCGAGACCTCTACGATGTCATCCACCTGCATCGGTACAATGGAGCCGCGCCGGACCGTCACCTCCTGATGGATGCCCTTGAGAAGAAGTGCGCCTTCAAAGGTTTCTCCGTTCCGACAATGGTGGATCTCACGAATCACCCCGGCCTCCGGGAGTTGCAAGCGGATTGGGAAAGCATGCTCAAACACCAGTTGCCAACCCTCCCGCCCTTCGAGCAGTTTTGGCAGGAACTGCCCGGGGTTCTCGAATGGATGCAAGGCAGCGCACAGAAGAAGGAACTGCCTGCGTTCCCGATCACCGTCACCGAGATTGACGAGCCATGGCGCCCGCCCGCCATGGCACAGGCTTGGCACTCACCGGTTCCGCTTGAGACGATTCGTTTCGCAGCAGCGAACCGGCTCTGCGTAGAGCTTGGATACCAAGGCAGCCGACGGCTCATCGAGCCTTATTCGTTGCGGCGAACCAAGGACGGTCGTTTCCTTCTCTACGCTGTCAAGCACCAAACAGGAGAATCCAGATCCTATCGCGTGGATCGGATTCAGGGAGCAACCGTGACGCAAATTCCGTTCGTGCCCAGGTATGCGGTTGAGCTGACCGCTTCCGGTCCCTTCCTCACGCCTCCGACGGCCCAACGGTCCACAGAGGGCAGCGGCTCAGGCGCTCGAATTCGGTCTTCGAGTGCACGGGGACGGGGGAGACCCACCTACGTGTTTGAATGTTCCTACTGCGGGAAGAAGTTCAGTCGAACGAAGAATAACGGACGTCTAAACCCCCACAAAGACAAAAATGGCTACCGGTGCTCGGGCCGATCGGGTTATCTTGTCGACACGAAACATTGAGGGTCGTGATGAAAATACCCTATGTCATCGACAATCAAACACACCATTTGCAGGGTGTCCTCAAGGCGCTTCTCGAAGCGCACAAGGGCCGATCCCTCGATGTGGCCTCGGCCTATTTCACGGTCGGCGGCTTCGGCCTGGTGAAAGAGGGCCTGTCCGGGCTTGGCAATCTTCGACTCCTGCTTGGCTCTGAACCGACCACAGGGGAACAGATTGGCCTCCGGCCCGATCCGGCGGCGATTCGGGGCCTGATTCGCAAGGACCTTGAAGCCCTCCCCTTTGAGGAAAGGACCCTAAGCCTTGTCGAGGACCTGATCGCCTACCTACGCCGTGAATCGGTCTTGGTGCGTCTCCACGATGAGGGATTTCTCCACGCCAAATGTTGGCTGTTCTACTCGGACCGACCGGGGCAGCAGATGCTGTTTGATCGCTTTCGGCCCATCGTGGCCATCGTCGGGTCCTCCAACTTCACCGTGCCCGGCCTTACGTCAAACCGGGAACTGAATCTCGCGCACAAAGTTCTTCTGGAAAAGACAGAGGCTGAGGATACTGAGGCCGCCCGATCCGTCGCCTGGCTCTCCGACGCGAAGCCGAGCGAGAGAATCACCGTAGAGAACAGGCAGCTCCTCAAGAGCGAGGTGGGTGCCCGCGCCATCATTGAGCTGGAACAATGGTACGACCGACAATGGGAGGACGCGCGGGATTTCAAGCACGATCTCATCGACCTGCTCGACGCGTCGAAATTCGGTCAGAAGGAATACACGCCTTACCAAGTCTACCTCAAGGCGCTCTACGAATATTTCAAGGATGAACTGGAAGACGCCCCGCTGACTGGCATGCGCTCAGCGGTAGAGTTGGCGGAATTCCAAGAGGACGCAGTCAAGAAAGCCCGCAAGATCCTTGGGATTTACCACGGAGTCATGGTCGCGGACTCCGTCGGCCTCGGGAAAACGTGGATCGGAAAGAAGCTCCTCGAAGACTTCGCCTACCACATGCGCCAGAAGGCGCTGGTCATCTGCCCGGCAAGCCTGCGCGACATGTGGGAGCGTGAGCTGCGGGAAGCCAGCATCTCGGCGACGGTTGTCTCCCAGGAAGAGTTGGGACGGGAGGAGTTCGACCCGTCTCCCTTCGGCGATGCCGACGTCCTCCTGGTGGACGAATCCCACAATTTCCGAAATCGCACGGCCCAACGGTATGGAAGCCTCGAGAGGATTATCGGCACCAACGGGGGCAGGGGCCGGGACGGCATGCCCAAGAAGATCATCCTGCTGACGGCCACGCCGATCAGCAATGACCTGCTGGACCTGTACAATCAATTCTGCCTCGTCACGAAGGGTGATCGCAGCTATTTCGCGGCCTGCGGAATCGGAGACCTGCACAAGTATTTCCTCCGGGCCAGGCGGGAATCACGAGCAAACAGCGCCACGTTTGCGCTCTACAACCTCCTGGAAGAAGCGGTCATCCGCCGAACCCGTCCGCACATTCGGAAAGCCTACCCGGAGGCCACGATCCGCGGGAAAAAGATTCATTTCCCGGAGCGAAAACTGAAGACCGTCCGCTACGACTTGGAACGCACCTATGCCGGTATCTATGAGGGCATTGTCTCGGGGATCGACAAGTTGAAACTCGCCCCCTACAACTTGGAGGACTACAAGAAGGAGGGGGTGCAGGTGGACGAGATGGAAGCAGGCCGTGAGGAGGCGCTCGTCGGCATTTTCAAGAGCCGTTATCTCAAGAGGTTCGAGTCGAGCGTTGAGGCATTTCGAATCAGCGTCCGCCGCGCCCTCTCATTCCTGAAGACGTTCGAGGAATACATCCTGGGCGGCCGTCTGATCAGAAGCTCAGACTTCGAGAAGGCGATGAGATACGTGGCGAGCGAGGAAGAGGAGGACGATGCGACGCCGCTATCGCGGGCGGAGGAAATTGACGCCAATGAGGAGGCGCGCAAGGTTCTTGAATCTGTTGGGACGGTCGATCCGAATCTCTACGACCTCCGAAAGCTCCACAGGGCCGTTCAACACGACGTTGAAATCCTTAACGACATCTGGCTCCGCATCAAGGACATCAAACCCGAGGCCGATGCCAAGCTTTCACGGCTCAAGGATCTGCTCTCCACGGATTTTCTCGGGAAGAGAGTCCTGATCTTCACCCATTACAAGGACACGGCACGATACCTGTATCGCCACTTGGGGCACCCCGAGAATCCCGCCGCCGAGGCGTTCCGGAAATCACTCGGAGGCGTGAGCATCCGCCGGATGGACAGCGGAGCCGACCCCAAGGAGCGGCTCCGAATCGTCCAGGGATTCGCCCCCAAGGCAAACGACAGGCCCGACTGGATCGGCACGGATCGGGAAATTCATATCCTTGTTTCAACGGACGTGCTCTCCGAGGGGCAGAATCTCCAGGACTGTGGGCATCTCATCAACTACGACCTCCATTGGAACCCGACCAGGATGGTCCAGCGAGCGGGTCGGATTGATCGCATTGGGAGCGATTTCGACGTTCTCTGGATCTACAACATGTTTCCGGACGCCGGATTGGATCGCCTGCTCGGATTGGTCGAGCGACTGAGCAGAAAAATCGCCGACATTGATCGGGCGGGGTTCTTAGATGCCAGCGTTCTTGGCGAAACCGTTCATCCCCGGAATTTCAACACCCTTCGGCGGATCAGCGAGGAAGATGGCGCCGTCATGGAGGAGGAGGAACAATTCGCGGAACTGGCAAGCAGCGAATTCCTGCTCCAACAGTTGAGGGGGGTCATCGGGGCCGGCGGGAAGGAAATGCTGGATTCGATCCCGGATGGTATCCACTCCGGCCTCGTAAAGGCGGGAGCCAAGGGGATCTTCTTCTTTTTCCAGGCGGACGTTCCGGGATCGGGTGTCATGAATTTCTGGAAGTACTACGATTCGAAAACGGATGACATTCTGGATAACAGGTACATTATCGGGAATCTGATCGCCTGTGACCGCGACACCCCACGGGTGGTCGAGCCGAGCATGTTCAAGAATGTCTTCGAAATCCAGGAGAGGATCATCGAGAGCATTCTCAGGTCCCTAGAAGAACAGAAGGCACTACAGTCTGCGCCGCGCTCAGTGGATCCCATCCAGCAAACTCTGGCGACCATTCTTCAAGGCTATGCGAACCACCCAGACCTGGATCGGAAGCGCACGATCGAAGTGATCCGATTCCTGAGTCGGCCCTTGCTGGGCGTCCAGGTGGCGGAGTTGCGGTCCGCCCACAAGGCCTTCCAAAGGGGAAAGGACGTGAGGGGATTGGTTGGAGTGATAGAGGATCTCATGGGGAAGTATGGGGCCGCCGGGGGCGTGGGGGCCGGAGGTTCAAACCGCAAGCCCACGCAGCTCAGCCGTGAGAGCCTGCGCTTGGTCTGCTTTGACTTCATGTCCGGCGGGTAGAGGAGGTGGTCCTTGGCACACCGTAGGCACCGCAACTTCGCATTGGATCGCGGGGATAGGGAGTTGGAGGGCAGATGAGACTACGGATCTCGTGCATGCAATGCATGCGTGAAAACTTCCAAGCAGACCCGGAGGTTATGGCGGCCGAAATGAGGGACGATGGGTTGTTCATTGTGGTCTGCGGGAGAGGCCATAGGAGTGTCACGGCTCTGCAACAGCAGAAGTTTGAGGTCCTATTCGAGATCGGGGCGATGGCTCTCCTGGACGGCTATCCCCGAGAGGCCGTAACAAGCATGGCCTCGGCGCTGGAGAGGTTCTACGAATATTACACGCGAGTGATCTCCATCAAGAACAACATTGTGGATGAGACATACGACCAGACTTGGAAGTGGGTTGTCAATCAATCGGAAAGGCAATTCGGGGCCTATCTCTTTGTCTACATGATGGAGAATCGAGCGGCTGCTGCGACGATTGAAGATGTGAAGCCGGAGCTGTCGGGGGCCTCGAAGGCTCAGACGCGTACATGGCGAGAATTTCGAAATGCAGTCGTCCACAAAGGCTATATTCCCACGAGTGATGAGGCGCTGGCCTACGGCGACATTGTCTATTCCCACATTAACGCGATGGTAGATGAACTGAAGAAACAATATCCGGCTCAGATGGAGAAGGCGACTTTTAAGCACCTCTCGAGAGCCTTTCCGGAAGTACGTGACGAGCCGTTCTCCACGATGGGCGTTCCCACCGTGGTTAGTCTTTCCCGGGGAGATTCGCCCGCACCAACGTTGGGGGAGGCGTTGCAACACTTAAGAAAATACATGGGTTGGCTTCATATTAGGTAACCGGATCAGAAGGGGGGGGCTCGTAGGCTTGGCGGCCGAGGTAACGCATATCGCTCTACTCGTCAGGTCAACGAAGAGATCGGGCGACCGATTCAGGGCCAGAGGATGGGGGAGAGCACGCGGGCGGCCTGAAGAATCTTGGGCCAGAAGTGGTCGATGCCAAAAGCGAGCGCCAGCCAGGAGGGGGCGTAGTCCCATCGTATGACGCCGAGGAATGACCACCGCGAGTAGGAATAGTCCCACGGGCATCGGCCCAGGAGGCCTTTGAAGAGAAGGCCGAATCCGAATTCGAGAGCATAGAAATACGAAGCCGTGATAACGACTCGAACCAGGGTCGGCCATGAGTCCATCGCGTTGTGCACCGGAGCATAGAGAAGGGTCCCTGTCGCGTAGACGGGAATCATCCAAAGAAAGGTGTAGCCGGTCAGCCGGCGATCCCGCTTCTCCCTCCAAGCCGGCGCTTCCTGGGTGATGGACCCCCTCGCGTGGGCGTTCCAACTCTTGATGAAGGAAGGCGAGATGAAATCGGCTACGGCCGTGAACACGATCTCGCCGAACATGCCGCAGAGGACTCCCAGCACCGCGAGCGCGATCCGCGCTCCGCCGTCAAGTTCCATCGGCTCGTTTCGCCCCCGGGACGGTGGTCGGGATGTGAAAGACCAGAAGAGCCAGCAAGGCGGCGGCCGTGGAGCACACAAACATGATGGTGTAGCCGTAGGCCTTCAGCACGGGTCCCAGGGCAAACGCCGCCAGCGTTGCGCCCACATTGAACGCGCCACTGTAGTAGGCGACGGCGCGGCCCTTCTGGTTCTCTTGCATCATGTCCACCACCAGAGCGCTGAGAGTGGGATAGAGCATGCCGTGGCTCGCGCCGAAGGCCAGGGAAACGAAAATGATCAGCGGCCAGAGTCCGCGCTCCATTTTCGGCGCAAACGTCAGCACCAGCGTGCTCAGACAGAACACGGTGAGAAAAAGCGAGATGGTCGGACGCCGCCCCCATCGATCCGACAGGCCGCCGCAGAAAAGCCTCATCGCCGTGGCCGCGGCCGTGTATCCAATGAAGAAAGTGCTCACGGGGCGCAACCCCCGGGTCTCCATCAGTACGGGCACGAAGATGAGGACGGCCACGAAGCTGGCTCCTGTCAGCAGGGCGGTCGCCAGGGGCGTCCGGAGCCGCATTCCGATCGATTCACGAGGCGGATGGCCGCCGCCCCGGGCCTCGGCCGGCCGGTCGGGTTCTCGCAGCGGAAACACGAAAAGGAGTCCCACGAGGCTCCAGCCCGTCGAAATAAGGAAACCGTACCGATAGCCGATCACTCCGTGGAGAACTTCGCCGATTATGGGCCCGATCGCGTGCGTGACGAGCGTAAAGACGCCGAAATATCCAATGGCGCGGGCGCGCTCGGAGGGCTCCGCGAAATCCACGATGAGCGCGTTGGCCGCAATGAAGGCGCAGGAGAAGCTGGCCCCTTGCAAGGCTCGGAGGGCGCCAAACAGGAACGGGTCGTAGTCCCGAATCAGTCCGAAGGCCAGGGAAACAACGGCCATCAAGATGCAGCCGAGCAACAGGAAAGGCTTCCGTCCGTATCGATCCAGTAGATTGCCCACGAGCGGAATCAGGAACATGGACGTCAGCCCGAAAGATCCCATGATAATGCCGATCTCGGCCTCGTCGCCGCCGAGCGACTGAACGTACAAAGGCAGGAGAAAAAAGGCCGTGAAGGTCAGATGAAAGAAAAAATTGCTCGCGGTGACCAGTTGGAACGAGCGGTCCTTGAGGATCTCCACGGGCGGAGAAACGTACCACGCGGTGATCCCATCATCAAGGTGGACGGCCCGACCTTGGCGCCGCGTTGTCCGCGCGCTGCAAGTCTGGTACCTTCGGCGAATCATGGCCGCGGAAGTCCTGGTTCTGCTTTCAGGCGGTTTGGATTCGGCCGTTCTCCTGGCCTGGGTGAAGGCGCAGGGGAGAACGCCCGTTGTTCTGGATTTCGACTTTCCGGCACGCCTCAACGCGGAACGGCGGGCCGCGGAATCCCTTGCGCGATCGGCCGGCATTGAGCGGATCCACCGCGTCTCGCTCCCGTTCGTTGAAACTCCGAACGAAGCCTTCTCGAATTACATCCCGCGCCGGAATCTGATGTTCTACGGCATCGCCGCGTCGATGGCGGAGCAGTGGTCCTTACCGGAGATCTACGGCGGCCACATCCGATCGGATGCGGATTCCTTCCCGGATGCCCGTCCGGAGTACTTCGAATCCCTCAATACCCTGATTGCGGCCGCTTCCCTTCGCTCCGGAAACCACCGTTGCCGAATTATTACGCCTTTCGTTTCAATGGATAAACCGCAGATCGTGCGGATGGGAAACGACCTGGGCGTGCCCTTTGAACTCACCTGGAGCTGCCTTCGAGACGGAGACGCCCACTGCCGGGAATGCTCCTCCTGCCGGGAGCGTCATTCGGGGTTCCATGGAGCCGGTGTGACGGATCCACTGGAGCGCGATTGATGGATTTGCGCGGTCGTTCCGTTCTGGTTACGGGCGCGGCGCGCCGCGTGGGCCGGGCGATTGCTCTCGTGCTCGGAGAACGTGGCGCAAGTGTGGCCGTGCACTATCGCTCATCCCGGAACGACGCGATGGACACCGTGCGGCAGATCCGCGCGATGGGAGCGCGGTCCGCGGCCGTCCGGGGCGATCTGGCTCGAATCGACGGCGCGCGCGCGGTGGTGCAACAAGCCGAGCGGGAGCTGGGTGGACTATCTGTCCTCATCCATTGCGCTTCGGTCTATGAGCCCCGGCCCTGGGAGAACACGACGGAGGCGGATTGGGAGAAGCACATGAACGTCAATGCGCGGGGCGCTTTTTTTCTGTCCCAACAAGCGGCAAAGGGGATGAAACAACGGCGCGGCGGCAAGATCATCAACATTATCGACTCCGATGTGACACGGCCCTACCGGAACTACACCGCCTATTTCGCCTCGAAGGCGGCGCTGGTGGGATTGACGCGGGCCCTCGCCGTGGAGCTGGCGCCTGAGATTCAAGTGAATGCGGTGGCCCCGGGTGCGGTTCTCCTACCTGATGAATGGGGAATCAAGATCCGACGTTCCATCATCCGCGCAACGCCATTGAAGCGCATCGGGTCGCCGGAAGACATCGCGCGAACGGTCGTCTTCCTTGTAGAAGGGTCGGACTTCATCACCGGGGCCGTCATCCCCGTCGATGGCGGCCGGCATCTGGCTTGATGGCGGTGGATTTGCCGGCTAAGTATCAGGGAGTCTTGGCCTCCCTCTATGATGCCGATAGCGCGTGGCACGATTACGACGCGGAATGCCGCTTCATCGAACGAGCGGCCCGCCCCGCGCAAGCCTCCCGCGGAGCAACCCTGCTCGACCTGTGCTGCGGAACGGGTTCGCATGCGCTGGTGCTGGCCCGGAAAGGACACCATGTCACGGGAATCGACGCATCGCGGCGAATGGTGGACCTGGCGACCCGGAAGGCCCGCGAGTCCGGTCTCGCGCGCCGAGCACGTTTTCAGTTGGGGAATGTGCTGGAGCTTCGTTCGAATGGGCGGCGATTCGACGGGGCATACATGTTGGGTCTCAGCGCACTCCTGGACTTCCTGTTCGGAAGCATGCTTCCCCTCTGTGCGGCGGTGGGATCGCTCCTGCGCCCTGGAGGATTCTTTGTGTTTGACCTGCACGTGGGTACAACCCATCCCCACACTCCACCGCGCGGGACCGCGCGATACCGCGTAGGCTCCACGCTCGCCGGTTTGCGCATTCGGGAGGAGCGTCATCCGGGAGACGGGTTCAGGATCTACCGATATGACTGGACGCTCGAATCCGGTGGAGAGAAGCGGCAGGTCCGGGCTTGGGAGCGGCTCCGGATCGTGAGGGAATCCGACTTGGCGGGACTTATGAGCGCCCTTCGGGCGTCGGGGCGATGGGGATCGGTCGAGCTGGGGAACACCGACAGGTTCAAAAATGGCTACCGGGTTTTACACCTTCGAAAACGCAACGGAGGCACCTGAAATGTTTCGAGTTACCCGCATTCTCAACTTCTGCTACGGGCACCGTCTTTTGAATTATGAAGGGAAGTGCAAGCACCCGCACGGTCACAACGGCCGGGTGGAAATCGAACTGACATCGGACAAGCTGGATAAACGGGGGATGGTGGTGGATTTCGGCGACATCAAGCGGGTGGTTCAGGAATGGATCGATCGAGAACTTGACCACAAGATGATTCTTCGTAAGGACGATCCGCTCGTGTCCAGCCTGTCCGCCCTTGGCGAGCCCTACTTTACCATGGACGTGAATCCGACGGCCGAGAACCTGGCCAAGCTGATTTTCGATTTCGTGAGTGCTCAGCAGTACCCCGTGAGCACCGTCCGCCTCTGGGAAACCGAGAACTCCTTCGCGACTTATTCGGGGACTCCGTAGGGGATCACCCCCCGGCGGGGGGTGTCCTTTCAACTCGGCTTCGACTCGCACCGGATGACCTTCGCCGCCACCGGCCAAGGTCAGTTGACAAAACAGCGGTTCTGACTAGAATGTCCAAAAAAACGGCAAGGTCTTTGCTAGGGCCTTCTCTGCAAAATGAAAGCTAGAGCGGGACAGGATACGTTCATGATTTTTTTTGCTGGTGTAGCTCAGGTGGTAGAGCGGCTGACTTGTAATCAGCAGGTCGGGGGTTCAAATCCCTCCGCCAGCCCGTCTGCCGTTTTCAAGCGGACAGCGGGCTCGGCGGAAGCCGGAAGGTCATAGACGAGCCTGCGCCTCGAATCAGGAATCAAGCGAAAGATACAAGCGGATGTACGAAAAAGTTTGCGCTCGACATGAGGGAGAGGTACCCAAGCGGCCAACGGGGACAGACTGTAAATCTGTTGGCGTACGCCTTCGGGGGTTCAAATCCCTCCCTCTCCACCCATCCGGCATGAGCGATGAGGTCAAAGCGATGAGGTCGAACCAAGGAATTCAAGCGCGGGCCGCTTTGTCCTCATTGCTCATAGCTCATCGCTTGGGATCCTGCGGGCGTAGTTCAGGGGTAGAACATCTGCCTTCCAAGCAGAGGGTCGTGGGTTCGACTCCCATCGCCCGCTTTCGGGTCGCCCCCTTCGCTCTGCTCCGGGGACGACGAATGGAGAGGCTATCGGCTCTTAGCGTCGCCCACCTAGCTCAGTTGGTAGAGCACACCCTTGGTAAGGGTGAGGTCAGCGGTTCAATCCCGCTGGTGGGCTCTTGGGGCCTGCCGGCAGGTCCACCGGCGGACGGCCGCTGAATCGCGAGGGATCGAATGCGCGCGTTACTGTCGCTGGCCTGTGAAGTTTGCAAGCGCCGGAACTATACGTCGTCCAAGAACAAGACGACCACGCCGGACAAACTGCAGTTCAAGAAGTACTGCCGGTTTTGCAGGAAGCATACCAACCATAAGGAAACGAAGGTCTGAGGGGCGCTCATGCTCGGTTCTGGCACCGGCGGATGGAATTCTCTTGCGTACAGGCCAGTAGCTCTAACTGGCAGAGCAGCGGTCTCCAAAACCGCGGGTTGGGGGTTCGAATCCCTCCTGGCCTGCTCGACCTTGGAACCGGTCGATGTGGATGGGAAGCACAAGGATTGAGGATGATGGCGGACACGATTGTTCACGAAGGCGGTGACAAGGTTGAAGAGAAGGCCCCCATCGGGGAGCGTCTGGCTGAAAAGGTCAAGATCGGCTCCCTGGCCCAGTCTCTTTCCCCCGCCCGGATCATGGAGACGGTGCGAAAATCCACGCAGTATTTCCGCGAGGTCGTCATCGAGCTGAAGAGCGTCACCTGGCCCGGGCGGAAAGAGGTGATGCTTTCGACAACCGTCGTGGTGGCGACGTGCATCGCCGTGATGGTGATCCTGGCGTCGCTCGATGCCGTATTCAGCCGAGTCATGAGGTGGATCCTTGAGTGAGGCGGAAGTGACCAAGGCGGTTGTGAACAAGAAGTGGTATCTCGTTCACACCCTCTCGGGCTATGAAAACGTGGCCAAGTCCTGTCTCGAGGACCGGGTGAAGGCGAGTGGCCTCCAGGAGTATTTCGACAATATCCTGATCCCCTCACAGGAAGTCACGGAAACCAAGAGGAACAAGCCCAAGACGGTCAAGCGGCCGGTTTTTTCGGGCTACATCCTCGTGAAGATGGACCTGAACGAGAAGACCTGGCACCTGGTGCGGAACACCCCGCGCGTCACGGGATTTGTCGGTGGGAACAAGACGCCGGCCATCATCCCGGACTCCGAGGTGGAGGATCTGTCGAAACAGATCGAAGACGGCACGCTGAAGATGAAGCCGGGCACCACGCTGGAGAAGGGCGATCACGTCCGCGTCACGGCCGGACCGTTCGTCGGTTTCTCGGGAATCGTGGACGAGCTCAACGTGGACCACAAGACGGTGAAAGTGACGTTCAGCATTTTCGGCCGGCCCACGCCGGTCGAGCTGGACATTGACCAAGTGGAGAGAGACTGATGGCTCCCAAGAAGGAGATGCGCAAAATCAAGCTGATGATCCCGGGCGGCCAGGCGAGCCCGTCCCCACCGGTCGGTCCGGCCCTCGGCCAGCACGGCGTCAACATCGGCGAGTTCGTGAAGGACTTCAACTCGAAGACCCAGAAAGAGTCGGGAACGATTCTTCCGGTGGAGGTGACGGTCTACTCGGACCGCAGCTTCACCTACGTTGTGAAAGTCCCGCCGGTTTCGGAGCTTCTCAAGAAGGCTGCCAACATTATTAAGGGAACCGCCCAGCCGGGCCGCGAAAAAGTGGGAACGGTTACGATGGCCCAGGTGAAGGAAATCGCGCAGAAGAAGCTGCCCGACCTCAACACGGACAGCGTGGAGTCCGCCATGCGCACCGTGGCGGGCACGGCGAGAAGCATGGGCATTACCGTGGAGGGGAACTGATGGCTGACCACGGGAAGCGGACCGAGAAGGCCCGGGAGGGGATCGATCGCAACAAGCGCTACGAAGCGACGGACGCCTTCGACATGATTCTCCAGAGGAAATTCGTGAAGTTCGATGAGACCGTGGACGTGGCTTTCCGATTGGGCGTGGACCCGAGGCACGCGGATCAGATGGTGCGTGGAACCGCTCTACTCCCGAATGGAACGGGTCGATCGGTGCGCGTTCTGGCCTTCGCGGCGGGCGACAAGGCCAAGGAGGCGCAGGAGGCCGGGGCGGATGTGATCGGTCTCGATGATTTGGTGGAAAAGATCAATGGGGGCTGGCTCGAGTTCGACAAAGTCGTGGCCACGCCCGATGTCATGGCCAAAGTCGGGAAACTCGGAAAGGTGCTCGGCCCTCGCGGCCTCATGCCGAACCCCAAGCTGGGCACGGTGACGTTCGACGTGGGCAAGGCCGTGCGGGATTTGAAGGCCGGCAAGGTGGAGTTCAAAGTCGACAAGGCGGGGAATCTGCACGCGGTGGTCGGCAAGGCGTCCTTCGGAAAAGACAAATTGGTGGAGAATTTCAAATCGCTCCTCGAAGCGGTGCAGCGCGCAAAGCCGTCCGGCGTGAAAGGCATTTACATCCGGAACGTGGCGGTGTCGACCACGATGGGCCCTGCCGTGAAAGTGGCGGTTCTGGAGGTGGCGGCGTGACCCCGCTCTCGCGAGATCTCAAATCTCAAATTTCAAATTTGAGATTCACGGAAGGTGGTGGGGCGTGACCAAGACGGAGAAAGAGACGTTCGTCAAGGATTTCAAGGGCGTGGTCGCGTCGGCCCAGGCGGTCATCCTCGCTGAGTTTAAGGGGATGAAGGTCGCCGAGGCGGTCGAGCTGCGTCGCCGCATCCGCAAGGTGAATGGAAAATACCAGGTCGCGAAGAACACGCTCTTGGAAAAGGCGCTGGGGGATACCCCGTTCAAGGGGCTTCAGCCCCATCTGAGCGGATCAACCGCGGTGGCGGTGGCTATTGGAGACCCCGTCCCATTGGCCAAGGCGCTCGTCGATTTCGGCAAGAAGTGTCCTCCGTTCAAAATCAAGGGGGCTTTCGTGGGCGATCGGCTGACGAGCGTGGAGGATCTGAACGTGCTCGCCGCTCTGCCGAGTCGGGAAATATTGCTTTCACAGATGGTCGGTGTTATAAAGGCGCCCCTTTTGAACCTTCTGAGTGTTCTTCAGGGTGTGCCGCTGAAACTGGTGCTCGTTCTCAAAGCGCTGGAGCAGAAACGAAATTCTCAGACGTCCTAAGGAGGAACCATGGCCGAGTTGAATGAAGAAGACGTAATCAACTACATCGAGAAAATGCCGGTGATCGAACTCTCAAAGTTCATCAAGAAGCTCGAGGAAAAACTGGGCGTCACTGCCGCGATGCCGATGATGGCGGCCGGACCGATGGGCGGTGCGGGTGCCCCGGCCAAGGCGGAGGAGAAGACCGACTTCAAGGTCGTTCTGGCCAACGTGGGCGCCAACAAGCTCCAGGTGATCAAGGTGGTCCGCGAAATCACGGGGCTGGGACTCAAGGAGGCGAAGGAGTTCGTCGAGAGCGCGCCGAAAGCCATCAAGGAGGGCGCGAACAAGGCGGAATCTGAGGAGATCAAGAAGAAGCTGTCGGAGGTCGGTGCGACGGTGGAACTTCAGTAAGGGCACGGGGAGGACGCATGTCGTCGGCGCTCAAGGGGAGAAGATATCGTCGGTCGTTCGGGCGGATCAAGCCGCTCGTCGACATTCCGGATCTGATCGAGATCCAGCGGAAGTCCTATGCGGATTTTCTGCAGGCGGCGACGGAGCCGGAGAAGCGGCGCAACGTGGGTCTCCAGAAAGCCTTCAAGAGCATCTTCCCGATTGAGAACTACGAGCGGACGGCCAGCATCGAGTTTGTGAAGTACAAGCTGCTGGAACCGAAGTACGACATCGACGAATGCCGGATCAAAGGCGCCAGTTTCGCCTCGCCCATGCGGGTCACGTTCCGCCTTGCGCTGTATGATCTCGACCCCGAGACGAAGCAGAAGAGCACGCGGGTGGTGAAGGAGGACGAAATATATTTCGGCGAGATCCCCCTGATCACCGATCGCGGAACCTTCATTATCAATGGGGTGGAACGGGTGGTGGTCAACCAGCTCCACCGGTCGCCGGGGTGCCTTTTCGACCGGGACAAGAATACGTATATCGCCCGGCTGATCCCTTCCCGGGGCTCCTGGCTGGATTTTGAGTTTGATTCCAACGACATCCTGTACGTCCGCATCGACGGTCGACGGAAGATTCCCGCCACGGTTCTCCTAAAGGCCCTGGGATTTACGGCGGAATTCCTCCTCGAACACTTCTATCCCGTCGAGGAGATCGTGGTGGACGGAAAAAAGCTGGTGCGCAAGATTCGCGAGCAGTTCTGGGCGAGCATGTTCGGCGACCTCAAAGACTCTCGAAACCTGGCCAATGCCCGCCGCAAGGTCAAGATGCTTTTCGACCCTCAGCTTCAGAAACAGAAGGATTTCGAAGAGATGGAGATTCCGGTGACGGCGTCGGAATTGAAGGATCGGATCACCGCGCGTGAGATCCTGAATCCGAAGACCAAGGAAACCCTTGCCAAGACGAATGAGGCGCTGACGTCGGAGAAAATCGAGGAGATCGTCGCCGCCGGAGTCGAGAAATTCCATGTGATCTATGTCGACAGCATGGCGGCCATTCCCTCCATGCAAAAAACCATCGCGAGCGACAAGGTTCAGACCCATCGCGAGGCCATTATCGACATTTATCGCAAACTTCGGATCACGGACGTGACGAGCGAAGAAATCGCGATGGATTTCTTCCACAATATGTTTTTCAACCCCGAGCGCTACGACCTCTCCCGCGTGGGCCGGCACAAGCTGAACATGCGGCTGCGGCAGGATGTGCCCGTGGAACACACGACCCTCCGGAAGGAAGACGTCCTTGGAGTGGTGGAACACCTCATCCGGATCAAGATGGGCGCGGAACGCGAGGATGATGTGGACCACCTGGGAAACCGCCGCGTGCGAAGCGTCGGCGAGCTGGTCGAAGGCCAATTCCGGTCGGGCCTCATGCGGCTCTCGCGCTCGGTGAAGGAGCGCCTCAGCGGCAGCGGCCAGGAGATCGATACGCTGATGCCGAGGGACATCATCAACATCAAGCCGGTCATGGCCAGCCTCCGGGAGTTCTACTACACCGGTCAGCTTTCGCAGTTCATGGATCAGACGAACCCTCTCTCCGAGGTGACCCACAAGCGTCGACTGAGCGCCCTCGGCGCCGGCGGCCTCACGCGCGAACGCGCCGGTTTCGAAGTGCGCGACGTGCATCCCAGCCACTACGGCCGCATCTGCCCGATCGAAACGCCGGAAGGGCAGAACATTGGACTGATCGTGTCGCTCTCGACGTACGCGCGGACCAACGAATTCGGTTTCCTCGAGACGCCGTACATGGTGGTCAAGGATTCCCGCACGACCGGGGAGGTGAAGTACCTCACCGCCCTGGAAGAGGAACAATACGTCATCTCGCAGGCGAATAACCCGCTCGACAAGCACGGCCGGTTTACGAGCGATCTGATCACCGCGCGCAGCAAGGGCGAGTTTGCCTTCGTCAAACCGGAGGAAGTGCATTTCATGGACGTGTCGCCCAACCAACTCATCTCCGTGGGCGCCGGCCTCATCCCCTTTCTGGAGCACGACGACGCCAACCGGGCCCTCATGGGGTGCAACATGCAAAGGCAGGCCGTGCCGCTTATCCGGCCCGAAGCGCCGTTGGTCGGAACGGGCATGGAACCCATCGTGGCCCGCGACTCCGGCTCGACCATCATGTCAAAACGGGACGGCGTGGTGGAATACGTCGATTCCTCCCGCATCGTCATCCGCTCGAAGAAACCGGTGAAAGACATCAACGATTCGGGTGTGGACATTTATAACCTCACGAAGTTCAAGAGGAGCAACCAGAACACCTGCATCAACCAGAAGTCCATCGTCCTGAACGGCCAGAAGGTCGTGGCCGGCCAGGTGGTAGCCGACGGGATGGCCACCGAAGGCGGCGATCTGGCGCTCGGCAAGAACGCGCTCGTGGCGTTCATGCCGTGGCGGGGATTCAACTTTGAGGACTCGATCGTGATCAGCGAGCGGATGGTTCGCGAAGATCATTTCACGTCCATCCACATCGAGGAGTTCGAGTGCGCGGCGCGGGATACCAAGCTCGGGCCGGAGGAAATCACGCGGGACATTCCGGACGTCGGCGAGGAACTCCTCAAGAATCTCGACGAGAGCGGCATCGTCCGGATCGGCGCGGAAGTGAAGCCGAGCGATATCCTGGTCGGCAAGATCACCCCGAAAAGCGAGACCCAGCTTTCCTCCGACGAACGCCTCATGCGCGCGATCTTCGGTGAAAAAGGGCGCGATGTGAAAAACATGTCGCTCACCGTCCCGCCCGGCATCTACGGCACGGTCATCGATGCGCGCGTCTTCACCCGCAAGGGCGTGAGCAAGGATCTGCGCGCCCAGGCCATCGAGCAGGACGACATCAACAAGCTGGAGCAGGACCGTCAGGACGAAATCCGCATCATTCAGGAGAACGCCCTGTCCCAGGTGCGTCCGTCGCTGGTCGGCAAGGTGGCCAAAGACGCGTTGAAGAACCCCAAGAAGCGCCAAGTCTATGTGAACAAGGGTGAGAAGATCTCGGACAAGGTCCTGGACGAAGTTCCGTTTGAGCTGCTGGGTAAGATCGAACTGAGCTCGGAGGAATCACAGGAGGAGCTTCAACAGATCCTGGAACGCTCGTACGAGCTGCTCGATCTCGTCAATTCATCGTTCGACAAGAAAATTGAAAAGATACGGAGTGGCGACGAACTCCAGGCCGGCGTGGTCAAGCTGGTCAAGGTGTACGTGGCCGTGAAGCGCAAGCTGGCGGTGGGGGACAAGATGGCCGGACGGCATGGGAACAAGGGTGTCGTCTCGATCATCGCGCCGGTGGAAGACATGCCGATCATGGAGGATGGGACCTCCATCGACATCGTGCTCAACCCGCTCGGCGTCCCCTCCCGAATGAACGTGGGACAGATTCTGGAAACCCACCTCGGATGGGCCTCCCACGAACTCGGAAGGCGCATCGAAGCGGCCGTGCGAGAGGAAAAGGCCGTCGATGACATCCGGGCCATCCTGGCGGACATCCACAAGGAGGACCGGGAGGTGTGTGATTGGCTCAAGGGAGCCACCCAGAAGGAAATCATGGAATTTGCTCTCGGGGAGCAGGACGGAATCCACCTGGCCTCTCCGGTCTTCGATGGAGCAGGGGAGGCGGACATCGAGGCGCTTCTCAAGCGCTCGGGGCTTCCCGTGGAAGGGCAGGTGACCCTGTTCGACGGCCGGACGGGAGAACCCTTCGCCCAGAAAGTGACCGTCGGCATCATGTACATGATGAAGCTTCACCACCTCGTGGACGACAAGATCCACGCCCGCAGCGTCGGCGGTTACTCACTGGTGACCCAGCAGCCGCTCGGTGGGAAGGCCCATTTCGGCGGCCAGCGCTTGGGTGAAATGGAAGTCTGGGCCCTCGAAGCGTACGGCGCGGCCCACACCCTCCAGGAATTTTTGACGGTCAAATCGGATGACGTCACGGGGCGGAACCGCGTCTATCAGGCCATCGTCAAGGGGCAGACCGAGTTCGATATCGGCATGCCGGAATCGTTCAATGTGCTCGTCAAGGAACTTCAAGGACTCGGGCTCAACATCGAGCTCTTGTCCGAGGAAGCGTAGACCGGGCGGGAGGTGACGCATGCGCGAACTGATCAACCTGTTTGAACCGACGACGGACCCGCAGACCATCCGGGCCATCAAGGTCTCCCTCGCCTCTCCCGAACAAGTCCGAAGCTGGTCCTTCGGCGAGGTCAAGAAGCCGGAGACGATCAACTACCGGACCTTCAAGCCGGAGAAGGAAGGCCTGTTCTGCGCAAAGATTTTCGGTCCGGTGCGCGATTACGAGTGCCTGTGCGGCAAGTACAAGCGGATGAAGCATCGCGGCCTGACGTGCGATCGGTGCGGCGTGGAAGTCATTTCGGCGGACGTCCGCCGGAAGCGCATGGGCCACATCGAGTTGGCCGCTCCCGTGGCCCACATTTGGTTCGTGCACTCCATCCCGTCCCGCATCGGTGCCATTCTCGATCTCAGCCCGAAGGAACTCGACCGGATTCTCTATTTCGAATCGTACATCGTCCTCGATCCGCGGAAGACGACGCTCCACAAGGGACAGGTTCTGACACGGGACGAATACTATGAGGCGAAGGAGAAATTCGGAGGACAATTCGAGACCGGGATGGGCGCCGAGGCGGTGGAGAGGCTGCTCAAGGATGTGGACCAGAAGAAACTGTCGGACTCGCTCCGCAAGCAGATGTCGGAGACCCAGACGGAAACCAAGCGGAAAAAGCTTCTCAAGAGGCTTAAAGTTGTCGACGCCTTCCTCCGTTCCGGTGTGAAGCCGGAATGGATGATCCTGCGGGTTGTTCCCGTCATTCCGCCCGATCTCCGGCCCCTCGTTCCCCTGGAGGGCGGGCGCTTCGCGGCAAGCGATCTGAACGAACTCTATCGTCGTGTCATCAACCGGCACAACCGGCTCAAGAAGCTGATGGCCTTGGATGCCACGCCCGAACTGATCTTGAACAACGAGAAACGCATGCTGCAGGAAGCGGTGGATGCGCTGTTCGAGAACGGGCGCCGGGGTCGCGTGGTCTACGGTCGCAACAAGCGGCCGCTGAAGTCCCTCTCGGATCTCATCAAAGGGAAGCAGGGCCGTTTCCGTCAGAACCTGCTGGGCAAGCGCGTCGATTTCTCCGGCCGAACGGTCATCGTCGTCGGCCCCGAGCTGCGCCTCCACCAGTGCGGCCTCCCGAAGATCATGGCCCTCGAGCTGTTCAAGCCGTTCGTCATCGGCCGCCTCATCGACCGGGGCCTGGCCACGACCGTCAAGGCCGCCAAGAAAATGGTCGAGCGCGAAGAATCGGTGGTCTGGGACATTCTCGATGAGGTGGTTCGCGAGCATCCGATCCTTCTCAACCGCGCGCCCACGCTGCACAGGCTCAGCATGCAAGGGTTCGAGCCCATTCTCACGGAGCAAAAGGCCATTCAACTCCATCCCCTGGTGTGCACGGCCTTCAACGCGGATTTCGACGGCGACCAGATGGCCGTCCATCTTCCCCTCTCGGTAGAGGCCCAGACCGAGTCCCGCGTTCTCCTCATGTCCACGAACAACATTCTTTCTCCGGCGCACGGGAAACCGATCATCAACCCCACGCAGGATATCGTGCTGGGGCTCTACTACTTGACCCGCGAGCGCGTCGGCGCAAGGGGCGAAGGGATGTCGTTTGGGGACCTCACCGAAGCGCGGCAGGCGTACGACAACGGCGCCGTGGACCTCCACGCCCGCGTCAAGGTGCGCGTGAAGGGAAAGTTGATTCAGACCACGCCGGGACGCGTCATCATGGCGGATGTTGTGCCGGAGGAGATGGCTTTCGAGGACATCAACAAGCTGATGACCAAGAAGGAACTGGCCCGGCTGGTGGATGTGGTCTATCGCCGTGTTGGGCTGAAGGCCACCGTGATCATGGGCGATCGTCTGAAGGACCTCGGGTTCCACCACGCGACCATGGCCGGAATTTCCGTGGCCGTGAAAGACATGATTGTTCCCAGCGAGAAGAAGAAGCTCATCGAGTTTGGAAATGAACAGGCCCAGGAGACCGAAGACCAATACCGGGAAGGGGTCATCACCGAGGGCGAGAAATACAACAAGCTGATCAGCATCTGGAACGGGATCACGAACCAGATCGCGGAGGAGATGAAGCGTGAAATCAGCTACGAGGACGCCACGAATAAAGACGGAAAGAAGGAGCATCAGCTCGCCTTCAATCCTCTCTTTATGATGATCGATTCGGGCGCCCGCGGCAGCGAAGAGCAGATGCGGCAACTCGCCGGAGTGCGAGGCCTGATGGCCAAACCGTCGGGCGAGATCATCCCGACGCCCATCACGAGCAACCTGCGCGAGGGTCTCAGCATGCTCCAGTACTTCATCTCGACCCACGGGGCGCGCAAAGGGTTGGCCGACACGGCCCTCAAGACCGCCACCGCGGGCTACCTCACCCGCCGCATGGTGGACGTTGCCCAGGATTCCATCGTGACGGAAAACGACTGCGGCACGCTGGACGGCATCGAGGTCACGGACTTGATTCAAGGCGGGGAGGTCAAAACCCGCCGGAGCGAGCGCTCTTTGGGCCGCGTGGCCCTGACGGACATCATCAACTCCGTCACCGGCGAAGTCATCGTCCATGCCAATGAAGAAATTGACGAAGCCCGGGTGGAGAAATTGAGCGAGGCGGGCGAAACCGTCGAGCACGTCATGGTGAGGTCTCCGCAGACCTGCCAGACCCGCCACGGAATCTGCGCCCTGTGCTACGGGCGGGATCTCGCCCGGGGGCGCCTGGTGCATTTGGGCGAGGCCGTTGGAGTCGTGGCCGCGCAATCGGTGGGCGAGCCGGGCACGCAATTGACCATGCGAACCTTCCACATCGGCGGCACCGCCACCCGGCACGTGGAGAAGAGCACGATCGAATCCCCGACGGATGGCGCCGTGACCTATGGCGACAAGCTGCGCGTCGTCCTCAAAGGCGAAAACCGCTGGCTGGCGATGACCCGGAATGGCGATGTGAAGGTGACCGGCGTCGGCGGGGCTGTCCACAAGTTCCCGGTCAATTACGGCGCGTTCCTGCTCGTCAAAGATGGAGAGAAGGTAAAGAAAGGGCAGCGAATTGCGGAATGGGATCCCTATTCCAGCGTCATTCTGACGGACATGGCCGGCAAGGTCGTGTATCAGGATATTCATGACGGCATTTCGCTCCGCGAGCAGGTGGACGAGGCGACCGGTCTCTCACACAAGATCATTGTCGCGGCCAAAAACGTCGATCTGCGGCCCAGGATTATCGTGCAGGACGCCGGCAGCAAGGATACGAGCTACTTCCTGCCGGTAGGATCCCACATCGGGGTGGACGCAGGTTCTCATGTGGAGTCGGGCGACGTGATCGCGAAGATCCCGCGCGAAACCACGAAGACCAAGGACATCACCGGCGGTCTGCCGCGAGTCTCCGAACTTCTGGAAGCGCGACGCCCCAAAGAGGTGGCCGTCATCACCGAAATCAACGGCGTGGTTTCGTTTGGCAAAGACCTCAAGGGCAAGCGGACGGTCATCGTGACACCAGACCGCGGCGAGGCCAAGAACTATCAGATCCCGCGGGGCAAACATATCTGCGTGCATGAAGGCGACTACGTCCAGGCCGGCGATCAGCTTATGGACGGCACACCCAACCCGCATGACCTCCTGGTCGTTCGAGGGGTCAAGGATCTCGCCAAGTATCTCGTGGACGAAATTCAGCTCGTGTATGACTCACAGGGTGTCAAGATCAACGACAAGCATATCGAATTGATCGTCCGCCTCATGCTCCGGAAGGTTAAGATCACTTCTCCCGGCGACACGACGTTCTACGTCGGCGAGGAGGTGGACAAGTTCCTGTTCGAGGAGGAGAACGCCCGCATCATCAAGCAGGCGGGCCGGCCGGCCACGGCGGAGTACATCCTCCAGGGGATCAGCCGGGCGTCGCTTTCAACCGACAGCTTCATCTCGGCCGCCTCCTTCCAAGAGACGACGAAGATTCTGACCGATGCCGCGGTCGGCGGAAAGGTCGATTACCTGCGCGGGCTGAAGGAGAACGTGATCGTGGGCCGACTCGTTCCGGCGGGCACGGGATTCCCGAAATACCGCAAGACGGAGATCGATGTTCCCATGGAACCCCCGGCCGAAGTGCCGGCAGAGCCTCCAATGGAAGTACCGGGCGTTCAGCCCCCGCTGGCGTTCGGAACGGTTCCGGAAAAGATCGCGGAGGAATAGCCCACCGTGCCGACCTTCCAGCAACTTATTCGCTTCGGGCGGACCCGAGTCCGGAGCAAGAGAAGAACCGCAGCCTTGGGCGGTTGCCCCCAAAAGCGGGGCGTTTGCGTTCGCGTCTACATCATGACGCCCAAGAAGCCGAATTCTGCACAACGCAAGGTGGCCCGCGTGCGGCTGACGAACGGTATTGTCGTGACCGCCTACATCCCGGGGGAGGGACACAACCTCCAGGAGCACTCCGTGGTACTCGTGCGTGGCGGTCGCGTGAAGGATCTGCCGGGTGTGAAGTATCACATCGTTCGCGGCGTGCTGGACTGTCAGGGCGTGCAAGAACGCAAGCGCGGCCGATCGAAGTACGGCGCGAAAGCCCCGAAATAGGACCGGAGCACCCAAGCCATGGCACGAAAAGGAAAATCTTTGCGGCGTGAAGCGGAACCGGACATCAAGCATGGTGACTACTTGGTGGGAAAGTTTGTGAACTACATCATGATCCAGGGAAAGAAGCGTCTCGCGGAACGGATCGTCTACCAGTGTTTCGATCTCATGGAAAAGAAAACCAAGGAAAACGCGGTGGAGTCCTTCAAGAAGGCCGTCGAGAATCTGAAACCCATCTTGGAAGTCCGGCCGCGGCGCGTCGGGGGCGCCACCTACCAGGTTCCGATGGAAGTACGCTCAGAGCGGCGCCTCGCGCTCGCGCTCCGCTGGCTGATCGGGACCGCCCAGGACCGTCCCGAGCGGACAATGACGGAGCGACTTGCGGGTGAGATTATGGAAGCCTGCCAGGGGAAGGGATCGGCCATGAAGAAGAAGGAAGAGATGCACAAGATGGCCGAGGCCAACCGCGCTTTCGCGCACTACCGCTGGTAGATCATGCTGGGAGCGTCTACGGTGGAATCCTCTACGGTCAATGCCTCTCCGGTTTCCGTGCCGGCCAAACCCGAGGCCTCCCCGTCCGCGCTTGATCGTTCCCGGAACATCGGAATCATGGCGCACATCGACGCGGGGAAGACGACCACCACGGAACGCGTCCTCTACTACACCGGCGTAACGTACAAACTGGGGAATGTGGATGAAGGCAACACCCAGATGGATTGGATGGAGCAGGAGCAGGAACGGGGCATCACGATTACGGCGGCGGCGACCACCTGCCACTGGAAGAACCATCGGATCAACCTGATCGACACCCCTGGGCACGTGGACTTCACCATCGAGGTCGAGCGCTCGTTGAGGGTTCTGGACGGCGCCATTGCCGTGTTCTGCGGCGTGGGCGGAGTGGAGCCCCAGACGGAAACGGTCTGGAGACAGGCGGACAAGTACGGAGTGCCGCGCATCGCCTTTGTCAACAAGCTTGATCGCGTCGGCGCCGACTACGCTCAAGTGGTGGCGATGATGAAAGAGCGCCTATCCATGACACCGATCCCCGTGCAGCTTCCGCATTTCACGAAGGAAGGCGAATTCCTAGGCGTGGTGGACCTTATCGAAGAGAAAGCATGGACTTGGGATTCCACAACCCTCGGGGCCAAGTATACCCTGCAGGAGGTGCCGGCCGAGCTCCAGTCGCAGGTGAGTGCGGCGCGAACAAGAATGCTCGAACTGCTGGCCGAGTCGGACGAAGTCTTCATGGATCTTTATCTTGAAAAGAAACCGTTCGGGGTCGCGGAAATCCGGAAGGCGCTTCGGGCGGCCACGCTCAAGCTCCATGCGGTGCCCGTCCTTTGCGGCTCCGCCTTCAAGAACAAGGGCATCCAGCCGCTCTTGGATGCGGTTGTGCATTTCCTTCCGTCGCCGTTCGATGTGCCCCCGGTCGAAGGCACGAATCCGGATACCAAGGAAAAAGAGCTGCGCAAGCCCGATGCGAAGGACCCCATGGCGGCCCTCGCCTTCAAGATTGTGACCGACCCCCACATGGGCCAACTCACCTATGTGCGCATTTATTCCGGTGTGGTGGAGGCGGGACAGAATATCTTCAATCCCCGCAGGGATCGGAGAGTGCGGGTCGGACGCCTGCTGAAAGTGCACGCCAATAAAGTGGAAGACATCAAGCAGGCGTCGGCCGGCGAGATCGTGGCCATTGGGGGTCTCAAGGACGTCATCACGGGCGACACCCTTTCGGACGAAGATCACCCGATCGTTCTGGAGGCCATGGATTTTCCGGAACCCGTCATCTCGGTGGCCATCGAACCCAAGACCAAGGCGGATCAGGACCGGATGGATGTCTCCCTTCAACGGCTGGCGCTGGAGGATCCGTCCTTCCGGATGCGCCAGGACCCCGAAACCGGCCAGCTCATCATCGCCGGAATGGGAGAGCTCCATCTCGAAATCATCGTCGATCGCATGCTCCGTGAATTCAAAGTGGCCGCCAATGTCGGCAAGCCCCAGGTGGCCTACAAGGAAACGATTACCCGGGCAGCCGAAGGCGAAGGTCGCTACATCCGTCAGACCGGCGGTCGCGGCCAGTACGGGCACGTCGTCCTCCGCGCCGATCCCCAGGAAACCGGCAAGGGGTTCGAGTTCGAAAATGCCATCAAGGGCGGCTCGATTCCAAGGGAGTTCATGCCCGCTATCGAGAAGGGAATCCGCGAAGCCATGGATTCCGGTCCGGTCCGCGGATATCCCGTAATGGATGTAAAGGCGACGATTCTCGACGGTTCCTATCACGAGGTCGATTCGTCGGAAATAGCCTACAAGATTGCCGGGAGCATGGCGATCAAGGACGCCTTGAAATCCGCCGGACCGATCCTCCTCGAGCCCATCATGAAGCTTGAAGTGGTGGTCCCCGAATCGTTCCTGGGCGAGGTGCTCGGGGACGTCAACACGCGGCGCGGGAAAATCGGCGAAATCGAACCCCGGGGTGGTATCCGCGTCATCCGCGCGGATGTGCCCCTCGAACAGATGTTCGGTTATGCCACGGGTCTCCGGAGCCTGACGCAAGGGCGTGGGACCTACACCATGCAGTTCGACCATTATTCCCGAGTGCCGGCGAGCGTCCTCGAAAAACTCACCGGGGGGAAGACTACCCCAACAAAGAACTAAATCATGAGGAACATGTTTCAAAAGAATCGACAATCGACTGTCGAAAATCGGGAACCGGGTATCGCCGATTCTCGATCTTCCATTCTTGAGGCGGCGAGTCCGCTCTAGGAGGTACACATGTCGAAACAGAAATTCGATCGAAAGAAGCCGCACGTGAATATCGGAACGATCGGTCACGTGGATCACGGGAAGACGACCCTCACAAGCGCGATCACGAACGTCCTCGCGCGAAAGGGGTTGGCCCAGGCCAGGTCCTATGAGGAAATCGACAACGCCCCGGAGGAAAAGGCGCGAGGCGTGACGATCAACGTCCACCACGCGGAATACGAGACCCCCACCCGCCACTATGCGCACGTCGACTGCCCCGGGCACGCGGACTACATCAAGAACATGATCACCGGCGCCGCTCAGATGGACGGCGCCATTCTCGTTGTCAGCGCCCCGGACGGCCCGATGCCCCAGACGCGGGAGCACATTCTTCTGGCCCGACAGGTGGGCGTCCCCCACATCGTGGTGTTCCTCAACAAGTGCGATGCCATGGAGGACAAGGAGTTGCTGGATCTTGTCGAATTGGAAGTTCGGGAGTTGCTCACCAAATATGAATTCCCCGGCGACAAGATTCCCGTTGTTCGCGGAAGCGCCATTAAGGCGTTGGAGGGCGACACGAGTGATATCGGTGAGGCAGCCATCCTGAAACTGATGGAGACCATCGACACGATCATCCCCGAGCCCGTCCGGGACATCGACAAACCGTTCCTGATGCCGGTGGAGGACGTATTCTCCATCTCAGGCCGCGGGACGGTGGTTACGGGCCGCGTGGAGCGGGGCAAGGCCAAGGTGGGCGAAGAAGTCGAAATCGTTGGATTTCGGGCCACGTCCAAAACCGTCATCACGGGTGTCGAGATGTTCCGCAAGGTTCTCGATGAAGGCAGGGCGGGCGACAACGTCGGTCTCCTTCTTCGAGGCACCAAGAAAGAAGATGTGGAGCGCGGTCAGGTGGTCTCCAAACCCGGAAGCGTCACGCCCCACACGAAATTCGACGGGGAGGTTTACATTCTCAGCAAGGAGGAAGGCGGTCGTCACACGCCCTTCTTCAAGGGATACCGCCCGCAGTTCTACTTCCGCACCACCGATGTGACCGGCAGCGTGGAACTGCCGGCGGGCGTGGAAATGGTTCTGCCGGGTGACAACGTGAAAATGAAGGTCGAATTGATCACGCCCATTGCCATGGAAGAGGGTCTCCGGTTCGCCATCCGCGAGGGCGGCAAAACCGTGGGCGCCGGCGTGGTCGCCAAGATCAACGAGTAGGGAGTATCGATTCTGATGGATCTCAAGGCATAGGTGCGGGGTGGAGAACAGCAAAGACCGGATCATCCTCAAGTCCTTCGACCACCGTCTGTTGGACAAGGCGGTGAAGGACGTGGTGGATACCTTGAACCGGACGGGCGCGCAGATGGCCGGCCCCATTCCTCTGCCCACCAAGATCAACCGGTTTTGTGTTCTTCGATCGCCCCATGTCAATAAGAAATCCCGCGAACATTTTGAGATCCGCACGCACAAGCGCGTGATCTACATCATCAGCGGAACATCGATGACCGGCGAGGCCCTGTCGAAGCTCGAGCTTCCGGCGGGCGTGAGCGCCAGCATCAAGAAGGGATGAGGGCGAAATGGCGGGCGGGCTCTCCGGACTCCTTGGGACGAAAGTCGGAATGACCAGAGTCTTCGAGAAGGACGGAACCGTAACGCCCGTGACGGTGGTCAAGGCCGGCCCCTGTTTCGTGACGCAAATCAAAACCCCGGAGAAGGATGGTTATGGCGCCATTCAAGTAGGGTTCGCCGCCGTGAAGGAGAATCGGGCCACCAAGCCGATGCTCGGACATTTCAAGAAGAGTGGAGGCCGCGCGTTCCGTCATGTGAAGGAATTCAAAGTGGGCGCCATTGATGGCTTTCAACTCGGGCAGGAAATCACGGTGGGCATTTTCGCCAAGGGAGACAAGGTCGGCGTGTCGGGCGTGACCAAGGGGCGGGGATTCCAGGGCGTTATCCGGCGTCACGGTCATACGGGCGGCAAGGATTCGCACGGCTCGATGTTCCACCGCGCGCCGGGGAGCGCGGGGTCGGGCACCGATCCCGGTCGGGTTCTCAAGGGACGCGAATTCCCGGGGCACATGGGCGCAAAACAGGCCACGATCAAGGGACTCGAAGTCGTCGAGGTGAAGGAAAGCGATCAGCTTCTTCTGATCAAAGGTGCGCTTCCCGGACCGCCGAACGGAGTTCTCGTCATCATGAAAGCGTCTTGAGGGTGACGGATATGGCCTCCGTTCCGGTTGTCAACAGTCGAAATGAGCGCGTGGGAGATTTGAATCTTCCCCCGGCGTTGTTCGAAGCTCGTGTCCGCAAAGATTTGATGCACTCCGCCGTCGTCGCCCATCTGGCCCGGCTCCGTCAGGGAACCGCCTCCACGAAAACTCGAAGCGCCATGAAAGGCGGCGGCAAGAAGCCCTGGAAGCAGAAGCATACGGGGCGCGCGCGGGCCGGATCCATCATATCGCCGATTTGGGTGGGTGGAGCCATCGTATTTGGGCCGCTACCCCGCGACTACGGCTGGCACCTGCCCAAGAAAGTGAACCGCGCTGCTCTGTTCTCGGCCCTCTCCCATCAATTCAAGAGCGGAAACCTGTCCGTGGTGGATGAGCTGAAGGTGGAAAAGGGGAAGACCAAGGAAGCGGCCGTGATCCTGTCGGCCCTCGGCGTGGGAGAAAACGTGCTGGTCATCGATGCTTCGCCGGACCCGTTGCTGAGGCGCGCCGTGAGAAACTTGCCGAAGGTTCGCCTGACGGTTCCCCAGAACCTGGATGTGTACACCATTCTTCTCCACAAAAAGATCGTGTTGACCCGGAAGGGAGTGGAAAGCCTGAAGACTTGGTTCAAGGCCGACGGGGAGGGGAAACCGTCATGAGCAAGATCCTCGTTCAGCCTGAGGAAGTACGGTGGCAGAATCTCCTGGTCCGTCAGGTGGTGACCGAGAAAACCAAGGGTTTTCAGATGAGTGACAATCAGTGGGTTTTCGAAGTGACGAAGGATGCAACCAAGACGGCCATCAAACACGCCGTCGAGAAACTGTACAAGGTCACGGTGACCCGGGTCGCCACGCTGATCGTGCGCGGCAAGGGCGTGGCCGGCCGGACCCGCTCCCCCAAGGGCATGAAGTTTTTCGAGTCGCGCCGGCCCAACTGGAAGAAAGCCGTCGTAACCCTGAAGGAGGGCCAGCGGCTGCCGCTGGCCTGATACGATGCCGCTTCGACGACTCCGCCCCCGCTCACCGGCCTCGCGGTTCCGTGAAATGCGGGATGTCTCCGGCTTGACCCACAAGGAACCGGAGCCGTCGCTGGTGTACTTCCGCCATCGGGCGCTGGGACACAACAACCAGGGCCGGATTACCATGCGTCACCGGGGGGGGGGGCACCGCCGGCTCTACCGCATCATCGATTTCCGTCGCGACAAGGTGGGAATGCCGGCCCAGGTGGTGGCGTTGGAATACGACCCGAATCGTTCCGCCGATCTGGCGCTCGTTCAATACGCGGATGGCGAGAAGCGCTACATCCTGGCTCCCCTGGGCCTCAAGATCGGAGACACGGTGGTGAGCGGGCCCGAATCGGACGTGAAAACCGGCAATGCGCTCCCGTTGCTGAACATCCCGGAAGGTCAAATCGTCCACAACATCGAATTGAATCCCGGCCGAGGCGGCCAGATGGTGCGGAGCGCGGGGGGGGGCGCCCAGATACTCGCGAAGGAAGGGGATTATGCGCAGATCAAGCTGCCTTCGGGAGAAATACGCCGAGTGCGCCTGGCGTGTTATGCCACGGTGGGTCAAATTGGAAACATCGACCATTCGAACCTGACCATCGGGAAGGCGGGACGGATGCGGTGGATGGGATGGCGCCCGCACGTGCGCGGCGCGGCCATGAACCCCGTGGATCATCCGCACGGCGGTGGTGAAGGCAAGTCGGGCCAGGGCAATCCCCATCCGGTTTCGCCGACCGGGGTGCTGGCCAAGGGGTACAAGACCCGAAAGAACAAGTCGACCGACAAGTACATTGTGAAGGACCGGAGGCTCTAATGCCGAGATCGCTGAAAAAGGGACCCTTCGTGGACGGCCACCTGCTGGAGAAAATTGAGAAAATGGGCCGGGCCTCGTCCCGGCAGCCGATCAAGACGTGGTCGAGGCGCAGCATGATCGTTCCCGAAATGATCGGGTTCACGTTCCTGGTCCACAATGGAAACAAGTTCAATCCGGTTTACATCACCGAGGCGATGATCGGGCACAAGCTGGGAGAGTTCGCTCCCACCCGGAAATCACCGACGCATGGCGTACCGTCGAAAGCGTCCATCGCCGCCGCCGCGGGCGCCCCTGCCTCCGGCTCGGCGCCGGCCGCGGGAGCCGCGCCGGCAGCGGCCGCCCCTGCCGCGGCCCCGGCCAAGAGTTGAGGTGACGTGTGGCGGCCAATGCCAAATTAAGATTCGCGCGGCTGAAGCCCCGGAAAGTGCGTGACGTCATCCGGCTCATTCGAGGGAAGCGGGTGGAGGAGGCCGAGGCCATTCTCCGAGGCGTGGAAAGAAAATCGAGCAGTATCATTCTCAAACTCCTGAAGGCCGCGGTCGCGAGCGCGGAATCGCATACGGACATGAACTTGGAAAAACTGATCGTGGCGAAAGCGGTGGTGGATGAGGGACCGATGATGAAGCGGTTTCGGCCCATGCCGTTCGGGCGCGCCGGGAAGGTCCGGAAGCGCATGTGCCATATTTCCATTGAACTGGCTGAAGCGAGGTAGCATGGGACAAAAAGTCAACCCGATCGGTTTCCGTCTCAAGATCGTCAAGGACTGGACGTCACGCTGGTATGCCGAGAAGGACTATGCGACCTGGCTCCACCAGGATCTGTTCATCCGCGACATCATCCAGCGGGAGTGGTCCACGGCGGGGATCTCCAAGGTGGAGATGGAACGCTCGGGGCGATCGCCCAAGGTCATCGTCCACACCTCCCGGCCCGGCATGGTCATCGGGAAGAAAGGGGTGGAGAGCAAGAAAATTGAGGACATCATCGAGAAGAAGCAGGGCGTTAAGGTGGAAGTGGAAGTGAGGGAAGTGCGCCGTCCGGAGACGGACGCCCAATTGGTTTCCCAATCCGTGGCGCGCCAGCTCGAGAGCCGGATCTCCTACCGCCGGGCGATGCGCAAGGCGATTGGGACGGCGCTCCAATACGGGGCGCTCGGGGTGAAGATCATGTGCGCCGGCCGGCTGGGCGGCTCTGAAATCGCCCGCCGGGAGTGGTATCGGGAAGGCCGCGTTCCGCTCCACACGCTCCGGGCCGATATCGATTTCGGCGTGCACGAGGCCCACACGAAATATGGCGTCATCGGCGTGAAAGTGTGGATCTTCAAGGGAGAGGTGTTGGAGCGGGAGGTGCTGCAGGCGCCCAAGAAGGAGGCCGTGAATGCTGCAGCCTAGCCGGACGAAGTTCCGGTTCTACCACACCCAGAAGGTCGGCGGTGTGGCCAAAGGGGGGACGAATCTGGCCTTCGGCGCCTACGGGCTCAAAGCCGTGGAAGCCGGTCACGTCACGGATCGTCAGCTCGAGGCGGGTCGCGTGGCTATCATTCGCGCCATGGGGAAGGGCGGCAAACTTTGGATCCGGGTGCAGCCGAACATGCCTTTCACCAAGAAACCGCTCGAAACGCGTATGGGAAAAGGCAAAGGGAATATCGAAGGTTGGTATGTCCTCATCAAACCCGGAAAAGTCCTTTTCGAGGTCGAAGGCGTAGGTCAAGCCCAAGCCGTTTCGGCGCTCCGACTGGCGGCGAGCAAGCTGCCGGTCCTGACGAAATTCATCGCGAGGGCGGATACGCTATGAGTTTGAAATCGAGGGAGCTGAGAGAAATGACCGGTGATGAGCTGGGAAAGAAGCTCCAGGACATCAGCAACGACATGCTCAAGGCCCGTTTGGAAGCCCGAGGCCGCCGTGGACCGGCGAGCGCCAAAGGGCGCCTCCTGCGGCGGGACAAAGCCAGAATTCTGACCATCATGAGACAAAAGGAGAAAGCGGCCCATGCAGAAAAATAGGCGCATCCTGGAAGGGGTCGTCGTCTCCGCGAACATGGTGAAAACCGTGTCCGTCGAAGTCACCCGGACGCAGATGCATACGGTGTTCGGAAAGTACCTCCGCCGCCGGAAATCTTTTCTGGTGCACGACGAAAAGAGCGAGTGCAAGGTGGGGGATCGCGTGGAAATCCGGGAATCCCGCCCGATCAGCAAGCGAAAACGTTGGGCGGTGCTGCGAGTGATCCAGAAGGGTGGTGAAATCGTGGCGGATACGGCCGGGTCCGCGGCCGGGGAAGTTCCCGCGCCGGAAGGCGGAGCGGCCGCATGATCGGGCGCCGGAGCATTCTGGAGGTGGCCGACAACACGGGTGTCCGGAAGGCCCAGTGCATCGGGATGGTCGGCTACGCCAAGAAGCGCTATGCGCGGATCGGGGATATCATCACGATCTCCGTGCGGGAAGCCATTCCGCAACTCATGACGCGACGAACCGACAAGGATAAGACCACACGGAAACTTACAAAGGGCGAAGTCGTCCGGGCCGTGGTGGTGAGGACCCGAAAAGAACATAAGCGAAGGGACGGGACGACCATTCGATTCGACGACAACGCTATTGTGCTCGTGGGGACGGATAATGAACCTTTGGGCACGCGCATCTTCGGACCGGTGGCGCGCGAGCTCCGAGGACTCAAATTCATGAAGATCGTTTCCCTTGCTCCGGAGGTGCTCTAGGCATGGCCAAATTTGAGCCGGGTCATGTCCGAAGGGACGACGTGGTCGCCGTTCAGGTGGGAAAAGACCGCGGCAAGACCGGCAAGGTTCTCCGGGTGCTGCTGAAAAAGGATCGAGTCGTCGTGGAGCGGGTCAATATCGTGAAACGCCACACCCGTCCCAGTCAGACGCAGCCGGGTGGCATTGTGGAGAAGGAGGCCCCCATCCACATCTCAAACGTCCTGCTGTATTGCACGCGTTGCGGGAAGGGCGTCCGCACGCGGGTACGGTTGCTGGACGATGGGGGCAAAGTCAGGCTTTGCGCAAAATGCGGGGAGACACTGGACAAATGACCGCGCGATTGAAACAGCTCTACTCGAAGGAGGTCGCCGGAAAGCTTTTGAAGCAGTTGGCGGCGAAGAATCTCTTTGCCGTGCCCCGGCTAAGCAAGATCGTGCTCAACTCGGGCATCGGTGAGGCCAAGAAGGCTGAGGGCGCAAAAGCCCTGGAGAACATGACCCAGGTGATGGCCGCGATCACCGGCCAGAAACCCGTGGTTACCCGTGCCAAGAAATCGATTTCGAATTTCGGCATCCGCCGAGGCCAATCCATCGGGTGCCGGGTCACGCTCCGCGGGGATATCATGTACGAATTCCTGGACCGGCTGGTAAGCATTGTCCTCCCGCGGGTGAGGGACTTCAAGGGCGTTTCGACCAAGTCTTTCGACGGGCGCGGCAGCTACACCCTCGGCCTCCGCGAACAGGGCATCTTCCCGGAAGTCAAGTTCGAGTGGATCGACAAGCCCAGGGGAATGAATGTGACGTTTGTAACCACCGGGAAGAGCTCGGCCGAGACCCGGGAGCTTCTGGCTCTACTGGGTGTTCCGTTCCAAAGGAGTTGATTGCCATGTCGAAGAAGTGTCTGAGACTCAAATCCCGGATGAAGCCCAAGTTCAAGGTCCGGGCATACAACCGTTGTCCCTTGTGTGGGCGTCCGCGGGCCTATATTCGGAAGTTCAGCATGTGTCGTCTTTGCTTCCGGAAGCTGGCGTCGAAGGGCGAACTTCCCGGCGTGGTGAAAGCGAGCTGGTAGCCGTGGTCAGCGATCCTGTAGCGGACATGATTGTGCGGCTCAAGAACGGCGTCCGCACGCGCCGGACCTTCGTCGAGATTCCCGTCTCGAAACTGCGGGTTCATCTGGCGGAAATCTTGGAGCGAGAGCAATTCATCGAGAAATTCATGGCCGTCAATGATGGTCGTTTCGGTATGTTGAGGGTTTTCCTGCGATACGGGCCCGGCAAGCAATCGGTCATCCAGCAGATCCGGCGGATCAGCAGGCCGGGCCGGCGGGTGTATCTGGGGCATGCGGAAATTCCCCGCGTTCGCCGCGGCTATGGCATCGGTATTTTTTCGACCTCGCGCGGACTCGTAACAGATGACGACGCGCGGCGGCAGAAGATTGGCGGCGAATACTTATGCGAGGTATGGTGAGGCATGTCCCGCATCGGCAAGAAAATCATCCCCATTCCCCAAGGCGTAAAGCTCTCGGTCCAGGGCCGTGTCTGCACGGTCGAGGGGCCGAAGGGAAAGCTCAACCATACCATCCCGGCGGGGATCCAGGTACAGGTGGCGGACGGCAATGTCATGGTTAGACCGGATTCACCGTCGAAGGAATTGGCCCCGTTGTACGGCACCACGCGGGCCCAACTGGCCAACATGGTCACCGGCGTTTCGCAGGGTTTCAGTCGCGGGCTCGAAATCAGCGGCGTGGGTTTCAAGGCGGAAGTCCAGGCGAAGGAATTGATCCTGACCTTGGGATTCAACCACCCGGTTCGAATTCCGATCCCGGAGGGAATCCAGGTGAAAGTGGAAAAGGGAAACGCCCTTACGGTATCGGGAGCCAACCGCCACGACGTGGGACAGTTGGCCTCGGTGATTCGACATTCGCGCCCCGCGGACCCGTACAAGGAAAAAGGGATCAAATACGCCGGGGAGATCATCCGGCGCAAGGTGGGCAAGGCCACCGTGGCGAAAGCGGCGTAGGATGGGCCAGGACACCCTCAAGAAAGACAAGCGCGCCCGACGGAAGCGGCGGATCCGGAAGAATGTGTCCGGTACCTTGGAGCGGCCCCGCCTCACCGTGTATCGCAGCCACAAACATATTTACGGGCAGATCGTGGATGATTTGACCTCGAAAACTCTTGTAGCGGCATCCAGCCTCGTGCAGGAACTCAAGGGGAAAGCCAAGCACGGGGGAAATGTCGATGCGGCGAAAAAGGTGGGCGCCCTGCTGGCGAAGCGGGCCCTGGAAAAAGGCGTGAAGCAAGTCGTCTTTGATCGCAATGGGTATCTCTACCACGGCCGAGTGAAGGCGCTGGCGGATGCCGCGCGCGAAGCCGGGTTGAAGTTCTAGCGCTGAAGGAGCGGGACACGAGTGGCGGATGAATTTATAGAAAAAATCGTGCACATCGGCCGAGTGGCCAAGGTGGTCAAGGGTGGCAAGCGCTTGAGCTTCAACTGCATTGTGGTTGTGGGTGACGGGCAGGGCCGCGTCGGATTCGCCCTCAGCAAGGCCAACGAAGTTCCGGACGCCATCTCGAAGGGGCTGGAAAAGGCCAAGAAGCACATGGTGAAGATCCCGCTCGTGGGGGGGACGATCCCCTACGAAGTTCTGGGCCACTTCGGCGCGGGCAAGGTTTTGTTGAAGCCGGCGTCGAAGGGCACAGGCGTCATCGCCGGCGGCGCCGTGCGCGCCATCCTCGAGGCGGTGGGAGTGAAAAACATTCTCACCAAAAGCATGGGATCGAGCAACTCGCACAATCTGGTCAAGGCCACCGTGGATGCTCTGACCCAGCTGAAAAGTCCCGAGGAAATGTATGCCCTTCGGCCGAAACTGCGTGAAAGGCTGAGAAAAGTTGAAACGACTACGGCTCACTCTTAGGCGGAGCCTCAGCGGCACGATTCCCCGCCATCAGCGGGCGCTGAAGAGCCTGGGGCTGACGCGCATCGACAAGAGTGTCGTGTTGCCGGACAACCCGTCCACCCAGGGCATCGTGGCGCAGCTCCGACATCTGATTGAAGTGAAGGAAGAAAATGCTTAACACCCTGACGGGGAACCCCGGTTCCCATGCGAAAAACAAGCGAGTAGGCCGCGGCTTGGGATCCGGCCACGGGCGCACGGCGTGCAAGGGGTACAAGGGGCAGCAATCCCGCTCCGGTGGCGGCGTGCATCCCCGGTTTGAAGGCGGTCAAACCCCGCTCCATCGTCGGCTCCCCAAGCGCGGATTCGTGAATATTTTTCGCAAAACGACGGCGGTTGTGAATCTGTCCGATCTTGCGCGTGTGCCTGGAGAGGCGAAGGAAGTGACGCCGGAACTCCTGGCCGAATGGGGGCTGGTACGCGGCGGGTCCGGGATCAAGATTCTGGGTGATGGCAAGTTGGAGCGGGTATTGACCGTGAAGGCGCACGCCTTCAGCCGGACCGCAAAGGAAGCGATTGAAAAGGCCGGAGGGAAGGCGGAGGTCATCTCAGGATGAAGGAAGCCCTGCTGGACGTCGCCAAGGTTCCCGAGCTGGGGAAGAAGCTCTTGGTGACCCTGGGTCTGCTTGTGGTCTACCGGCTGGGGATCCACGTGCCGACGCCGGGGGTGGATGCCACGGCGCTCACGGCTTGGTTCCAAGCCCAGGGCGGTGGGCTGATGGGCATCCTGGACGTGTTCACCGGCGGTGGCCTTTCCCGTCTGTCCGTATTCGCCCTGGGCGTGTGGCCGTACATATCGGCCTCCATTGCGGCCGATCTTTTGTCCCAAGTCATCCCTCAACTCGAAGCGTTGAAGAAAGAGGGTGAGCAAGGCCGAAGAAAAATCAACCAGTATGTGCGCTACGGCACGATTCTGGTTTGCATTGTTCAGGGCACCTTCCTGATTTTTCAAATGGAGCGCGGAAGCGCGCCGGGGGGGCAGCCGATTGTGCTCCATCCCGGGTGGGGTTTCCGCATCCTCACGCTGATCACCCTGACCGCCGGCACATTGTTCATGATGTGGCTGGGCGAGCAGATTACCCACCGGGGAATCGGCAACGGCGTGTCGCTCATCATTTTTGCCGGCATCGTCGGAAGAATTCCCTCGGCCACGTCGAACATGTTCCGTCTCATCCAGACCGGGGAAATGGAAATCCTGGTGGCATTGCTTGTCCTCCTGCTCATCGTGGGGTCCATCGGATTCATTGTCTTTGTGGAGATGGGGCAGCGAAGACTTCCCGTGCAGTACCCTACGCGCATGGTTGGACGAAAGGTTTTTCAGGGACAGGACACCCACCTTCCGCTCAAGATCAATGTGGCGGGCGTGATCCCCCCGATCTTTGCCTCGGCGTTGCTCGCCTTCATGGCGTACCCGGCGCAGATCTCCCAGCATCCCGCGCTGCAAATGATTTTCGGCGCCTTTGCGCCGGGGAAGTTCCTCTATACCCCCGCCTACATTCTCATGATTGTCTTCTTCTGCTTTTTCTACACGGGCGTCATTTTCAATCCGGTGGACGTGGCGGACAACCTCCGAAAATATGGCGGCTACATCCCGGGGATCCGGCCGGGTAGAAAGACGGCGGAATACATCAACGCGGTCCTGAGCCGGATTACGCTGGGCGGTGCGGCCTATCTGGCCTTGATCTCTCTTCTGCCGACCTTCATGGCCCGGGAATTCAATGTGCCGTTCTACTTCGGAGGAACCGCCCTCCTGATCGTTGTGGGCGTGGCTCTGGATTTCATCCAGCAGGTCCAATCCCACCTCCTGGTCCGGCAGTACAAGGGTTTTCTGGAAGGGCGCCGACTGAAAGGCCGTCGGGGATAGGTGCGGATTGAATCTGGTGATGATGGGACCGCCGGGTGCCGGGAAGGGGACGCAAAGCAAGATGCTGTCGGCCAAATACTCCGTGCCCCAGGTTTCCACGGGCGACATGTTGCGGGATGCCGTCAAACGGCGTTCAAGGCTCGGCGTTGAGGCCAAGATGTACATGGATCGCGGCCAACTCGTCCGGGATGGAATCGTCGTCGGTATCATCGAAGAGCGGCTCAAGCGATCGGACTGCGCGCAGGGTTTTATCCTCGACGGATTTCCAAGAAACACCGCGCAGGCGGAGGCCTTGGATTCCATGCTGAAGGGTATTGGGAGGCCGTTGGATTTTGTCATGCTGATCGAGGTGAACGAGGAGGCTCTGGTGAAGCGCCTGACGGGTCGGCGTGTCTGCAAGGCATGCGGAGCCGAGTACCACATCCTCTACAAACCGTCGGCAAAGGGAGCCGAATGCGAGAAGTGCGCGGCGGAGATTATTCAGAGGAGTGACGATCGCGAAGATGTGATCCGGGAACGACTCAAGGTGTACCGGGAGAGCACCGAGCCTCTGGCCGAATACTACGGAGCCTCGGGGATTTTGAGACGGTTGGACGGCGACGGCCCCATCGATTCGGTTCAGGCGAAATTGGTCGAGATCATGGCGGGGCGAGCGCCGAAGGCCGAAGCCGCCGCGTCGTGATGGGTTTGACGGAACGGCATGGAAAACCAGGAAATCGCCGGCAGGGAGCGCGTGTCCGCGCCGGTTGGGTCGGTCCGGGGAAGGCGGGATCGTTTTCGAGGTATTCCGGTGATTGATCTGAAATCAAAGGATGAGTTGAAAGTCATCGGAGACGGATGCCGGCTCCTTTCCGAGCTTTTCCAAGAGCTGGGACAGTGGGTCAAGGAAGGGGTATCGACTTTTGATCTGGACCGCGAGACGGAGAACTGGATCGTGAAGCACAAGGCCAAGCCGGCGTTCAAGGGCTACCGGGGATACCCGGCCTCCCTTTGCGTGTCGATCAACGACGAAGTCGTTCACGGAATTCCCAATCGGAACAAGAAAGTTACGGCCGGGGACATCGTAGGAGTTGACTGTGGGCTGATCCACAACGGCTTCTATGCTGACATGGCGTTTACCTACATCATCGGCGAGGTCTCGGACGAGATCCGCCGGCTGGTGGACTCGACGCGTGAATCGCTCTACAGGGGAATTGAGAAGGCGCGCACGGGCAATCGACTGTTCGACATCTCGCATACCATCCAGGCCTACGTGGAGGAGCGAGGGTACTCGGTGGTGCGGGAGTTCGTGGGCCACGGGATCGGGCGCCAACTCCACGAAGACCCCCAGGTGCCGAACTACGGGCAGGCCGGGAAGGGTGTCCCCTTGACCGAGGGTCTCGTGCTGGCGATCGAACCGATGGTGAATGCGGGAGGCAGCGAGGTGCGCGTGGAGCCGGACGGCTGGACAGTTCGGACCAAAGATGGTAGCCTCTCGGCCCATTTTGAACATACGGTGGCGATCACGAGCAACGGGCCGGAGATTCTGACTCAGGTTCCGAGGTAATGGCTAAGGTTGAGGGCATTCAACTTATGGGTACGGTCAAAGAGGCGCTTCCCAACACCATGTTTCGCGTGCAATTGGAAACCGGCCAGGAGGTTCTGGCCTACATGTCCGGAAAAATGCGCCTCCATTACATCAAGATTCTTCCGGGCGATCAGGTGGTCATCGATATGTCCCCGTATGACTTGACGCGGGGTCGCATTATTGGAAGGCAGTCTTGAGGAGCCGAAGATGAAGGTCCGGGCTTCCGTGAAAAAGATCTGCCAGAAATGCAAGATCGTGAAACGCCGGAATGTCCTCCGGGTGATTTGCTCGAACCCAAAACATAAACAACGACAGGGGTAAATCGGAATGGCTCGTATCGCTGGAGTGGAGTTGCCTGACGCCAAGCGCGTGGAAGTCGCGTTGGGTTACATTTACGGAATCGGACCGAAACTTTCCGCCGATATTTTGGCGGCTGCGAAGGTGGATCCCAACAAGCGGATGAGGGAGTTGAGCGGTGAAGACATCGCGCGGATCCGTCATATGATCGAAACGGGCTACAAAGTGGAGGGCGACCTGCGGCGCGAAGAGGGAATGAACATCAAGCGGCTCATCGATTTGAGATGCTGGAGGGGCCTGCGGCACATGCGCAGCCTGCCGGTTCGCGGTCAAAGAACGCGTACCAACGCGCGAACTCGACGCGGTCCCCGAAAGACCGTGGCAGGACGCGGCAAGCCGAGGGGCTCGAAGAAAGGATAGGGAACATTTCGGCTGAAATCCTGCCGCAGAGGCGGGAGGGACGGCCGACCGGAGAAATCATGGCTGAAGAAAAGGCTGAAAAACCGAAGAAGACCGATAAGGCCGAGAAAGGGTCCAGGCCGGAAGCGGCGGAAAAAAAGGCATCGGGAGCGGGCCGGAAATCCGGCTCACCGGATGCACCCGGCCAGGCTGAGGCCGGGGAGAAGGCGGCAGCCCCCGAGGGTGCGCCGGCTCCCCGACGGAAGAAAAAAGGGAAGAAGAACGTTCCCGCCGGCGTGGCCCACATCAACGTGACGTTCAACAATACTCTGGTGACCCTGACGGATCCCCAGGGAAATGTGCTCAGTTGGGCGAGCGGGGGAACGGCCGGCTTTTCCGGCACCAAGAAAGGCACCCCGTACGCAGCCACCAAAGCAGCCGAAGTGGCGGGTCGGAAGGCCATGGACCACGGGCTGCGCAGAGTCTCCGTCCTTGTCAAAGGGCCGGGCCCGGGCCGGGAAGCGGCGGTCCAGGGCCTTCAGATGGCCGGTCTCCACGTTCTTTACATCAAGGACGTGACCCCCATTCCCCACAACGGCTGCCGCGCGCCGAAGCGGAGGAGGGTCTAGCCCATGGCACGCACAACGGGATCCGTTTGCCGCATCTGCCGCCGCGAGGGTGTGAAGCTGTTCTTCAAGGGGGATCGCTGCTACACGGACAAGTGCTCGTACGAAAGGCGCCCCTATCCGCCCGGGCAACACGGGCAATCCCGGCTCAAGGCGACGGACTACGGCATCCGCCTCCGGGAGAAACAGAAGATGAAGCGGTCCTACGGAATGATGGAGCGCCAATTCCGAAAGTTTTTCAGGGACGCACTGAGGAAGAAAGGTGTGACCGGGGAAACGCTCCTGATGCTTTTGGAGCGGAGGCTGGACAATGTGCTCTTTCGTCTGGGATTCGCCAAGACGAGAAATCAGGGGCGGCAGGTGGTGACGCACGGTCACATCCTGGTCAATGATCGCAAGGTCAGCGCGCCGTCCTATCTCGTCCGAGAAGGGGATGTCATTCGGATCCGGGATGGAAGCCGCGAGATGCCCCTGTGGGGGGAAGCGGTGGAGTTCTCCACTCGGAAGACGGTGCCCGACTGGCTCGAGAGCGACAAGGACAAGCGGGTGGGACGTGTGAAGGAACTGCCCCGAAGAGAGCACATTTCGGAAACCTTCGAAGAGCAGCATGTCGTCGAATTTTATTCACGGTAGGCCCGCCGAGGCGGACAAAGGAGGCTCAGCATGATCGAGAGGAACTGGACAGAACTCATCAAGCCGAAAGGCATGGTGGCGGACGACAAGACGCTGACCGACCGGTACGGCAAATTCGTCGTGGAACCCCTGGAGAAAGGGTTTGGGATCACGCTGGGGAACTCCCTCCGGCGCGTTCTGCTTTCGTCCCTTCAAGGGGCTTCCATCACCGCGATCCGTCTTCAAGGCGTGCTGCATGAATTTTCCACCATCCCGGGCGTGGTGGAGGACGTGACGGATTTGGTGCTCAACCTGAAGGGCATCCAACTCAAGATGCACACGTCGGAGACCAAGATCGGGCGCCTCAAGGCGTCGGGTCCGGGTGAAGTCACCGCGAAGCAGATCGAGGTCGATTCCTCCGTGGAAATTCTCAGCCCGGAACAGCATATCGCCACGCTCGATAAGGGCGGGAAACTCGAAATGGAGCTCGAAATGCAGATGGGACGCGGCTACCTGCCGGCCGAGGTCATGAAGAAGCAGACTCAGGCGATCGGGACGATCCAACTCGATGCGATCTATACGCCGATCGAGAAGGTAAATTTTACGGTTACACCGGCGCGCGTGGGCCAGCGGACGGACTATGACCGCCTGACCCTGGAGGTGACCACGGACGGCAGCCTCAAGCCGGAGGAAGCTATCGCCTACGCGGCCAAAATCCTCAAGGAGCAGTTGGCTGTTTTTATTACGTTTGAAGAAAAGGACCTTGGGTCCAAGAAGGGCAATGACACGGACAGCCAGAGCTCACAATATATGATGAGCCTCTCGAAGAGCATCAATGAACTCGAGCTCACCGTCCGGTCGGCGAACTGCCTCAAGCAGGCCAACATCCGGTATATCAGCGAACTCGTCCAGAAGACGGAAGAGGAGCTCTTGAAGCACAAGAACTTCGGCCGGAAATCGTTGAATGAGATCAAGGAAATCCTCTCGGGCATGGGACTCTCGCTCGGAATGAAAATTCCCGGAACCGAGATGATGGTGGAGTCCGCTTCTCCGATGGAAATGCAGGCGGCGGGGAACTAGAAAGTCGACCGGACATGCGGCATCGCGTAGGACATCGCAAGCTGAGACGGCCCACGTCGCACCGTCTTGCCATGCTCCGGAATCTGACGGTCTCGCTGCTCCTCCACGAGGGTCTCCACATCAGCGTGGCCAAGGCGAAGGAAGTGCGACGGCTCGCCGAGAAAGCGATCACGTGGGGCAAACGTGGAGACCTTCATGCCCGGCGGCTGGCCTTCTCCGCGCTCCGAAGCAAGGAGGCGACCACGAAAGTATTCTCCGATCTGGCCAAGCGATATTCCTCCCGTCCGGGCGGCTACACGCGAATCCTCCGGATCGATAACCGGCAGGGCGACAACAGCCCGCAGGCTCTCCTCGAACTGGTGGATCGCACCCCTCCCGCCAAGCCCGACCAGGCCGAGAAGGACAAGAAGAAAGATAAGAAGTCGGCCTAACTCCGTGCGCAAGCCCCGTGCGCATGGGCTGCATCCCCTCCGGCGACAACCGCGTCAATCTCATCCCACCCCCGGGAAAGGAAGTTCTTGTTCGGCGACGGGGCTGGTTCGTCCTTGGGCATTGAACTGAAGGCTGACGCATGAAGGGGCGCCTGGGTCGGGAATGGGTCAGCGGGATGCTGTTCGTGCTCCTGTTCTTTCTGACCTTCCCCAAGTTCGGGTACGCGGGGTTCGCGTGGATTTGCCTGGTGCCTCTGCTCGACCTGGCCCATCGGATGCCGAGAGCGAAGGCGTTTCGATGGGGATGGCTGTTCGGGACGGCCGCCTGGTGCACGATCATCTACTGGATCCCTTACACGCTCGAGTTCTACGGAGGAGTGGCCATTCCAATCGCCCTCCTTGCGCTGATCCTCCTGGCGGGATGGCTGGGGCTCGTCGTGGGTGTATTCACCTGGTTCGCGTCCGCTCTCAAGGACGATCCGGCCTGGGCTCGTTTGGTCGCACTCCCGGTGGTGTGGGCGGCCTTGGAATGGGTGAAGAACTACGTGCCCCTCGGCGGCTTCCCGTGGATGATCCTTGGATACAGCCAGTTCGAACATGTTCGGTGGATCCAGATTTCGGAGATTACCGGGCCCTATGGGGTGTCCTTTCTCCTGGTTTCCGTGAACGTCCTGCTACACCAAGGGTGGGCCACGGGGAAGAAACGGTCCCTCTGGGCGGAGGCCTTGTGTGTCGGAGTGATTCTGGCGCTGGTCTACGGGTACGGGTGGGTCCGCATCGGGCACGTTGAAGCTTTGGCGTCCGATCGACCGACCGTGAAAGCGGCGGTTCTGCAAGGAAACATCGACCAGGCGGTCAAATGGACTCCCGGGTACCGACAGGAAACGCTCAAGATCTACGAGCGGCTTATCCGGGAGGCGGTGGCGGCCGGCGCGAAAATCGTAATCTGGCCGGAAGCCTCGGTGCCGTACTATTTCAACCTGAGCGGCGAGGCCCAGTTGAGCCTGAGGCAGATGGCGATCACGCACGGCGTAACGATGATCTTCGGGGCGCTGAGCGCCAGGCAGGCCGGAGGCATGGAATTTTTCTTCAACAGTGCCTTTGTGATGTCCGCCGAAGGGGAGGTGGGTGGTCGATACGACAAGATGCATCTCGTTCCGTTCGGAGAGTACGTGCCGCTCACCCGGTGGCTGCCCATCGAAAAAATATCCGCGGTGGCGGGAAACTTTTCATCGGCGACCGACATGAGACTCTTGGAGGCCCAACCCTTCAAGGTGGCGCCTTTGATCTGCTACGAATCCATATTCCCTGAGATTACGCGAGAGGCTTTTCGCAAGGGGGCGAACCTCGCGGTCATCATAACGAATGATGCGTGGTTCGGTCCGACCAGCGCGCCCTACCAACATCTGGCTATGGCTGCATTCCGCGCCGTCGAAGCAAGGACCGATATGGCAAGAGCCGCCAACACCGGGATATCGGCATTTATTGCGCCAACCGGCAAGATCGTGAGCACGTTGCCGCTCCAGAAAGAGGGAATCCTGTTGAATGAAATCCGCACCAAAGGCGTGGGGACTTTCTACGTCCGTTTCGGAGACGTCTTCGCCTACATGTGCGTCGCGGCGACTGTCCTTCTGTTCGTCTGGCGGAGGAAGAATGTCGCGGCGTAAGAAGCGCGATCCGTGGATGGAGTTGAAGCGTGTTTCGCGGAGACTCCGCACGGTGGGAGGATGTCCGTGGGACCGAAAACAGACTTTTTCCTCTTTACGCCCCTATGTGGTTGAGGAAGCTTATGAGGTAGTCGAGTGTTTGGAACAATTTTCCCGTCACCGCGGACAACAGGATCACAGAGGCGGCCGGAAGCGCAGTGTGCATACCGCTGTGTCGCGAGCAGAGAGAGAAGGCCTCAAGGAGGAGTTGGGAGATCTGCTATATCAGGTGTTTTTCCTGTCTCAAATGGCGTGGGAAAAGAAATGGTTTGATGTGGACGACGTGGCCGATGCGCTGTCGAGCAAATTGGTTCGCCGTCATCCACACGTGTTCAAACGAACCGGGCTCCGAACCGCGAATCAAGTTCTCAAGCAGTGGGCTCGCACCAAGGCGCGGGAGGGAAACGGTCGGTCTGTGATGGCCTCCGTTCCGAGGGCGCTGCCTGCGCTGATGAGGGCAAGACGAGTTTCGGAGAAAGCGGCCCGGCTGGGTTTCGATTGGAAGGACTCACGCGGTGTTCTCAGGAAGGTGAAAGAGGAGTTCGGCGAGCTTGAGCATGAATTGAAGCATGGGAAAAAGCGTCGTGTCGAGGAGGAATTGGGAGATCTTTTCTTTACGCTCATCAATCTGGGTCGATTCTGGGGAGTAGACGGCGAATCGGCGCTTCATGGAACGGTCAATCGGTTTGTGCAGCGTTTTCAATACATGGAATCGGAAGCAAGTCGGTTGGGACTCGACATTTCAAGATTGAAGGCGAGCGAATGGGAAAAATTATGGGGGAGAGCCAAGAAGTTCTCCACAGAAAAAGTGGATAGACTGTGAATAACCAGACCGGGACGTTGATCGCATCACTTTGGCTGGACGGGATTTCCGTGAGTGCCGAATAAATAGGCAACTTTGCAATCTGATGGACAGGTGATGTTTCCCATAGCACGCGGATGCTCCGGTTGTGGCCGGCTTGCATGCTCCATCAGCCCGTTGAGTTTAATCGATCCTCCGTCCCCTTCGCTTCGCTACACGGACGGCGATCGGAGTGGTGATTGGGATTCACGCCGGAATGACGCGGCGCGTCAGCCACGTGGGTTGACGTTTGGGGTTCCCCCGATATAATCCGCGCGGACATAAGACCCGGACAATCCCGAAATGAGTGCGCAACAGATCATTTTCTCTGCCCTTGTCGCACTTACACTGGGAACGGCGACTGTCGTGGTCTTCAGTCGGAATATCGTCCGAGCTGCGTTCGCTCTCTTTGGAACCTTCGCCGGTGTTGCCGGCCTGTACATCCTGTTGTCGGCTGAATTCCTCGCGGGGGTCCAGGTCTTTGTTTACGTTGGGGGCATCCAGATTCTGGTGCTGTTCGGTGTCATGCTCACGCGGCATTCCTATGATGTCCAGGTTTCTCGTAGTGCGCTGACCACGTTCCCGGCCGTTTTGGTGATGGCGGGCCTCGGATTCGTTCTCTGGCGCGTGACCCGGGCGCTTCCTCCAGGCGGGAGCCGGCCCGAAACCGATGCCGGAACGGCAGAGATCGGAAACGCCCTCGTGGGACAGTATCTCTTTCCCTTCGAACTGATCTCGTTGGTTATGGTGATCACGCTTTTGGGGGCCGTCATACTGGTTCGCAAAGAGCTCCGCCCCGAAGGGAAACCGGAGTGATCCCTCCTCACCATTTCATGATGGTGGCGGCCGGCCTGTTTCTCCTTGGGGGATTCTGCGTGATCCGCCGAAAGCACGCGGTCGGTGTGCTCATGGGGGTCGAGTTGATCTTGAATTCGGCGGCGCTCAACTTTGCGGCCGCAGCCAAGCTCCGAGGAGTTCCACTCGAAGGTCAGGTCGCGGCGATTTTTGTCATCCTTCTCGCGGCCGCCGAAGCCGTGGTCGTGCTCGCGGCCACGTTGGCGATCTACCACCAGGTTCGCACAGCCAATGCGGATGAAGTTCGGGAATTGAAGGGGTAGGGATGCATCCCGAAATCTGGATCGTTCTTGCCCCTTTGACGGGAGCCATCCTCTGCGGCGCGTTCGGGAAGAAGCTCGGGCCCCGTTTCGTCTCCGTGGTGGCTCCGGGGGCGGTGCTCGCGTCATTCCTGCTTTCGCTTCGAACGTTTCAGTCGGTGCTGCGCGCTCCACACGGTGCCTCGGAGATCATTTCCTTTTTCACGTGGCTGCGGGCCGGGCCGGTCACGGCTCAGTTCGCCTTCCTGATCGATCCCCTTTCGTCCTGGATGATCTTGGTCGTCAGCGGGGTCAGTTTTCTCATTCATGTCTATTCGGTTGGATACATGAAGGGAGACTCTGGATACTCCCGCTACTTCGCCTACCTGAATTTGTTCGTTGCGTTCATGCTCGTCCTGGTTCTCAGTGAGAACGTCTTGATGATGTTCATTGGATGGGAAGGGGTGGGTCTCTGTTCCTACCTTCTCATCGGCTTCTGGTTCACGGATATCCAGAAGGCGAAAGCCGGCATGAAGGCGTTCATCGTCAATCGAATCGGGGATTTCGGTTTCCTTGTGGCGGTGCTCCTTCTGTCGCGGCAGGAGGCCGGGGCGGGAGTATCTCCCCTCTCCTTTGCCTCTCTAGGCGGGCCGGCATTGTACGCGACTCCGTTCCTCGCCAATCTCATCGGCCTGCTCCTCTTCTGCGGAGCGGCCGGGAAGTCGGCCCAGATCCCGCTCTACGTCTGGTTGCCGGACGCCATGGCGGGCCCCACGCCGGTGAGCGCGTTGATCCATGCCGCCACAATGGTTACGGCCGGTGTGTACCTGGTCGTGCGTGCCTCCCCGATCTACGATGTGGCCATCACGGCCTCCCACCTTGTCGCCATCGTGGGTCTGGCCACGGCCCTCCTGGCAGGTCTGATCGCCGTGGGACAAAATGACATCAAGAAGGTTCTGGCCTATTCCACCGTGAGTCAACTGGGCCTCATGTTCGTGGCGGCGGGAGGGCATGCGAGAAGTGCGGCGATGTTTCACCTCACCACCCATGCCTTCTTCAAAGCGCTGCTGTTCCTTTCCGCGGGGAGCGTGATTCATGCTCTGCACGCCGCGGAGAACGAAAACGACAGGCAGGACATGCGGAAGATGGGGGGACTGATTCGGAAATTGCCCTGGACCTTTGCCGTGTTTCTGATCGGATCGCTTGCCCTGGCCGGCGTGCCGCCCTTCTCGGGGTTCTTCAGCAAGGATGAGATTCTCGTGAGCGCTTGGCAGACGGATCGGCTGACGTGGATCGCCTCGCTCGCGGTCGCCTTCCTGACAGCGTTCTACATTTTCCGGCTCATGTTCTCGGTTTTCGGGGGCTCCTTCAGGGGGAACTCACACGTCTACCACCACATTCACGAGAGCCCTTGGGTGATGCTGGGTCCGCTCTTGTTTCTGGCGGTCGGCGCGGCGGCGGGTGGGTGGCTCGGATTGCCCCATTGGTTGGGTCACAGTTTCTTGCAGGATTTCCTGGAACCGGGCGCCGAAGCTCACGGGGGGGCCGGGAGTGGAGTCGTCGCCTCCGCCATCGGTGGTTCCGGCGTCGCGCTGTTGGGAATCCTGACGGCTTGGTGGGTGCACCGACGCGGGAAGCAGGTTCAGGCGCAGGCCGATCGATGGATCCCGGCACTGGTCCGATGGGTCAAGGGACGCTTTTTCGTCGATGAGGCCTACGATCGGGCGGTAGTCATGCCGATACTTCATCTCAAGGACGGACTCGGGGCCTTCGACCGCGACGTCATCGACGGAGCGGTCAACGGAGCGGGGCGCTTGACGAAGGAAACGGCCTTCGCGAGTGGAACGGTTGACCTGCGAGGGGTGGATGGCGCTGTGAATCTCACGGCTTGGCTCTTTGACGGATTCGGACGCGCGCTCCGGCTGGTCCAGTCGGGCGTCGTACAAAACTATGTCTTCGTCATTTTCATCGGTGTCTTTCTTGTGCTATGGCTCCAAATCCGACTATGATTCGAAACCACCTTCCCACGCTCATCACGTTCCTGCCCCTGGCCGGTGCGGTCCTTGTTCTCATGGTTCCGTCCGGAAAAATCCGATGGATCCGGGGTGTGAGCCAGATCGCCACCCTACCGTCGCTTGTTCTGTCCGTTTGGCTCTTCGCTGCGTTCGACCGCACCGCGGCGGGAATCGATGGTTCCGGTCTTCAATTCGTAGAGAAGGCCGCATGGATTCCCGCCTTCAATGTCCAGTATTTCATGGGGGTGGATGGCCTGAGCATTCTGATGGTCGTCCTGACCAGTCTGCTCAGTGTGCTCTGTATTCCGGCCTCCCGTTCGATCCAAAAAGGCGCCAAGGGGTACTTTGCCCTATTCCTGCTTTTGGAGACGGGCATGCTGGGCGTTTTCTTCGCATTGGACTTTTTCCTTTTCTACGTTTTCTGGGAAGTGATGCTTCTGCCGATGTATTTTCTCATCGGGATCTGGGGCGGGCCCCGGAAGGAATACGCGGCCATCAAGTTCTTCCTCTACACGCTCCTTGGGAGTGTGCTGATGCTCGTGGCGATGCTGGCGTTCTACTTCAACACGCAACCCCACACCTTCGACATGACGCAGATCATCGCCCAGCGTGCCGCCTTCGACGGGCCGTTCTGGAAATTCATTTTCGTTCTCCTGTTCATCGGGTTCGCGATCAAGATTCCCCTATTCCCGTTTCATACCTGGCTTCCCGATGCGCACGTGGAGGCGCCCACCGCCGTCAGCGTCATCCTTGCCGGAGTTCTCCTCAAGATGGGGACGTACGGCCTCTACCGGATCAACTTCACGATGCTTCCCGAGGAGAGTTTCTGGTTCTCGAAGGAGATCTACGTGCTGCCGGCCCTCGCCGTGATCAACATCATCTACGGCGCCTTTTGCGCCATGGCCCAAAAGGATTTCAAGAAACTGGTGGCGTACTCGAGTATCAGCCACATGGGTATCGCCACCCTGGGGATGGCGTCCTTCACCGCACACGGACTGAACGGCGGCCTCCTCCAGATGTTCAATCATGGAGCCGTCACGGCGATGCTCTTCCTTTTGGTCGGCGTGATCTACGATCGGGCCCACCACCGAGACCTGGACGGGTTTGGAGGGCTGGCGGTCCGCATGCCTTTATACGCCGCGATCTCGGGCCTCGCATTTTTCGGCGCGTTGGGCCTGCCGGGGCTTAGCAGCTTTGTCAGCGAGGTGCTTTGCTTCCTTGGGGCCTTCGGCCCGTATCGCTGGCTGACCGTGGTGAGTGTGCTTGGCATTGTGATCACGGCGGCCTACGTGTTGTGGACCCTCCAGCGGGTGTTTCTTGGCCCGCTGAATCCGAAATTTGCCGGTCTTCCGGATGTGGATCGTTTGGAAATCCTCACGCTGGCGCCTCTGGCCGTCCTGGTGCTCTTTCTAGGCGTGTATCCCGCCCCGGCGCTTGACGTGATGGCGAGAACAGTGGAGAGTCTACTTCAGATTATGGGAGCCGGTTCTTGATTCAGCGAAAGGGGTTCTTCCAAAACCACCCCATTTTCAGAAAACTCACGCCTGAAGAGTCCGAAGAGATCCTCCAGCTTTCCCAGGAGCGTTTCTTCGAGGGCAAGCAGTCCATCATCGAAGAGGGAGAGATGAGTGGGGGCATTTATTTCATTCGAAATGGGAGAGTGGGGGTGGTGAAAAAGAGGGGATCGTCGGGTCCCGAGGTCATCGCCTATCTCAGCGACGGGGAATTTTTCGGTGAGATGTCGTTCTTGGACGGGCAGCCCACCATTGCCGCCATCATTGCGTCCGAAGCCACCATTTGCGAATTCCTTCCTGAAGACGAATTGAAGAAATTTCTCGCAAACCACTCCAGTTTTGCCTTTCACCTGGTTCTCAATATCGCCCGCTCTCTGTGCTCGAGGCTCCGGGAAACGGATGAGCGCCTTGTCCGTTTCATGAGTCTCATTCGAGAGAACGAGCAGTAGGGGCGAGGCATGCCTCGCCCCTGCCGCCGCCCCTCCCCGCGCCGGGGCGGGGATCCTACCTCCCCTAAAGTTTCTACCGATCCTTCCGATGGTGTCGATACGGGCTGAAATTGCGCTAGGAGAAAGGGAAGCGGCCAGCTCCACCTAGGACGCGCCCGATGGAAGAACGCTCCGAAAGGATTCGGGGCGAGAGGAGTCCGCCCATAGGCGGACCAGCTTACAGGGAGGTAAGCGTTGATCAGTCTGAACACCAATTTGGCCGCGCTGGATACAGCTCTGTATCTGAACCGGCACAACCAGCGCGCGCAGAACTCGCTCGAACACCTCTCCTCGGGGCTCCGCATCATGAAGGCGGCGGACGATCCGGGGTACATCGGCATTTCCGTCAAACTTCGCGTCGATGCCATGGCCTTCCAGCAATCCGCACGGAACGCCAGCGAAGGCATCGAGGTGATCCAGATCGCCGACAGCGCCGCGGCGGATATCGTCGACATCATGAACAAGATCCGGGTTTTCTCGCTCCAGGCCGCGAATGGGACGGTCGATTCGGCGGGTCGGACGGGCCTGAGCGCGGCGTTCACAAACTTGAAGAGTGAGATCCAACGCGTCATGAATACGACGCGCTACAGTGACATCGTTCTTCTCAAGACCACCAATTCCGCGGGAGGATCCGGATCCACCGGGGCGCTGACCACCAGTTTGACTCTGGCGGGTGTGAAATTTGCGTTGGGACCGAGTGCGGATCAGATGATGCCGGTCAATTTCATCAACGGCGTATCTTCCATTGAGAACTCCATGAGGGTGTCCGGAGGCACGTCGAACCTGCTCTACGGGACGCTCAGCTCGGTCTCCGCCGCAAAAAGCGTCATTACATCCGTCGACGCCGCCATTCGTTCGCTGTCCTTCTTCCGGGGAGCCCTGGGGGGCACCCAGGACGCCCTGGGCGTGTCTTCGAAGGCGGACGAGAACATGGGATTCAACGTCACCGCCGCGCTGAGCCAGGTGAGAGACCTCGATTTTGCATCCGAGGTGGCGAATTTTACTCAAGCATCCATTTTGCAGCAGGCGGCCACGGCCTTCCTGGCCCAGGCCAACCTGCTGAATCAATCCGTTCTGCAGTTGCTCGGATAGAAAAGGAGGCAGAGATGTAGATTTCGACCGTACCTGAAAAAGAATACGTCAAGATGTAAGTGCCAACGCCATTGCGTTCAGCCGGGGAGGCGCACAGTGCCGGACCGACGGAGGAAAGCGGTCCGCACCTTCGGAACTGTCTGCGCCCATTCCTGGAGCTGTCGGAAGGCGTGTGATCATAAGGAGGTGACACCATGGGCACAAGGATCAATACCAACATCGGGGCGCTCAATGCGACCCTGAACCTGAACCGCCACTTCGGGGCGGCTCAAGACTCGATTCAGAAATTGTCGTCCGGACTTCGGATTGTCCGGCCGTCGGACGATATTCCCGGCCTCTCGATTTCTCAGAAGTTGAACGCGGATGCGATCGGCTTTGCCCAGTCCGGCCGCAATGCGGCGGAGGCCGTGACGCTGATCCAGATTGCGGATTCGGCGACATCGGGAATTGTGGATATCCTGAACAAGCTCCGCACCCTTGCGCTGCAGTCGACCAATGGAACGGTGGACTCGGCGGGACGTGTGGGCTTGACCACGGAATTCACGAATCTCAAGAGCGAGATGCAGCGTGTGCTGAGCACGACAAAGTACGGGAGCATCCAGTTGCTGTCGACGACGAACTCCTCCGGCGGGACGGGTTCACTGGCGTCGATCACCACGAGCTTGACGCTCCCCGGGCTGAAGTTCGCATTGGGACCGTCGGCGAACGTCCTCTCGGGGTTGTCCTTCGGAAACGGCGTCTCTTCGGTGGAGAATTCGTTGCGCGTAGCTGGTGGCATTGTCACGGGCACCGCGACCAACTCCGGCATGCTCCAGCTAGGCACGTTCTCTTCGATTTCCTCGGCCAAGAGCGTGATGACCTCCGTGGATGCGGCGGTTCGATCGCTGTCGTTTTTCCGGGGGGCGCTCGGCGCTGCCCAGGACACCTACATCCAGGCGCAGAAGGGCGATGAGAACACCAACACGAACCTGACGGCATCGCTCTCGCAGATTCGAGACGTGGACTTCGCGACGGAAGTGGCGGCGTTCACATCGAGATCGATTCTGAGCCAGGCCAGCATGGCGTTCCTGGCCCAGGCCAACCTGCTCTCCCAAAGCGTGCTCACGCTTCTCGGGTAGTCGGCAATCGTCTAAGACGCGCCCCCATCCACGCTCCTGTGGATGGGGGCCGTCGGGCACAAAGATGGTTATACCAAGCGCGGTCACAATTTGAACTTTTTTGCCAACCCCACCGCACCCGAAATGGCGTTGGCTGGTAGCCGCGGGCTTTTATGCCCGCGTCCGAAGACGCACCCGTAAAGGGTGCGGCTACCACCGTTAGGAAAAGCGCAACTTGTGACCGCGTCGAGCATACCTAGACCAGGAGGTCCTTGAGGATCCCGCCCTTGAGCCGGAGCGATTGGATGCGTCCGGCCTCCTGGGGCAGCCGTCGCGCGTCCTCCGGCCTGTCAAGGATTCGCTGGAACTGGGTGAGGTGGAGATCGATCGCCCCCGTTCCATCCTTCGTGAATCGACGCAGAATCTCATCCAGTCGGTCGGCGACTCCGGGTGCGTTTTCGGGGATGAATAGATCCTGGATCCGGTCGGGGCGGTAGCTCGCTTCGAACAGGAAACGTTGTTCGTCCAGTTTGAGCGAATCATCCGTAAGGGAGGTGATCCCCACGGAGTCGAGTTTGGCGAAGATCGAGCGCTCACCCTTTGGCACATTCGACCCGGCGGCAGGGCCGAGCCGGAGTCGTTGGAGAAGGGAGAAGACGGATGTTTCGAGGAAGGTCATCTTCTCCGGCTTCGAATTCTCGAGGCCGATTTCTTTGAGTTCATCCTGATTCTTGTCCAGCACTCCCACAGGAAACTCCGCGCCCCTGACCAGATCGGTGCGAACCGATTCGAGCGTGGGATCATCCAGAAGCGCACGGTTCCCCGCGAGGAGATCATTGATTGTGCGCATCGTATCGTTGTAGGTGGAAATGAACGTGCGGACGGATTCCAACAGGTTCTTCGCCGTGAACCGCGTGGTCAGAGTCTCATTGTCATAAGAGAGCCGGTCCGACTCCGTAGGAAGGATCACCCCGTATCGAATGAGGTTGCGGACCACGTCGTCGATCGGCTCATTGACGGTGTCCGAGGAGTAGCGCGTGTAGCTGTTGGCTCCGCGTATGTAGGTGCCCTGATTGAGCGAGCCCGTTCGGGTGACAGGGATCTTGACCGAATGAGAAGTGCCTTCGAGAAGCAGGTCCAGGCCGGTCTGGAAGTCGGTGATGGTGGTGGAGTATTCGCTTCGGCGCGTGCCGGCGGAAACCACGATGGAACGCTGCTCATCCTGAACGGAATTCTTGAAGGAGAAGTTGTTGTAGGTGAGAGCCGTTTCGTCGCTCTCGATGATTTGGTGGGCGTCCTTGTACGTCAGCCCCAGCTGATGGATGATGTTCCCTTCTCCGAGGGAGGACGTGTTCTCCAGCGTGATTCGCCGGGCGGGGTCGAGACTTTCAAGCCGAAGGCGTCCGTTCCGGATGGAGGCCTTTACGCCGATACGTTCGGCACGGGTGGTCACGATCCCGTCGAGGTTCCGCGAGCTTTCCAGCTTGTCATCGTCGGCGATGTAGTTTGTTCTGAATTCGTTCGGATCGACGATCCGATCCTCCGACACGCGGATGAAACCGTAGAGGTTGGGGCCGAGTTGCGACATCTGAATGGGGCCGTCGATGATGCCGTTCTTGTTCAGGTCTTCGAGGCCGTAGTTGATTTGGTCGGCGATACCTTGCAACGTGCGCATCCGGGCCGCGATGGCCTTGCGTTCGCTTGTCGTGAAGTCGTTCGGTGAGACGCCGTAGGGCGATCCGGGGGCGCCGACCGTATCTCGGTCTTCCGGATTGTCACGGGTATCCACGAGGATCGTGTAGCCGTTGATCTTGAAGCTGCCGTAGAGATTACCCCCGCCGAGGCTGGTGAGGACGGTGTTGGCGTTGCTGACGGCGTCCGACTCGATGATATGCGGGCGCGCGACCTGTTTTACAGCCACGTTTAGTATTCCTTCCGCGGCTGAATTGTCCGCAGCGCCCCTGACGATGGAATCGTCCGAGGAGCCTACGCCGTTGACGACGAAACTTGCGGCCCGGAGGAGGGGGCGGACCTGGCTCCGGAGGTCGGCGAGCTGGGACTTGACCGTTTCGAACGCGGCCATCCGCAGACCCACCATCCGTGAATTGGAGTCGAGGTTGGATTGGATGGAATTGGAGGATTGATAGCGGGCGATCTCGTCCAAGGCATCCCTCGCCCTCAACGCCGAGGGGATCGAGTCGTTCAGGATCATCGGGGGGACCCGTCGTCGAATGAACAGGAAGGAGGTGGTGGCGATGTCGTTGAGGCTCTTCAAGTCGATGAAGCTGATCGTCTGCCGAACGACGGCGTCTCCGGGAGACGAATCCACCGTGGCTCCACCTTGCGGCGCAAAGCTTGCTGCCGTCGTCGCGCCGGAGATGGCCAGTTTTCCATCGACCATGGAGTAGGCGAATCGAATATCCTGGGTGATTTTGGAGTCGGAGAGCCGGGCCCGGGCATTGTTGAGGCTGACATTCTTCAGTTCTTCCGCGGTGACGGCCAAGGGATGGAATTGGAAGGGAACCACGACGGGAACGCCGTCTGCATTGAAGAACATCATGTCAATGGTCGCGAAGTCGGAATCGGCGGAATCGTTTTCCCGGATTTCGTGTTCCGAGGGGGGAGAGGCCTGATCGGGGGGCCGTCGAACTTTGCGTTCCTTCTCAGACTGATCGGGCGGGGGCTGGAGGGTCAAAGTTGGAGCGATCTGCAAGCTTAAGTTCATAACGTTCATAAGGTTCCCTATTCGACATCGGCAAACTTGAGAACAAACTTTAGGATAACCTCAGAATGTGTTCTAAGTTATTGATAACATTAAAGTTATCCATGAGGCTTCCGATAGGTCGATTAAGGCCGTTTCTTAAGAAGCGGCCAGGCAAGGAACGGAGCAACTAGGAGGTGACATGTGCTGAAGCATCGTTGGCTTGGTCCGTAGATTCAAAACTTCACTGACTGTCCAAACTTAATGAGGGAAGGTTTCTCCCTCAATAAAAGTCAGATTTGAACCGCTCTGGGAGGGGCGGTTCCAAGGAGGCGACACTACTATGGGCACAAGGATCAACACCAACATGGGCGCCATACTGGCGACCCTGAACCTGAACCGGAATTTCTCTTCGGCTCAGAGTTCAATTGAGAAGCTGTCGTCCGGTTTGCGCATTGTGCGGCCGGCCGACGACATTGCCGGCCTGGCCATTTCACAGCGGTTGAACGCAGACGCGGTGGGATACGCGCAGTCGGGCCGGAACGCGGCCGAGGGCATCAACCTGGTCCAGATGGCCGATTCCGCTACCGCCGGCATCGTGGATATCCTGAACAAGGTCCGTTCGCTCGCGCTTTCGGCGGCGAACGGCACCATCGATTCGGCGGGCCGGCAGGGGCTCGATATCGAGTTCAGGGTTCTGAAGAGCGAGGTTCAGCGCGTGCTGAGCACGACCAAGTACGGCACGATTACGCTGATGGCGACGACCAACTCCTCCGGCGGAACCGGCTCCATCGCCTCCATTTCCGCGGCGCAGACGCTGCCCGGACTCAAATTCGCGCTCGGTCCGGCGGCCAACAACCTGGTGCCGTTCGTGTTTGGTAACGGCATCTCTTCCGTGGAGAACTCGTTGCGCGTGGCCGGCGGAATCGTTACGGCGGCTGCCGCCACGAACGCCGGAATGTTGCAACTGGGCACGATGTCGTCCATCTCCTCGGCGAAGAGCGTGCTGACGAGCGTGGACGCGGCGGTGAAGTCGCTCTCGTTCTTCCGAGGCGCGCTGGGCGGCATGCAGGATACGCTCATCCAGGCGCAGAAGAGCGATGAGAACTCAAACGCCAATCTCCAGGCCTCACTCTCAGCGGTGAGAGACGTCGACTTTGCGACGGAAGTGGCGAACTTTACGTCCAAGTCGATCCTGGTGCAGGCTTCGCAGGCCTTCCTGGCGCAGGCGAATCTGCTGGCTCAGTCAGTCCTCACGCTTCTCGGCTAGTCCGCAATTTCGCGGATAGTCCCCCGGCCCCCCGCCACGCTGTGGTGGGGGGCTTTTTTTGGCTAGGTTGGACGTGATTTGTTTCGGTAGGCGAACCACTTGGATTCGAACAGGAGTCGATCACGGAAGCATCGGAGCATGGCGGAAGTTGGGGCCCGTAGCTCGCTGAGTACGCGTTCGGGAGCGTAGAAGAGGTCGGCGAGAGCGGTTACGTCCGCGGCGTCCTCGCGGGGCGAATCCAAAGCGCGGCCTTGGAGGTCCACCATCCGGCTTTGCGGGCATATCTTGATCTCCAATCCCATGCCGCGAATTTGGTAGCTGGCGTCGTAGTCTCCCCAGTAGTGGGAGTAGCGCGTGTCGAAGACATGGACTTGCTCGAACACGTCCCTGCGCATGAAGAGGTACGCTCCTACATCGGCGTTCCACGGCTCGGATGGGAGGGTTGCATGCCCCAGCAGGGTTCCTTCCAGCGGATGCGGATTGGCCGTGCCGTTGATCCACGCGTGTTTGCGGCTGAGGTGTCCGAAGTAGGTGCCGCTGAAGGTGATCCGGCCGGCGGAATCAAGCACGAGAGAGTGCGCGGCGCCCGTTTCCGCCCGCCCGCTCAGGGTATCGCAAATCTGAATATCCCAGTCCGGAGCGACTTCCACGTCGTCCGCCAGAAAGCCGACGATGTCCCCTCTGGCCGCTCGAAGCGCCAGGTTATAGGATTCCGATGTGGCGCGGGGGCCGGAGGAACTTATCACTCCGAGTTGGGGGAAGCTTTCCTGCCAATTGCGGAGGGCCCGCGGGGAACCATCCGTACTGGCATTGTCATAGACGATCACCTCGTAGGGGTGGCGCGTGTTGTGGCGAAGGGCATCCAACGCTTGCCCCAACGACTCCAGACGGTTCCATGTTGAAATCGCAATGGAAATCCGGGGGGGGGAACACCGCGGCGGACGAATGTCGAAGCCGGGGGCTTCCGGCCGTGGGGCGTCTGCGATGGAATGGAGCAGCCGCTGCCGATCCGACGAGTCGCAGCCCAGGAAATTGCACAGAGTCGTATGAAGATACAGGAGGAGAAAGTCATCCGGGGCGGCCAGGAGGTAGCGGCGCAGGATGGCGTCTACATCCTGGGCGCGATTCTCCCGCATGGCCACGCTGACGAGGGCGAAGAGGTAGATCCTGGCAAGCGGCTGAAGAATTCGAGCGCCGCCGGCCTCTTCGGCGTCGTTCAGGGACTGGTGGACAAGGACGGACCATTGGGAAGGGTTGCGGGCTGCTTTGCCGAACTGTTCGCTCAATTCACCGATGAGGACGCCGGGTTCAAGAAACGGATAGTCGGATGGCCGGGTAAGTGGATTGGAGGGTTGTCCCACCCCGCTCACGCCGTCCCCTCCGCTTCGCTGCACGGACGGCGATCGGAAAAGTGATGGGGATTCACGCCGCCCTCCTTCGCTTCGCTTCGGGGACGGCGATCGGAAAAGTAATACGGATTCACGCCGCTTCCGCGTAGAAGGCACGACAGGCGATTTCGGCGAGTATCCTGCTCTCCTCGTTGGACAGGCGGGTGGTGGCTAGCTGGGAAAGGCGTTTCAGTGTGGCGTTTCGGCCAACCGCGTCAACCCGATCGAGGAGCACTCCCAGAATCATGCCGCAGTAGGGCGCCGAAGGAGGTGAATCCATGAGGCTCGTCCACTCTGCGATCGCACCCTGTCGATCCCCCAGTGCAAAACGGATCACGGGGAGGAGTGCGGTCGCTGCTCCCGCCCATTCGGGGGAGCGGAGGGCATCTCGGAGCAGCCGGTGGGCTTCTTCAAGGCGCTCAACAAAATAGAAATTCCGCTCGCTCGCTCCCTGCTGTCTCCAGGCCAGGAGCGACCGCAGAAGGGCGCGACCGAGGTGGAAGGAGACGCGGGCGGACGTGAGGCCGGCCGTATTCTCGACCTTTTCGGCGGACAGGACGTCCGCGATGGGGGGGAGAGTGTGACCCTGCGGCATGGCCGGGACACCCATGCCTTTCTCGGCCAGTTCCTCCAGGAGGGGGACCAGCGAATCCGCTCGAGCGTCGACGGTATGCAGACGACAGGTTTCCTCCCAGCCGGCCGTAGCCATCCGGACTCTTTCCCCCTCTGCGGACAAATAGTATTGGATCCGGTCTGCGGCATCTTCGGCATCCCCATGGCGAAAACTCGCAAAGTGACCCCCCTCCTTGAAGAGGACGGACATGGAAGGGGACGGGGAGTCTGTCAGGAGGAAGGCCCCGCAGGCCATCGCTTCGAATACGCGGAAATTGACGCCGTAGGCCGCGTCCGTAGATCCCGTCTGAGGCCGCCAGGATTCATTGATGACGATCTTGGCGCGCGGGTAGATTTCTCGAAGATTTCCGGGGCCGAAGAAACATCGAACTCGATCGCCCAGCCGACGTTCCAAGGCACGGAGAAAATCCACGCGCCCCGGGTGGATCTGTTCCTTGGTATTTCCGACGAAGACCACGTCGAGCGGGCGAGTCGTCGAAGGGAGGTATTGTCGGGCCTCGGCACGGGTGCCCTTGAAATAGAGCGGGCACCACGTCACTACGTTTCTGGCGCCGCGGCGCACATGGTAGTCGACCGAGATCTGGTTCTCCAAGAGTACGTGCGAGAAGCCCTGAGCCAGATCCCAGTCGAAGGATTCAAGGTCGAAATGCGAGTCGTGGAGGTAAGCCACCTTTGGCGCGTGGATTCGATCGAGGCCGAGCAGGGAGTCGCACTTGGTCCAGCTGTTAAGAAAGAAGATTCGTGGGGTGTCTGGGCTTGTGCGCGCGAGATCCTCGAATCGCTGGTCCAATCGATGATTGGGCCCGACGGCATAGGTGTTCGGGTGTTCCTGTAAATATACGACCTTGAAATAACGCTCGAACTGGGCCGAGATTTCATCCGGCCACATTGCCCAGAATAGGATAGGCCTCCGCGGCATATTCACCCACTTCGAGAATCGTCGGACCGGTCGCGGACTTGAGTCGCGTTCCTATGTGAGCCGGCGTACAAGTTGGAGATTCTTGTCATGGTAATCGAAGCCTGTTTGCTAAGATGCTGAAACAACTAAAGTTTCTACGGGACGGTCCGATCTTGTCGATCAAGGATGATTATTGACTTGGAATCGGCGTATCTCGGAGCGAGTCATGTCCTACTGGACGGCATGCTTTTGACCACCGTGGCCACATGCCTGGCAACCATCGTGGGAACGGCAGCTCTGGTGTACAAGGCACTTCACCCCGTTAGAGGCCCTGCGGCTTGGGGCGGGGAGGGAGGCAAACCTTTTTCGCGTAGCACGGGGTCGGAAGCTTCGTGAGAGCCTCTAACGGGGTTCATTTGGAAAGGAGGTCCTGAATCTGACCAGGGGTGATGCCCCTCTCGCAGAAAGTAGGCATTCAAGGTAACACACCGTAACACAAAAGGAACAGGGTCGACGGAACCTGAGGGAAACAGCGTTCCGACGGCCACAAGGCAACAAGGAGTAGACGGGTTTGATCGCCCGTCGGCAAAAGGCAAGGAGGCAATACCATGGGTACAAGAATCAACACCAACATGGGCGCCATTCTGGCGACCCTCAACCTGAACCGGAATTTCTCTTCGGCTCAGAGTTCCATCCAGAAACTGTCTTCGGGATTGAGAATCGTCAGTCCATCGGATGACATTCCGGGGCTGGCCATCTCCCAGAGGTTGAATGCGGACGCCGTCGGGTTCGCCCAGTCCGGGCGGAACGCGGCCGAGGCGATCAACCTGATCCAGATGGCGGATTCCGCCACGTCGGGAGTCGTGGATATCCTGAACAAGATGCGCTCGCTCTCATTGCAGGCGACGAACGGTACGGTTGACTCGGCGGGCCGGAAAGGGCTCGACATCGAGTTCACCAATTTGAAGAGCGAAGTCCAGCGCGTCTTGAGCACGACCAAGTACGGGAGCATCTCGCTCATGGCCACCACGAACTCGACCGGTGGAACCGGATCGGCCGTATCGATTTCAACGAGCCAGACCCTGTCGGGGCTCAAGTTTGCCTTGGGTCCGGCGGCGAACAATCTGGTTCCGTTCGTCTTCGGTAACGGGATCTCCTCCGTGGAGAACTCGTTGCGCGTGGCCGGCGGAATCGTTACGGGGGCTGCCGCCACGAACGCCGGCATGCTGCAACTTGGCACGATGTCTTCCATCTCCTCGGCCAAGAGCGTGTTGACGTCTGTGGACGCGGCGGTGAAGTCGCTCTCATTCTTCCGGGGCGCCCTGGGCGGAGCGCAGGATACGTTCATCCAGGCGCAGAAGAGCGATGAGAACACCAATGCCAATCTGACGGCGTCGCTCTCGCAGATCCGCGACGTCGACTTCGCGTCGGAAGTGGCGAACTTCACGTCGAAGTCGATCCTGACGCAGGCCGGCATGGCCTTTCTGGCGCAGGCCAACCTGCTCCAGCAGAGCGTGCTCACCCTGCTCGGCTAGGCCGCAGTCCTTTCGGGTTGTCTCTCCCGCTCGCGGAAGCGAGCGGGAGAGGCGCCCAAGTTAGGAAGTCTTCTTAAGTTTTTCCGGGGGATGCCGATCATGTCGATAGGAGCGCGTTGCGCTCCAGGGTAGACACCATGATGTCCAAGGAGGGACACGTTTTGAAGAGAATCGATTCCGGCGCGGGCCGAATCTCCGAGTTCCGCCGGACTGGGGGAAGCATTGGGCGGTAGAATCACCGTTACCGGACTCGTCTCCGGCATCGATTTCAATTCGATCATTTCCCAGCTCATCCAGATCGAGCGGGATCAACGCATTGCGCCCATCGAGCGGTCGATCCAGAAGAATATCGAGCGGATCGACAAGCTCCGGGAATTCAACTCTCTGATCGGCGCCGTCAAATCCGCCGCGGCCAAACTGAACACCGTTTCCGGCGCCCGCCCCAAGACGGCCACCAGCAGCGACACGAACAAGATCCGAATCTCCTCCGTTGGCTCCAACGCGCTCACAGGAGCGTACCCCATTACGCAGGTTCGAAAGCTGGCCCAAGGTGAAATTCTGGCCTCGATGACCACGCTGGGTGGGGGAGCGATCAGCGACAACACCTTGTCGTTCGGAATCAAATCCAATGGCGTCACCCGGTCGGTGTCCACCGTGGATTTCTCCACCATCGACCCTGAGGACCAACTGGCGCAATTGGCGACGGACATCAATCAGGACGCCGGCGACATCGTCAACGCCTTTGTTGTCAATTCGGGCACCGACAATGCGCGGCTCATGATCGTCGCCAAGAACACCGGCTCGACTCTCGGCGGGGGGGATGCCGTTGACGATAGCCGTGGAGCCCTCGGAGACATCTCGTTTTCGCTTAATTCGGGGAGCGCGGCGTTGACCGACTTCAAGGCACTGGGGCTCGTCTCTACCGGCTATGCCGGCGATGCTCTCACGATCGACAGTGAGGAATCAAACGTCGTTCAGGACAACCTCGACCTTTCGCTCTCCGTCGGCAATGTGGCGTTCTCATTTGACACCAACTCCGTCTCGACCCTCATTCCGGGTGTGGGTTTGGAGTTTATCAGCACGTTCGGCTCGGGCACGGTTACGCTCACGGTGAACAACGACACCGCCACGCTCCAGAACAACATCCAGTCGCTTGTGGACGCGGTCAACAACGTGCAGACATTTGTCAAAAAGCAGACGACTTTCGACGAAGAGACCCAGACGGCCGGGATCCTTCAGTCGGACTCGGCCGTCCGCCAAATGCGCGATTCCATGATCAGCGCTCTGGGCCTCGATGTCATCGGACAGCCGAAGAACTATCGCAATGCCCCGGACATGGGACTGGAGTTCGACCGGACCGGCCTGCTCCTCTTTGATACCGCCGATCTCCAGAGCAGGATGGCCTCCAGCTTCGCCGACGTGGGAGAATTGTTCCGCGGTTACAAATTCACATCCGACAATTTCACGAAGACAGCCAACAATGTTTCGCTCAGCGGTGGAACGGTCAACATGAGTTTCAACATCAAGGGCATTACGATCAGCGTGTCCGGAACGGTGACCGCCGGCGACAACCAGACGCAGCTCAACTCCCTACGGGACATCATCAACGAGGACGGTCGGGGAATCCTCAATGCGAGAGTGGTCGAACAGCCCGATGGCACCGTCCGGCTCGCGCTTTACGGGGACAACATTCTCTACGATGAAGACGTCAAGAGCTTGAGCTCGGGATCGGCGGAAGTGACCTTGGGCTTGGTCTCGGGCGCAGGATTTACCACCGTGAAAAACACTTCGCCGGGCATCGGCTCCAGGCTTGAAGACATTCTCAAGGACCTCATCAACGGGACGGGCTCCGCGGCGGGCATCCTCCAGAGCGAAATGGATCAACTGGGCGACCTTAATTTCTTCTACAATCAGAGATTGCAGGACCAGGAGGACTACATCGCGGGAATCGAGGAGCGGTTGCAGAAAAAATTCACCGCGCTGGAATCGGCCCTGGCGAATTTCCAATCGCAGGGAGACTTCCTGGCCTCCCGGTCCGGAATCGCAACCGGCAAGTAAAGTTGAAAGCTTTCCAACCGATGGTAAGCTTGGATAATCGGCGAAGGAGGTGAGTGAATGCCATTTGATCCCGTCAAGGCCTACCGGCAAGCTTCCATAAACACGGCCCAGCAGGGTCAACTCATCCTGATGATGTACGAGGGCGCCGTGAATCACCTCAAGATGGCCCGGGAGAAAATGGAGCAGAAGAACATCCCTGAGAAAGGGAAGCACCTCACGAAGGCCATCAGCATCATTTCGGCCCTCAACATGGCCATCAATGAGGAGGCTGGAGGCGAGATCGCCAAGAACCTTCGAAGTCTCTACTTCTTCATGACGCGGCACCTCACGGAGGCCAATATCAGGAATTCCACCGGCCACATCGATCAGGTGGTCAATCTGCTCAGCACCCTGTACGACGGCTGGAAAACGATCATCGCCGAGAAGCGTCACGAGATCCCCGACCTTCCCGCCATCCGCTAGCCTCTAACAGAATGCGTAGGGGAGGGTCTTCAGACCCTCCCGACAAGAGGGAGCATCTGAAGATGCTCCCCTACGAATCGGCATTCTGTTAGAGGCTCTTAGATGCTCCCCCTCGACGGGAGGGTCTGAAGACCCTCCCCTACGGTATCAGCGCCGCGGGGGCGCTCGATCCCGCTTGCGGCTCCCTCTCCTTCATCCGTATGATTCCCGGATGGTTGAGCCGGCCCCATGGTGACCACCGATCCTGCTTCTCGATTTCGGATGAGGTGCGCCTGGGTTTACGCCTGCTTTCTGCTTCTTTCTCCGTTCGAATTCGGGTCGCGTAGTCTTCTGGAAAGCGTGGTCCTCAATATCCTGATGGCCACCTTGGCGGCCATGGCGGTGGTGGCCATAGCCGCGGAACGGGAACCCAGGGGGATTCGGATCCCACTCCACTCCTGGCTCCTGCTGGCGTGGGCGGCCTGGTCCTGTGCCACGTTTGCCTACAGCATCAATCGCTACCTTACCGTCTACCAGGGAACCAAACTCATCGTCTTCGCGGCGGGCGCGACCCTCCCCTTCATGCTGTGGCAGGCACGGGAGACCTTTGACCGATTCCTGGGCACCGTCATAGTGTCCGCCGCTATCTTTGTCGTTTTCGGTTTCTACCAGTATTCGATGGGGCTCACGCAGTTGACCGGGAGGGTCAATTCCATCTTCATAACGCCGAATACCCTCGCGGCCTATGTCAATCTGGGCTTTCTCTCCGCGTTGGGATTCTTTCTGCGCGGTCGGACCCCCGCGCAGGGAGAAAAAGAGACGACCGGCGCTCGTGCCACGAAGATCCTTTGGATCGGTTATCTCATCTCGGCCCTCGTGGCTTCCATCTACACCGGATCCATTGGGGGATGGATAGGTCTTGCGGCCGGACTGGCCGTGTTCGCCCTGCTCTACGGAGTTCCCCACTTTTGGCGGCGGATTTGGAAACCGGGGCTGGCTGCCGTTGCCGCCGGAGCACTCACCATCCTGTTTTCGGGACTGCCGCTGGCCCAGCATTTGAAGCGGATCTGGGAGGCGCAAGGCTCCGGAGTGACCCGGCTTTTTATCTGGGAAAGCGCATGGAAGGCTTGTCGCGAGTACCCGTTCTGGGGGTCGGGACTGGCCACATTCCATCTCACCCATGTACGCTTGAAGGATCTCACCCTCTTCAAATCGCTCCACCATTTTTTTGTTCACAACGACTACCTTCAGGCCTTGGAGGAAACGGGCGTCCCAGGGTTGCTCCTTCTCCTGGGCTGGATCGGGGCTCTGTATGCATACCTTTTCCATCTGAGGAGCCGCCTCCGCCATGATGGGGATCGTGTTCTGCTGGCTTCCGCCGGCGGCGCCCTGGCGTCCGTCTTCGCGCAAAGCATGGTCGATTTCAACCTGGTGGTTCCCGCCATCCTCAACGTTTCAGCTTTGAACGTGGCAGTCTGCGCATTCTTGGGCCGATCCCAAGATTCCGAAGATCGGGTTGCGAGCGAGGAAGGGTCCCGCCTGAAACATCTGCTCCTGGGGATTCGACTTCGGGTGGGAGGACGGCCGCTGACCCGCACACGGCTCTTGGTTCTTTGCGTCGGCTACTTGGCGGCAGTGGTGCTTCTTTCGGTTCAATTCATTTCACAACAACTGGAAGATCGGGCATACGAGATGGGCCGCTCGCAGTCGGACCGGGGGCGGATCCTGCGCGCCATCGCATTGCAGGAATGGGCGCTCCGTTTCTTTCCTTGGAATGCCCAAGCGCGCCAGTCGCTCAGCCGATATGCTTCCGAGGCCGCCCGACTGTCTCCCCGTCCGGAAGAGCGGAAGTTTCATTTGGACATGGCCGAGGTTGAAGCGCGGCGGGCCATCCGATGGGGTCCCGAGGAGTTCAGCAACTACTGGTGGCTTGGCCGCCTATATTGGCAGACGCCTGAATTCTCCTCGCGGCAGGCCGAGGCGGAGTCCAACCTCCTGGAGGCCCTGCGCCACCACCCCTCCTCTCCTTCGCTTCCGGAGGAACTCCTCCGTTTCTATCAGGAGAGGAGAGAATGGCGGAAAATCCCTCCCGTGGTCGTTCAATTCACCAATCTGTATCCCGATCGTTTATCTCAGGTCGCCCGATACCAGATCCAAGCGTACGCGCATCTCGGCCGGCCCCTGGCGGCCGAGGCCTGGGTCGACCAAATGTTGAAGCCGTCTCCCCGTTCCGGCTACTACCTGATGTGGAAAGGACGTTTGAGGGCGGATGCGGGCGATTGGACCTCTGCGCGGGAGGCACTGCTTGCCGCCCTAGAGGTGGCCGGCTCTCGAAAAGGCCGTGTCTATGATGCGCTGGCGAGATTGGAGGAGAAAACGGGAAACCGCAGAAGGGCACGGGAATATCGCCGCTTGGCCACCGAGGCGGGGTCCCTCAGTGAGGAGCCATGAAGGTGACTCCGAATCGGACTCGATTCCGGGCTCTCCCTCAACCGTGCTAGAATGAAATCATGAGTACCCGGGCGTTGGTGGCGGTTTCCGATCCCACTCTTCGGTCTCTCCTGATCGGCAGCTTAAAAGCCGAAGAAGTGGAAAGCGACGAGGCCGTGGACTGGAATGAGTTGATGCGCAATCGCGGTCCGTACGAATTGTATCTGGCCGATTCACAATTGCAGGGCGCCGACTTTCAGGAAGTCATGAAGGAGTTGCAGGAACGCGAGACCGATGGAGGCGTGGTGATCGTAACGGGTCCCGACGAGACGGAGAAGGCCGTGGAAGCGATGCGCCAGGGTGCGGCCGACTACATCGCGCGGCCGTTCAGGAGCGATTCCGAGGTGGGGTTGCGTCTGAGGAGGGCCCTTCTTCAAGGTCGACTTCGGCGTGATCTGGAGCAATTGCGGCAGAGCGTATCCCAGAGGTTTCAGTTCGACGGCCTCCTGGGAAAATCCAAGCCGATGCAGGAGCTGTATAAGAACGTGGCGAAGATCGCGCCTACGGAAGCCAACGTCTTGATTGTGGGGGAAAGCGGGACGGGCAAGGAACTGCTGGCCAAGACTGTCCACTTCAACAGCCTCCGCGGGAGTGGGAAATTCGTTGCGGTGGATTGCGGGGCCCTTACGGAGACATTGCTCAGCTCCGAGCTTTTCGGCCACGAGAAAGGGGCGTTCACGGGGGCCGTGCGCACCCGGCGGGGGCTGATCGAGGAGGCACAAGGTGGAACGATCTTCCTGGACGAGATCGGCAATACGTCGCTGGGCTTCCAAATCAAGCTGCTCCGGGTGTTGGAAGAACGGCAGATCCAGCGTGTGGGCAGCAGTAGCAGCGTGATGGTCGATGTGCGGGTCCTCGCGGCGACGAACCAGGATCTCAAAGCCGCGGTCAAAGAGGGAACCTTTCGCGAGGATCTCTACTATCGGCTCAATGTTTTCGAGCTGAAACTGCCGCCCCTGCGCGAGCGTCCTGAAGACATTCCGATTCTGGCTCACCACTTTCTGAAGCAGTTTTCGGAGAAATTGAGCAAGAGCGTGACCCGGTTCACCGAAAGCGCGATGAAACGCCTCCTGGATCATCCGTGGCCGGGGAATGTGCGCGAACTGGAGAATGCGATCGAGCGGGCGGTTATCCTTTGTGAGAAGGACGAGCTGGATGAGACGATTCTTCCCCAAACGGTTACGGGGAAGATGTCGCTTTCCGGCTTCCTGGAGATTTTCGGACTGCCCTGGCATGAGGCGCAGGACCGATTTGAAATCGAGTATTTTACGCGGCTCCTCGATCGATCCGGCGGCAACATCACCCAGGCCGCCGAAGCGGCCGGTGTTCCCCGGCAGACGGTCCACTACAAGGTACGGAAGCACAACTTGAAGGAACGGAAGTAGGATGGTACAAGCGTGAAGCGTGAAGGGTGAAGAGTGGAGAGTGATGAGTGACGAGTGATGAGTGATGGGAAAGAAGCTGTTGGACTGTTTCTGAGGGGATTGGGATATCACATCACTCTTCACTGTTCACGCTTCACGAATTCGGGGCTGTAGCTCAGTTGGGAGAGCGGCCGCTTGGCGTGCGGCAGGTCAGCGGTTCAAATCCGCTCAGCTCCATCCTCCGTCGCTCGCAGGATGCGAGCTATGGAGGATGCCCTCCGTAGGCTTGGCGAAGGAGGGCACAGGGTCATCCGCCCGTGATGTTCGGATGATCTCACGCGTCAGTCCGGATTGATCCTGGGCGAGTGGCGGAATGGCAGACGCACCAGCCTTAGGAGCTGGCAGGGAAACCTGTGGAGGTTCAAGTCCTCTCTCGCCCATGCGGGGCTTGAAAGGGGCATTGACTCAGTCCACTATTCTGGTAATTAAAAGCGAACGAGAGCGCGTATGAATTCCTTTGAATACACCATTGAGACGCCGGCGGCGACGGAGAAGACCATCCGAATTCAGGTGCCGCCCGGAAAAGTGGATGAAGCGATCAAGCAACAGTTTGCGCGCTATCGAACGGAGCTGAAGATCCCCGGGTTCCGGCCGGGAAAAATTCCCTTGGATCTTTTGGAGCGCGACTATGGGGACGCCATTCGAGAGGAGGCCCGATGGGCCCTCGTCAACGAAGTGTCGAAGGCGATCCTGGAAGAGAACAAGATCGATCCTTTCACGCCCCCCAAGGCGGATCCACCGGCCCTGAAGGTCGGTGAGGCGTTCGCCTTTGACGTTTCAGTTGAAATTCGACCTCAGATTGCGGACGTGGTCTACAAAGGGCTTGAAGTTCGTAAGGAAGAACCGAAAGTGACCGATTTCGAGCTGAATGAGGAACTTGACCGGCTCCGGAAGGCCCACTACACGATGAAGGTCATCGAGGAGAACCGGAAGCCCAAGCCAGGGGACATCGTGGTCATCGACCTCGATGGGCGCCTCGATGGCAAGCCGTTCAAAGGGGGCACCGGGCAGGACATCCAGGCGGAGGTCGGCACCGGCTTCTTCGAGAAACGGTTCGAGGAAGAACTGGTCACCATGAATCGCGGCGACGAGCGGGAGGTCGACCTGCCTTTTGCCGCGGACCACTGGGATAAGACCGTGGCCGGGAAATCGGTGCATTTTCGCATCAAGCTCAAGGAGCTGAAGGAAAAAGTGCTTCCGGAGTTGAACGACGAATTTGCGCAGTCCTATTTGAACGAGACGGGCTTGGAGCCCGTGAAGGCCAAGCTTCAAGAGCGGCTCTTGGAACGGGCGAAGGACCGGGCACGACAGAAAATGAAATCGGACCTGACGACTCGACTGGTGGAGAAGAATCCCGTCGACGTTCCTCGCTCGCTGCTGGACATGCACCGGGCCCGCATTGCGCAGAATGTGGCGCGCGACATGCTCCTCTCCGGGCTCCAGCAGGCCCAGGTGGAGCAGATGGTGAAGGAGCGCGAGGACGAAATCGACACCGCGGCCCGGCGGGAAGCCGCGGCCATGCTCCTGTTGGAATTCATCGGCAAAAAGGAGGCCCTCCGGTTGGAACGGAAGGATGTGGAGGCGCACTTCCAGAGGCTTGCGGCCGTTTCCCAATCCAATCTGGAAGTGGTCAAGCGTTACTATCAGGACGATCGGCGGGCGAGGGAACTCGCGGCGGCGCTCATGGAGGAGAAAATCCTTGAACTCATGCTGGCGCATGCTATAATGGCCGAGTGAAAGGGCATCCTTTTCGCTCATGGAAGATGGAGTGGACGGGCAAACAAGGACGGATCGGAGAGACGGAATGAGGGCACGACGCCAGACCCATCGCCCCCTACGCTTTGCTGCGGGGACGATGAGTGGAAGATTGACAAAGTCTGCGCATCGAGGTGCGGATTTCCTTCGACCGAATGGTGCGGGATGTTCGGTCCATGCGATCTAGCCCCTTTGCCGGCCACTGATTCAGATCGGGGCCGGGTCGCCACGTAGCACCGTCAGGATGTCCGAGATGCTTGTTCCCATCGTTGTCGAACAAACCCCGCGCGGCGAGCGGGCGTTTGACATCTATTCCAGGCTCTTGAAAGAAAGGATCATCTTTATCGGCAACGCCGTGGTCGACGATCTTTCCAACCTGGTCATCGCCCAGCTTCTTTTCCTCGAATCGGAAGACCCCGACAAAGACGTCTTCGTCTACATCAACACGCCCGGGGGATCGGTGACCGCCGGTCTCGCGATCTACGACACCATGCAATACATCAAGCCCAGCGTGGCCACCGTGTGCATCGGCCAGGCTTCGAGCATGGGGGCGATCCTTCTCTGCGCCGGTGCGAAAGGCAAACGATTCGCGCTTCCCAATTCGAGGATCTTGATTCATCAACCTCTGGGGGGATTTTCAGGCTTTGCCAAGGACATTGAAATTCAAACGAAGGAGATCCTGCGCCTTCGAGAACGACTGAATGACATTTTGGTGAAGCACTCGGGACAACCGGTGGAGCGGATTCAAACGGATACCGACCGGGATTACTTCATGTCGGCGAGCGAGGCGAAGGAGTACGGGCTGGTGGATGAAGTGGTGGAAAAACGCCATTTGAGTAAACTAAGGAGATAAGATGGCAACCAAAAGCGCCGGATCGTCGGGACTCTTGGTTTGCTCTTTCTGCGGGAAGAGCCAGAACGAGGTTCGCAAGCTCATCGCGGGCCCCAGCGTGTACATCTGCGACGAATGCGTCGAGCTGTGCAACGACATCATCGCGGAGGGCGAAAAGGAAGACCGCCGTTTCGGGCGCGGGTATCTGCCGACGCCGGTCGAACTGAAGGCGGTTCTCGACGAGTACGTCGTGGGACAGGAAGGCGCCAAGAAGATGCTCGCCGTGGCCGTCTACAACCACTACAAGCGCATTTTCACCAAGAACGGACATCCGGGCGAGGTCGATCTTCAGAAGAGCAATATCATGCTCATCGGTCCCACCGGCTCGGGGAAGACGCTCCTTGCACAAACGCTGGCCAAGGTGCTCAACGTTCCGTTCACGATCGCCGACGCGACGACGCTGACGGAAGCGGGATACGTGGGCGAAGACGTGGAGAGCATTCTCTTTGCCCTGCTTCACAACGCGGACTTCGACATCGAGAAGGCCCAGAAGGGGATCGTCTACATCGATGAAATCGACAAGATCGCGCGGAAGGGGGACAACCCGTCCATCACCCGGGATGTATCCGGCGAAGGCGTGCAGCAGGCGCTTCTCAAGATTCTGGAAGGAACGGTCTCCAATGTGCCTCCCCGCGGCGGCAGAAAACATCCCCAGCAGGATTTCATCCGGTTGGACACCACCGGTGTGCTCTTCATCTGCGGCGGCGCCTTCGTAGGATTGGAAGATCTCATCATGCGGCGGATCAATCAGAAGGGCCTTGGATTCGGCGCGGAGGTGCGGAGCCGAAAGGAAATGAACATCGGCGAAATCCTCCAACACGTGGAGCCGGACGATCTGTTGAGGTTCGGGCTGATTCCTGAATTCGTCGGCCGGTTGCCCGTAGTGGCCACTCTGGATGAACTCAACGAGAAAGCGCTTGTCGACATCCTCCAGGTGCCTCGAAACGCGCTCGTGAAACAGTACCGTCGGCTGTTCGAATACGAACGGGTCAAGCTGTCCTTCACGGACGAAGCGATCGCCGCCATCGCGCGGGAAGCCATCAAGCGGAAGAGCGGTGCGCGGGGGTTGCGCGCCATCCTGGAAAAGGTCATGCTGGATGTGATGTACGATATCCCATCGCACGCCAATGTTCGGGAATGTGTTGTGGGGGAGGATGTCATCCTCAAGGGCGTGGCCCCCATGTTGATCTACGAGACCGAGCTGAAGAGCGCCTGACGGGCTGGGTGACAGAATGGCACTGGTGACGCGTCAGATTGGCAGTCAGCGAGTTATGGAGCGAAAAAGTCAAGAAATTCCGCGAGCGGCCGGGCCTTCGATTGGTCCCGTTCTTGCGGTAGGGGAATTCCATTGGATAGAAAGGAGTTTGTCATGGACAAAAAGGTGATGCCCCTCCTCCCGCTTCGGGACATCGTGGTGTTCCCCTACATGGTTGTGCCGCTCTTTGTGGGGCGGCAGAAATCCATCAACGCGCTGGATGACGCCGTCCAAAAGGGGCGCGAGATCCTGCTGGCCACGCAGCGGAGCGCCAAGACGGATGACCCCAAGCCGGAGGACATCCACAAGATGGGTACCATTGCGACGGTGCTCCAACTCCTTCGTTTGCCGGACGGGACGATCAAGGCCCTCGTGGAAGGCAAGCGCCGCGGAAAAGTGGCGAAGTTCCTTCCCAGCGAGCCGCATTTCCTGATTGAAGTGGAGGAAGTGTTTGACGCCGTTCAGCCGGGGACCGATACCGAGGCCCTGATTCGTGGCGTCCTCACCGCCTTTGAAAACTACCACAAGCTGAATCGGAAGCTCTCTCCCGAGATGCTTCAGAGCGTATCGTCCATCACGGAACCGGGGCGCCTGGCGGATACGCTGGCGGCTCACATGACGCTCAAGATTGAGAACAAGCAGAAGGTGCTGGATCTCGAGGATCCAACGGAACGGCTCGAGCACGTGCTGGGGCTTCTCCAGGCCGAACTGGAAATCCTCCAGGCCGAGCGCCGGATCCGCGCCCGCGTGAAGAAACAGATGGAGAAGACGCAGAAGGAGTACTACCTCACTGAGCAGCTCAAGGCCATTCAGAAGGAACTCGGCCAGAAGGACGAATTCCACGTCGAGATTGAGGAGCTGGAAGAAAAGTCGAAGAAGAAGAAGCTCTCCAAGGAAGGGCGCGAGAAGGTCGACAAGGAGATCAAGAAGCTGAAAATGATGTCGCCGATGTCGGCCGAGGCCACGGTGGTGCGGAACTACGTGGACTGGATCATCTCGTTGCCCTGGGAAGAGTACGCGGATGAAAAGCTGGACATTCAAGAGGCGGAAAAGATCCTCGATGAAGACCACTACGGCTTGAACAAGGTCAAGGAGCGCATCCTGGAATACCTGGCCGTGCAGAATCTGGTCAAGAAACAGACCGGAAGCCCCAAGATGAAGGGGCCGATTCTCTGCCTGGTGGGCCCTCCCGGCGTGGGAAAGACGTCGCTCGCCAAGTCGATCGCGCGATCGACGGGCCGAAAATTCGTGAAGATTTCCCTCGGTGGTGTGCGGGACGAGGCGGAAATCCGAGGTCATCGCCGGACCTACATCGGCGCGCTCCCCGGCAAAGTGGTGCAGGGCATGAAGAAGGCAGGCCAATCCAATCCGGTGTTCCTGCTCGACGAAATCGACAAGATGAGCATGGACTTCCGGGGGGATCCGTCGGCCGCGTTGATGGAAGTGCTGGATCCGGAGCAGAACAACGCGTTCAGCGATCACTACTTGGATCTGGACTACGATTTGTCGCGAGTCATGTTCATCACCACGGCGAACATTCTCCATGGGATCCCCGTGCCGCTCCAGGATCGTCTCGAGGTTCTGCGCATGCCCGGATACACGGAGGACGAGAAGCTTCACATCGCCAAGCAGTTCCTCATTCCGAAACAGCGGAAAGAGAACGGGCTGAAGGAAGAGAACATCGAGATCACCAACGGCGGCACGCTCGCCGTGATCCGCAAGTACACCCGTGAGGCGGGCGTCCGGAATCTCGAACGCGAGATCGCCACGCTCTGCCGCAAGGTGGCCAAAGAGGTGATGAAGAAGAAAGACGACAGCGTGAAGATCGTCGTGAGCGGCTCCTCCATTCCCAAGTACCTCGGGGTGGCCCGGTTCAAGCTGACCATGACCGAGGACGAGAACCAGATCGGCATCTGCAACGGGCTGGCGTGGACGGAGTTCGGCGGCGAGCTGCTCACCACCGAGGTGACGACCATGCCGGGGAAGGGAAAGCTCATCATCACCGGCAAGTTGGGCGAGGTGATGCAGGAGAGCGCCCAGGCGGCGATGAGCTACGTGCGCTCGCGCGCGGGGCGGCTCGGGCTCGACAAGGAGTTCTATCAGAAACTGGACATCCACGTACACGTGCCCGAAGGAGCCGTTCCGAAGGACGGGCCTTCCGCGGGGGTGACGATGGCGACATCGATCGTCTCCGCCCTTACCCGCCGGGTGATCCGGAAGGACGTGGCCATGACGGGCGAGATCACTCTCCGCGGTCGAGTCCTGCCCATCGGCGGACTCAAGGAGAAGCTCCTGGCGGCGCATCGGGCGCAGATCAAGAAGGTGATCGTGCCGAAGGAGAACGAGAAAGACCTGAAGGACATTCCCACCAACATCACGAAGGCCTTCGAGTTGGTGCTGGTGGACAACATGGACCAGGTCTTGGAGCATGCGATCGTGATCGGCGCGGAGGAGAAACTGTTTGTGGAAGAGAAAGAGTTTCCCAAGGAGAAGGAGAAGATCATCCTTCCGCGCCTCGCGAAAAAGCAGCCGAAACTGCCCGAGAAGGAAATCACGGCGCACTGAGGTAAGGGCACGGCGCGCCGTGCCCTCTACGGCTTTCAGCGGTCAGCCTTCAGTCGGTAGCCGCAGGCTTCAGCCTGCGTCCGAGGACGCACCCATAAAGGGTGCGACTACCAGGAAATCCCACGCCGGCAGCGATGGGGCTTTCAAACAGCGCCTCAGTTCGGCCTCCGGCTTGACACACTGCGTCAGGCTCTATAAACTTTTTCCATGGAAATCCAGGAAGGACTGACATTTGACGACGTTCTTCTTGTCCCCGCCGAATCGGATATCCTGCCTGCCGAAGTCGATCTGACCACTCGCCTCACGGCGACCATCGCCCTAAGAATTCCCGTCGTGAGCGCGGCGATGGATACCGTGACCGAGTCCCGAACGGCCATCGCCATGGCCCAGGAGGGGGGCATTGGGATTATTCACCGCAACCTGACCATCGAGCGCCAGGCGGAGGAAGTGCGTAGGGCCAAGAAGTTCGAGAGCGGCATCGTACGCAACCCGGTTACCATGCGTCCCGATCAGACGATCCAGGACGCCCTCGATCTCATGAAGCAGAAGAAAGTGACCGGACTTCCCATCGTGGAGAACGGAAAAGTGGTGGGAATCCTGACGCGGAGGGATATCCGGTTCGAGACCAAGTATTCGCGCAAGATTCGCGAAGCGATGACGAAGAAGCTGGTGACCGCGCCGCCGGGGGTCACGACGGAGAAGGCGAAGGAAATTCTGGCGGAGCACAAGATCGAGAAGCTTCTGATTGTGGCGAAGGATGGGAGCTTGCACGGACTCATCACCGTGAAGGACTTGGAGAGGGCGAAACTGTTTCCGAACGCCACCAAGGATGCCGAGGGCAGCCTCCGTGTGGGCGGGGCGATCGGGACCGGACCGGACGCGATCGAACGGGCCGAGGCTTTGATCAAGGCCGGCGTCGATGTCATTGCCGTGGACACGGCGCACGGTCATTCGCAGCGGGTGATGGACACGGTGCGGGATTTGAAAAGCCGGAATTCATCGGTTCCCGTTATTGCCGGAAATGTGGCGACGTACGAGGGGGCCGAGGCGCTGGTGAAGTGCGGCGCCGATGCGATCAAGGTGGGTGTGGGGCCCGGGTCGATTTGCACTACGCGTGTGGTGGCGGGAGTCGGCGTGCCACAGCTGACGGCGATCATGGCCTGCCGCCGGGCCGCGGACAAGAAGGGTGTACCGGTCATCGCGGATGGCGGTGTCCGGTATTCAGGGGATATCGCGAAGGCACTCGCCGTAGGAGCCTCCTGCGTCATGGTCGGGAATCTGCTTGCGGGGACGGATGAGAGTCCCGGCGAGGTGATTCTCTACCAAGGCAGGAGCTACAAAGTTTATCGGGGAATGGGCTCGTTGGGCGCCATGATGGAAGGTTCAGCCGATCGCTACGGGCAGGTGGTCGAGGGGGGGGACGGTGCGGAGGGACCTCGTTCGTCGAAGCTGGTTCCGGAGGGGATTGAGGGCCGGGTGCCTTATCGCGGGACGATCTCAGCGTCGATCCATCAGCTGGTGGGGGGGGTACGGTCCGGTATGGGCTACCTCGGATGCAAGACCATCCAAGCCCTCCAGGAGAAGCCGCGGCTCATCAAGATTACTTCTGCCGGGCTCCGCGAGAGCCACGTTCACAACATCGTCATCACCCGTGAAGCCCCGAACTACGGGATCGAAGAGTAGCTTCTCGTCGCTCTCTCGTCGGACCGAGAAGTATCAATTCAAGACTTGACCCCAGTACATCACGGAATATTGAAGATCATGAGCCGGTGGTTGTACTCGTCCACGGCGTACAGCCGAATGTTGCCGGAGTCGAAGGCGAGGCCGCGAGGGAGATTAAAGGCGGTCTGTGATGTGGCCTCCGTGCCGGTGACGAGATCGGCCTGACCCGCGATCGGCGTCTTGGCCGCCTCGCCATTCACGATCGTGGCGACGTCGAACATCACGATACGGCTGTTCTGCTGGTCGGTCACGTAGAGCCTCGACGCGGCCGTATCCAGAGCCACGCCCAGGGGGGTGTCGAGACCGGTCGCGCTGAGGAGCCCGTTCGTGCACGTACCGAAGCTCGCTTGACCCAGGACGTATTCCGCGTTTTCCCCATCGGTAATCGAAGTCACATCGTAGACGATCACGCGGTCATTGCTGTTGTCTGCCACGAAAAGGAGACTTCCGTTTGCGTTGAGGGCAAGACCTTGGGGTCCACTGAGCCTGGCCCTGGCGCAGCTTCCGTACTGGTCGGTGAAGTTCGCCTGCCCGAGCACGTTGATGGCGGATTCTCCATCGGTGATGGCGTTTACATCGTACACCGTGACGCGGTGGTTGAACTTCGCCATCATCGTCGGATCCATGTCATCGGCCACGTAGAGCCATTTGCGCGCTGAATCGTAGGCGAGGCCGGTCGGCCCGGACATGGTGCTGGAGGTGTTGTTCGGGGTGTTGGACGTGAAAATGGTCTGCCCAAGCACATTGGCGGCGATCTCGCCGTTCGTGATCGAGGCGACGTCGTACACCAGGACACGCGCGTTGTCGTGGTCGGCCACGAAGAGACGGTTCCCGGCGGTGTCAACTGCCAATCCTTGCGGCCGCTTCATGCCGGCCTGAGTGGTTGCCTGCGTCACCGTGAGGAGACTGGGCTGGCCCAGGACGAAATCGGCTACGCGATCCGCCAGATTGTTGCTCGTATCCAGGTTGAAGACGAGCACGCGGCTGTTGTTCAAGTCCGAGACGTACAGACGGTGGTTCACCGTGTCCAGCGCGACGTGTTGGGGGAAGTTGAACGACGTCTCGCGTGGGTTGTTCGCTTCTCCCGACAGATAGGAGACCGTTTCGGCGGTGGTCACGTGGCCCAGGACGTCCGCGGCGTTCTCCCCGTCCGAGATGGCGGCGATGTCGAACATGAGCACACGGTGGTTGGTCATGTCGGCGACCCACAGTTTGTTATTGGTCGTGTCGACGGCCACGCCCCGCGGTCCGTTCATTCCCCCCTGAGTTGTTGCGGCGGTGTTGGTTGTAAACAGTGTCTGGCCGACCACGCAGGAGGCGTTCATTCCATCGACGATGCCGGAGGTGGACGTCGTGCCGCAGATGGTTTGCGCGGGGCTGGCGGCGGTGCGGACGTCGAACGCGACCAGGCGGTTATTTTTCCCGTCCGCCACGAAGAGCGTGTTGTAGGTGTTGTAGACGCCGAAAGCCGCCCCGAACGTGAAGCCGTCTATGTTGAGCTTGGCCTGGGTTGTGCCCACAGTGCAAGTCGTGAAACCCGGCTGTCCTAGCACGTTGAGGGCGTTCTCGCCGTCCAAGCCCGGCGTGCCGTCGAAGACCAGCATTCTGTTGTGATAGGCGCCGGTGCCGACGTAGAGCTTGTCGTTCGTGGCGTCATACGCCAGTGCGAAGGGCCAGTTCATTCCGTTCTGATCGCAGCCCGAGTCCGTACCCGTCGTGAAATTCGCTTGACCGAGGACGTTGATGGCGATTTCCGGGCTCGATATCGCGGTCACATCGAAGATCATGACCCTGTGGTTGCTGTTATCCGCCACGTAGAGGCGATTTCCCCCGAACGCGAGCTTGTTGGGATTGTTCAGCTTACTCGAGGTGAGCCCGGATGAATTCGAGGTGAAATCGGTTTGGCCGATGACGCCGACGGCCGCTTCGCCATTCGTGATCGAGGCCACGTCGAAAACGAGGACCCGATGGGCCTGAGAATCGGATACGAACAATCGATTGCCTCCTGCATCGTACGCGAGGCCTTGCGGGCTGCACGAAGAGGCGGAGACCGTCTGGGCGGCGGTCGTGATCATGTCGGCCTGACAGAGAACGAAGTCCGCCTTGTGGTCCACCAGGGCACCGGTGGCCAGATTGAAGACCAGGACGCGGTTGTTTCCGTCCGCGACGAACAGTCTTCCGCCGGCCGGGTCCACCGCCACGTCCTTCGGGCTATTGAGTCCCGTGCCGTCGGGATTGTTGGTGTCCTTGATGGTGTAGTTCGGCGTACCGTTGGAGCCAAGCTGACCGAGCATGTTCGAGGCGGCCAGTTGGCTGTACCAGGCGCTGACGCCGGAGCCCGCGGTTTCGACGTTTCCCGCGGCGTCGGTGGCGCGGAATTTCACACTGGCAGTAAGGGAGCTGAGCGTGAACGAACCGGACCAAGCCGTCGTCCCCGTCGCGTTCGACCAGTTCGTACCGCCGTTTGACGAATACTGGACAAGCGTCACGCCGGACCCGCTGCCGTCGGCTGCCGTGCCGGACAGGCTGACCGTGCCGCCACCGGCGTACAGCGCTCCATCCGCCGGGGCGGTGAGCGTGCTGGAGGGCGCCTGCTTGTCGATTCTCACGAGTACGGACTTGGTCGTCTCCGCGTTGCCCGCGGCGTCCTGCGCTGCGAAGCGGACGTAGGTTTGGCAGATCGTTGCCGCCGCGCAGGTGACGGCGGCCGAGGTTCCGGCCACGGAGGGTGTGCAGAGGTCGAAGGCGTCCAGACAGTAGGTTGTCTTGGCCACGCCGCCCGTCATTCCAGCGCCGGTGTCGGCGGGAGAGAGCGCGACCGTCGTATCCGCGTTCACCCACGCGGCAGGGGCATTGGTTGCGGTCGATGGGGCGGCGGTATCGCACGTCCGGGCCAGAGAGGTCGCCGTCGACGTGTTCCCGGCCGAGTCAAAAGCCCGGAGGTTCACTGTTACGGTCTGTCCGTTTGTACAGGTGAGCCCGGTGACTTTGCAGGTGTAAGTGGGTTTGGAGCCGCTGAGCGTGGCGAAGGCCCATTCGGAGTCGCAGGCCCCATCCGTGCTCAGGCAGTAGTCGCAGCCCGTCAGCGAGGAGATGCTTTCCGTGAAGGAGCCGTTTAGGTTGAAGGAGGGTCCGACGTGCGTCGCCGTGGCCTGGCCCGTTACGGTCACCGCGCCTGCCGAGGGGACCTCCGCATCCACGCCCCAGTTGAAGGACGCCGGGAACGGATCGAGGTTGCCGGCTGCGTCCTTGGCGCGGATCGAAGCGGTGTGCGCCCCGTTCCCCAAACCCGTGAAGGTGTGGGGACTCGTGCAGCCGGCGAAAGCCGCCTGATCGAGCTTGCACTCGAAGGACGAGCCGATCTCGGCCGTATTGAACTCGAAGTCGGCCGTGTTCTTGGCCGAGAGGCAGGAGTTTTGAGCGCCGCACGGGGTCGCCGTGATCACCGTATCCGGTGGCGTCTTGTCGTTCACGACGAAGTAGACGGGGCTGAGGTTGCCGGCAGGGTCGAACACGCCGATGAAGATCTGGTCGTTCTGGTCGCCCTTGTTGTCGCCGATCTTGACTGCCGGGAAAGAGCCGTCGGCCGAGGCCTTCGCGGATACCAGCAGAGTTGAAAGGAGGCCATCCGAATAGAATTTCACGGTCGCATTCGGCTCCACGCAGCCGGCCTGGCCCTCGATCGTATCTTCCGTGCCGGGCGGACTCATCTTGACGGCCAACTTGTCCGGTCGCGGCGGGAAGGGCGGGGTCGTGTCCAATGTCACCGTCTGGCCTTCGGGAGCGACGGACACCGCCGTGGTCGCCTTGTCGCTGAGCACACCATCCGTCACCGTCACCTCGATGATGAAAACGCCCTTGGACGCGGGGGCGGTCCAATTCACTTCGTCGCGCCACGTGTTGTCGAACGTCCCCCCGCCGGCCTTCCATTTGAGATAGAGGTTGTCGCCGTCGGAATCCGACACCCCCGCCTTGAACGTGACGGTCGAACCGGGGGTTACGGCGTTGGGACCGTCGATGCTGATGGAAGGTGGCGCACCGGCCTTTACGTCCGTCGTCGCACCGGCCAGGATCTGCGCGCCCGGAGCCAGCCGGATCTCGACCTGATCGAACAGGCTCTCGGTGAGGTCTACGAACGTGGAGTTCTCCGTGAAACCGGGCCGAACGGCCTTCACGAGATACACGCCCGGCGCGATGTTCGAAATGATGAAGTTGCCGGCGCTGTCCGATCGGACGTTCTGCGTGTCCGGGACCGTCGTCACGACGGCATCGCGCACGCCGCCGCCGCCGGAGGCCGTCACGCGCCCGAAGATGCCGGCGGCCTTGGCCTTGTCTTGCGCCGCGCGCTTGAGCTCAACCGCGGGCAGCTCGGTCGTCTTCTTCGATTCCACGACGATATCTTTCCACCGGTTCGGTTCGAACCCGGGGAACATCGCCGCGAGCTTGTAGGTCCCCTTGGGAATATAGAGAATATTGAAGTTGCCGTCGTCGTCCGTCTTTGCGACGAAGCTCATGCCGGGGATGAACACGTCGATGCCGAGCTGGCTCGTGGCATCGGCGCGCTTCACCTTCCCCCTGATCGCTCCGGTTTCGGCCAAAGAAAGCGAGCCGAGGTCGATGCTGCCGCCGGGTGTTACCGCGGCGTTCTGTGAGAACGCGTAGACTTCCCCGGACTCGCCCTGCTTGTCGCCCACGACCATGTAGTTTCCAGGCGGAACGAACGGAATGACAAACTCGCCCTTCTCATTCGAGATTGTTTCCAGAGAGGTTCCTTCGATGCGGACGCGCGCCCCGGCCACGGGCTGTTCACCCTCCGCTTGGCGACGAGGTGTGGCCCTTACGCCGCCTCGGACGCCTCCTCTAACGCCCTGCTCCGCGCCGCCGAGATCGATCCCTCTCACGCCCGAAGAAGTGACTGCACCACGAACGGCCCCGGTGTCCCCCGCCGCCGCCGCCGGGTCGAACGCCACGCCGGTCACCGCCTCTTGAACCGCTTGCGCCTTCGTCTGCTGCTGAACGGCGCCCGCCCCTCCCGCCTCCGGCTTCGATTCCGACTTCTTGCCGGCGCAGCCCACGAGCCACATCGACAAGACGAGGATCCCTCCAAAGCCCGCCACTGAACCGTAGCGACGCGTGTTCATTGACCACCTCCTCCTCCTCCTCCTCTTCCCAGACGTCTAGGCACGGTTGACATAGATTGTGCCAAAGCTACCGCAATTGAGCAAACTCGTCTGTGACGAAGATCACATGTGCCTCGAAATGTGGACTGCTTAGGTCGCGCTATCGGAAAATTGTGTGCCGCCGGTCAGGTAGAAATGGTCGGTGATGCCGGGGATTCCCGGCGCGGCGTGCAGAACGTCGCGTTGGAATGGTGTTAGGAGATCTTCCCCAAATAAGACGCTACTTCTTGCCGTTCAGTTTCTGAAGCCTGGCGATCAGCTCTTTCGCGCCTTCCACATGGATCCTAAACGACACCCCTCTCAAGAAATCTTCATAGAAGTTAGCGTGCAAGGCCTGGGCCATGTCGAAATAGACGAATAGATCGCGATCTTTCGTTTGATCGTAGAGCCGGTTGATGATGATTTGGAGGTCTCTGTGATGATGGTGGGGAAGCCCGCGCTCTTTTCCGATGAATTTGAGAAGGACGGCAGCCGCCCCCCAGTATTTTTCCGAGGCTTGGACGCGATCTCCTTTCTTGGACAGCCGGTCGGCATCCTTGAGATACTTCGCGTGAAGTTGTTTGTACGTCACGAGAAGAAGTTTAGCACAGACTACAGAGGCGGGCTAGAACAGCTTGCCAGGATTGAGGAGGTTGAGGGGATCGAGTTGTTTTTTCAGGCCCCTGAGAATGCTCAAACCGGCGCCCCATTCGGCGGGCATGTGTTTTTTCAGGTGGAGGCCGACGCCGTGGACGTATTCCATCGAGCCGCCCATCTTGTGGGCCAGCCGAATGAGGGCTTCGCGGGAGCTCCGCATCCGTTGAGGCGCGCGCGGTCCATCGGCACTCTCCCCTCCATCGCGGACGTCCTGTCCGCCGGAACGGTCGAGAGTACGGCGGGCATCACGCCCGGCCGCAAGCATGATGATCGAGTAGAAGTCGGGGCGGATCCAGATGCCCTCTTGAAGAAGTGATGCGTGATGAGTGATGAGAAGCGAGCGGGCGACTCTGCGGAACTCCAAGAGGCGGGAGGGGGGGAGGCAGACGTGGAGGTAGTCAAATGAGGGAATCGTTGCACGTGGCACGTTGCACGTCGCACGTGGGGAAAGATCGCGGAGCCATGCGCCGTCGCGGGCTTCGGGGCTTGAGGCCCAAAGTTCGGCGATGGCATGGCGTTGGTCCCATTGGTTCTGGGCCGCAGCGCTGACTTCGGGGGTGGCGCCGCGGGTCGTCAGAAGTTCGCGGGCGAGTTGGTGCTGCGCGGACACAATGGATTCGTGGCCGTCGAAGACGATGAGGAGCGTGGCGGCGTGAGTCCGTGAACCCGTGAGCCCGTGAACGGGAAGGGAGGAGGCTTCCGGCCAATGATCGACGCTGAGATCGAGCGAGGTCGGGACGAGGCCGGAGGCGAAGAGGGCCAGCACGGCTCGGTAGCCGGCTTCAAAATCGGGGAACGTGTAGAGGGCGGGGATTCGAACCGCAGGGATAGGATGAACTGCCAGCGTACATTGGGTGATGACGCCCAACGTTCCCTCCGAACCAATGAAGAGTCGATCCAGATCCGGACCGACGGAACGTTTTCGAGCGGGGCGCGAGCGGATGCCGGTCCCGTCGGCGAGGACGGTCTCCAGTCCGATCACTTGGTCGCCCGCGGAACCGTATCGCCCTGCGAGATAGCCATACCCGTTGGTGGAGACCGCGCCTCCGACGGTGGCGACCGCGACCGTCCACGGATCGTGGCCGGCTTCCAAGCCGAGAGGTGAGAGGTGGGAGGTCAGAGAAGACCATGTGATGCCGGGTTCGACGGTAGCCGTGAGAGATTCCTTGTCGATCTTGAGCACGTGGCTCATCGAGCGGAGGTCAAGCACGATTCCTTCCCTAACGGTGGCCGCCCCGCCCATGAGGCCGCTGCCGCCCCCGAAGGGTACTACGGGCACGCGGTGTATTCGGGAGAATCGGAGCACGGCCTGAACCTCGCGGGTGGACTTTGGGCGCACCACGGCGATGGGGGTGTGGATAGAACGCCGGAAACCGGGGAATCCTCGAAATTCTCGGAGGGCATCGAGGGAAGCCGCCGACAGGGCCGCCGGGTCGGCGAGGATAGAGTCCGCGGGAAGAATACGCCGAAGCCGGGAGAGCAGGGAGGGAATACTACTTCCTGCCGAGGAGGGCGTCGAGTTCCGCAAGGGCCTGCTGGAGATTCGCATTTTCGGGGTCCAGACGGAGCCCTTCGTCGATGAGCTGTGCGGCGCGCTGCCTGTCGCCCGCCATCAGCCAGTGCTGGCTCCAGATGTAGTTTCCCTCGGCCAACGCCCTGTTCTGTCCGCTCTTGATCTCCGCGGCGCGCTGTTCGAGAGCGGATTCCGACGGAGCTGCTTTTTCCTCCGCGGGGGCTCTACCGGACAAGAGATCCCGCAACGCCGGCAGTGCGGTGGGCTGGGCCACGGGAACGATTCGAGGCTTGCGCTTCTCACGGAACGGTGCGAACCGCCAGGCGGTGTTGAGGAACCGGCCGGCGGTCTTCAGGTCCCCGGCCGTGGCGGCTTTGAATCCTTCCGAGGCGAGAAGCCGCACACCCGAACGCTCCGCCGTGGGAGAGGTAAAGATCCATGCGGTAATTCCCGCGATGGGGAGGATCGGAATGAGGAGGAGCTTGAGCAGAGTCTTCATCCTCGTTAACGGTTGCATCTTTCATCCGACAGGTCAAGGATACCCGCTCGACCATGACCCCACCACCCGAAACGCCCCGCCGCACGGCGGGGCCGAGAAAATCTCGGCCCCCCGGGCCGGTTTCAGGTGGTGGGGTGATTCGAGCCCTTATTTTCGATTGCGACGGGGTGATTGCGGACACGGAGCCGGCGCACTACGCCATGTTCAACCGCGTATTGAAAATCCGCGGCTACTCCATGACGCGGGAGGAGTACGACCGCCGCTACCTCGCGCTGAATGATCGGGAATGTTTCACGGCGTTCAGTGTCCACCATGGGCTCGGCTGGAGCCGCGATGCAATTCTGAAGTGCGCGCGGGAAAAAGCCCGTCACTATGGAGGATTCCTGGCGAACGGCCGGCTGAAGATCTATCCCGGCGTGCGCCGGTTCGTGCGGGTCGCCGCGGGTCATGTGCCACTGGCCGTCTATTCGGGGGCTCTGAAGAGCGAGGTGAAACACATTCTGCGCAGCGCAGGGCTGAACGGTCACTTTCGGGCGATCGTCGCATCGGACGATGTAGCCCGCGGGAAACCGCATCCGGAGGGTTACCGGAAAGCTCTCGATCGGTTGAATCGGATGACGGCGAAGAAGATACACTCCCACGAATGCTTGGTGGTGGAGGATTCTCCCCCGGGGTTGGAATCGGCGCGCAAAGCCGGGATGCGGTCCCTAGCCGTGACCAACAGTTATGCTCCGGCACGGTTGCACAAGGCCGATTGGATCGTCCGGTCGCTCTCGGAGGTGACTTGGGAGGACATTCTTGAGCGTTTTCCGACATCACCGGGAAGATAGTCATTTGCACGGCGTGAACGAAACCATTCTCCGAACCGTGGGATTTCCCGCCCTTCGAGTGCAAGCGGGGCCCAAGGGTATCCGGCGGGTGGAATTTCTGAAAACGAGTCGACACGGAAGTCCTTGTGGTGGAACGGCGGAGGGGTCCGCGCTCCTCCGCAAGACGGTGGATCTGCTCAACCGGTATTTTCGAGGCCGGCATGTCGATTTCGGATCGCTCGATCTTGATCTTTCAGGGGCGAGCTCGTTTCAGCGGAGGGTCTACCGCGTACTGAAATCCATGCCGCGCGGCGAGGTGCGGACCTACGGGTGGATCGCATCGAGAATCGGCAAGCCGAATGCGTCCAGGGCCGTGGGGAGAGCGTTGGGCGCAAATCCCCTTCCGATTCTTCTGCCGTGTCACCGGGTGGTCGCATCACTTGCTTTCTCACGCGGCCATCCGGGCCGCATCGAGACGTGGCAAGTGCGGGCGTCTCTCCTGACCCCCGCAAATGGCTTGGGAGGGTTCTCCTGTGGGCTTGATATTAAGAGACGATTGTTGGAACTTGAGGGGGGGTGACATTTCTTTTGAAAAGAGCTAGCATTGCCGGCCATGGTAGATCTCTCAACCAAGGCTGAATTCAAGCAGAAGGTACAGGCTCTTGCGGAGAAAGCCCAGGGGATGCACTGGCGCGAGATCCGCCGTTTGGATCCTGCCCTCTTCGATGAAATCAAGAAACGATACGGGAGTCTGCGCCGCGCCTTTGTAAAACTTGGCATCGAGGTTCGGATGAAGGGCGGGGGCCGCCAGAAAGGACCGTACAAGTGGACGAAGGAATCCATCCTCAAGCATCTGAAGGAATTCATCGGCACGCGGGAATCGGTGGAAATCATGGAGATCTACAAAGCGGGGTCGTATCTCTACAAGAAGACGATCCAGTATTTTGGCAGTCTTGAGGAGGCGCTGAAGCAGGACCCCGATCTTCAGAACGTGAAGATCATTCGGCGGGAAAAAGGCCGGAAGCCGATCCCGCTCTCGAAGGAAACGAAAGTGATGCTGGAGAATCTGTGGCGCGGCGTGTTCGAGGGCGCCGGCGGCGATGAACAGAGGATGGCTCCGGCGGATATCTTGAAGATGTACGTTGACCTGTACGGCAGCGCCGAAGCCGCGGCCCAATACCTGAATATTTCCGTCGACGAGCTTCAAAAGAAGATCGCCATTTCCGTACCACCGACCGCGGCCTGACGCGACTGCGCTTCCTTGGGCGCCGAAGAACTCGTCCTCAAGCTCAAGAAAAACGTTCCCCTTTTCCGCGATTTCACCGATGCGGAAATTCTCCAGCTGCTCAAACACGCGAAGATTCAGCCGTACCAGCAAAACCAGGTCATTTTCCGCGAGAAAGATCCCGGACACTGCATGTTTTTGATTCTGTCGGGGGAGGTGCGAATTCATCGGAGGACGCCGGGCGGGGCGGACCAAATCCTGGCGACCCTTCCTGCCGGGAGCTATTTTGGGGAGATGGCTCTGATTGATGGCCTCCCGCGATCGGCGCAGGCCTCGGCGCGCGCCGATTCGACGTTGATGGCTCTGGACGAAGAAACGCTGGCCATCGCCGATCCCGCCCTCGTAATCAAGCTCTTCAAGAGCTTCGCGCGGGTCCTGTCCGATCGACTGCGTGCCGTCAACCTTCAGGTGAAGGAACTGAACGAGAAGCTCGAGGCGAAACCGAAGGCGGCGGGAGAGTAGGCAGCGGGATCGATCCCTCCCGGTTTGACTCCCTGCGTGCCGCACGGTAAACGGGGCGCATGTTCCGAGTCGACTCCCTGAAGAACCTATGAGCGGACGTGATCTCCTCTCCCCTTTCGAGCGGCGATTGATCATCGCTTTCGCCGAGGCGGCGATTCCCAAGGGGGAGCGATTGAAGATATCCGTGGCGGATATTCGTGAACCCTGGCTCGCGAAATTCGAGGAATTGCTCTCCAGCATGCCTTCGGAACAGCGGGCCGGTCTGAGGTCGCTCCTCCGCCTGATTGAGGTCTCGCCGTTCTTATTCTCGCTCCGACTTTCCAGGTTTACACGGATGAGCCTGGATGACCGGGAGGCCTTCCTTTCCTCATGGGAATCCAGCCGGTGGCTGGGACGGCGCCTCTATCTTCTCATGCTCAAGGCCGTGGTCGGGATGTGTTTTTGCAGCATGGACGAAGTCGAGCGGGAGCTTGGGTACGACCGGATGTGCTTGGGCGAGGCGCAGCCATCAGCTCTCAGCGGTCAGCTTTCAGCCCAGGAATCAGGAACCAGGAACGAGGAACCCGGCTCAAGATGATTGTCACGGGGCGCGACATCACACGGGACCTCAGGCTTGAGACGGAGATCTGCGTCATCGGCTCGGGAGCAGGCGGCGCGGTGATCGGCAAGGAACTGCGGGAGGCCGGACGGGACGTGATCGTCCTGGAAGAGGGGGGGCATTTCACCCGCGAGCAGTTCAACCGTGAGCCGTTCGACATGACGCGGCTCATGTATCGTGACGGCGGCGGGATGGCCACGATCGGGATCCCTCCCGTGCTTCTTCCTCTCGGGCGGACCGTGGGCGGGACGACGACGATCAACTCCGGAACGTGCTTTCGAACGCCGGACAAGGTACTCGAACATTGGGAGCGCAATCTCAAGATCTCCGAAGTTTCGCCGCGGGCCATGGATCGCTTCTTCACCAAGGTCGAAAAGATACAGAACGTCTCGACCGTGAAAGAGGAACTGATCGGGCGCAATTCCCGGGTGGTCCGTCGCGGCGCCGCGCAGCTCGGGTACAGCCACGGCATTCTGAAGCGCAACGTGAACGAGAATTGTCGGGGATGCGGCGTCTGCTGCTTTGGCTGTCCTTCGGATGCGAAGATGGCCCTGCATCTCACCTACATCCCGGCCGGCGTAGTCATGGGCATGAAAGTCTATGCGAATTGCCGGGCAGAGCGGCTGCGCACCGCGGAAGGGCGCGTGGCGGCCGTAGAAGGGAATGTCATCGATCCGGAAACGCACAAGCCCACCCATCGTTTTGAAGTGAGGGCCCGGATCTTCATCGTGGCGGGCGGAACGATCATGACTCCGTTCTTTCTCAAGAAGAACCGGCTCTTCAATTCGAGCGGACAGGTTGGGAAGAACCTCACGATCCATCCCGCCGTGCGGGTGCAGGCCCTATTCGACGAGGAAATCTACGGCTGGCATGGCGTGCCCCAGAGCTACTACGTGGACCAGTTCAAGGACCTGGGGATCATGATGGAGGGGGCGCACGGTCCACCTTCGCTCATGTCGTCATCCTTGCCGTTCATAGGACGGAAATACGCGGACCTGCTGGCCCAGATCAAGAACGTGGCGGCCTTCGGCGTGATGGTCTCGGATACTTCGAAGGGGACGGTGTACAACATCTGGGGGAGACCGGTCGTCTGGTATCAAATCAACCGTTACGACGCGGACCGACTCATGAAGGGAGTCGTCGAGATGTCGCGCATCTTCTTTGCGGCCGGGGCGAAGGAGGTCTACACGACGCTCCACGGCATGCCCGTGCTCAAGTCCATGGACGATCTCAAGAAACTGGAAGCGATGAAAGTGAAGCGAGGCCACCTGGAGATGAGCGCGTTTCATCCGTTGGGAACGTGCCGGATGGGATCGAATCCGCGCGAATCGGTTGTCGATCCCTATGGTCGCGTCCACGAGATGAAGAACGTGTTCATCTGCGACGGGAGCATTTTCCCAACCTCACTGGGAGTCAACCCTCAGATCACCATCATGGCGTTTGCCACGCGCAACGCCGAGTACATCGCCAACCAGTTCACCCGCCTGGGGGGGTAACCTCGCACCGGTCCAATCCCCACACGCCGGAGGGGTCGTCGGATCCGACCCTCTCGGCTGGTGATCTGCGATACAGACAACGAAGCGGCATTTTGCTAGGCTTCTCTACGAGATGCATCTTGGGGTGAGGCTATGCCAAGGCGAAGGGAGGGAGTCATGAAGGATGTCACCCGTCTGGCTGGAAAAGTTTTCGCTGTTTTGTTTCTTTTATCCATTCCCATTGGCTGCGGAGGCAAGAAGTCCGAATCTGGACCCGCGGGGTCCGGGGGATCGGCGACCAGCGAGGCCAAAGCGCAGGCGGTTCAGGAGGCGGTGACCGGCGTGGCGTTCGATCCCGCGACAGCGGCGAAAGACACGGGCGCGGTGCGGGGAGTGGCCACGGCATCGGGCGTGCGGGGGATCGACTTGGGTGGGGCGGAGCAGGGGGTGAGGGGCGGCGTTCGCGGAGGCGTGCGCGGGATCGCACTCCGGCAGGCTCAGGGCAGGCTTGTCGAACCACGTCGGCAGGCGGAGGGTGAGCAACCCGTGTCCGGGGCGCGCGTTCGCATTGAGGGCACCTCCCTCGAAACGATTTCGAACGAGAGAGGCGAGTTTGTCATTCCGTTCGTACCGCCTGGGAACCACATGATCGTGGGTGACAAGCAGGGCGAGTCCGGAGAGGTTTATGCTTTTTCGCAGAGCGCCGCGGTAACGCCCGGCACGGAGATCGACCTGGGATCGCTCTCTTTGGCCGAGACCGGTGCGATCAGGGGGCAGGTGAAGAGGACGGATGCCACGAGCCAGTTGGGCATCGACGTGTTCATTCCCGGAACCAACTTCGTTGCCAAGACGGATGACGATGGCAACTTCAATATCATCTATGTTCCAAAAGGCGTCTACAAACTTGCAGCCATGTTCCCCGGTTTCGAGCCGTTCCGGTGGAAGGACGTGGCGGTGGAGTCCAAGCAAACGACACAACTTTCGGCGGTTGAATTGAAGCGGGCCGCGCAGGACAAGGCGACGGCGGCGAGCATTTTCGGCCGGGTGACGGCTTCCGGGGGCGGGGGCGTGAGGGATGTAACCGTGAGCACGGTGCCGGATACGCGGCGGGTGCAGACGGACTCGGCCGGCAATTTCATCATCTCGAACATCGCACCGGGCGTCTATCTCGTTGGCGCCGTCCGGCCGGGATTCTCGGAGAATTCGGCGTTTGTCGATATTACGGAAAGTCTCTTCGATCAGGTCGAGATCCGCCTGGCGCCCAGCGCGCAGGTGCTTTCGTCGGCCGAGACCGGCATCAAAGCCGGTGCCGCCCCGAGCGTTTCGATCGATGGGCCCAATTCCGTTTCGCCGGGGGCGACCGTCGCCTTCAAGGCCGGCGTCTCGGATGCGGACAGTGACAAGCTGTATCTCAAGTGGAAATCGAGCGGCGGGTCTTTTGACTCGACGTGGAGTGCGGAGGTGAACTGGACGGCTCCCGCATCCAAGGGCGTGTTCATCATCGAGGTGACGGTCACCGATGGCGTGATGAGCGACCGTGCGACGACCGCGGTGTCCGTCGCGCCCGAAGGTCAAACGGTGACCTTGGACACGACTCCGCCGTTTCCGCCGCGACCGGACAAACTGACGGTCAAGATGAATCCGCCGGGGTCCGACGATTCGATTGAAGGCAAGGCCGGCTGCGTGGAAGCGAGCGCGATGGTCAAATTCTATGCCGATGGACTGCTCTCTACGCTTCTGGGATCGGTCACCGCCGCCTCGGACGGTGCGTTCGCCGCGGTGAAAGTGGGCGATAACAAAGGTGACCAGAACGATCAAATATTCATCGGTGTTTTCGACCCAGCCGGCAACCTCAGCCCGGTCTACTTCATCGTGAACGACAAGACCCCGCCGGATACGGTCATTACGGCTACTCCCTGCTCGGCCGGGCAAAGCACCTGTCTTTCCGCCAAGGATGCGGCGACGTTCTCATTCAACACCACCGAACCGGGCGCGGCATTCGAATGCAAATTGGACGAGGGCGCGTATGGTGTCTGCGCGAGTCCGTTCACGAGCTCGTCGCTGACGAACGGTTCCCACCTTTTTTATGTCCGTGCGAAGGATGTGGCGTCCAACGTGGACCCCTTCCCTGCGTCCTTCACGTGGGCGGTCGATGCGTCCGCGCCCCTTGTCGGATCGATCACCGCATCCAACGCGAGCACGGCCACCCACGTGGACGGCGGCTTCGACCTCTCGGCAACGATCACGGAAGTCGGATCGAGCCTCGCCTCGTGCGAAGTATGCCTCAGCGCCGACGGCACCTGCGACACCGAGTGGAAACCTGCGGGACTCACAGGGATTCCACCGACCTACACCTGCACGGCGACCGCCCTGACCTGCACGGACGCCCAGAACCTCACCCTCAACCTCCGCGCGATCGATCAGGCGCAGAACGTGGCAATCGGTACGGCCTTGAGCCGGAAATGCGACACGCTGGCGCCGGCGACGACCTCCGACGCACCGGCATCCTGGGTCAATACGGATGTCACGGTGACACTGACGAAGACCGATGCCGGCTCCGGGACCACCGGCGGGAGCGCCACCACGCTCTTCTGCAAGGACCCGTCCGACATCTGCACGCCCGACACCGGGGGCACGAGTGCGACCGTTACCTGCGCGGCGGGTACCGTGTGCCAGCAGTACGTGCGTTACTTCTCGCGGGATGCGGTGGGCAACCAGGAAAACGCCAAGTCGGCCCTCGTGAGGATCGACAAACAGGCTCCTTCCTCGTCCATCTCCAGTCCCGTAGGAGGCGCCCTGTTCCCGGTGGCGGGCCCGACGGTCAACCTGACCGGCACGGCGGCGGATGGCTCCGGATCGGGCATCCAAAAGGTCGACACTTCTTCAAACGGTGGCGCGGCCTATTCATCGGCGACCGGCACGACCTCCTGGTCCGCCTCCTTCACGGCCACCAAGATCAATCATAATGTCCGAAGCCGGGCTACGGACGCTGCCGGGAACGTCGAGACTCCGTCCGCCGGAATTACCGTGTGGCTGATGGAGATGTTCGAAGCCGACGGAGCCGGTCACTTGGACGGCTCCGGCAACATGGTCTACACGCGGGGGGGCATTAACGATCCGGACGGCACGGGCCTGAATCCGACGGATGGCGGCGATCACAGCGTCGGCATCGCCGTCGACACGGTCGGAAATCGGCTCTTCGTGGCGGACATGATGTACCACCGGGTTCTCGTTTTCACTCTAACCGATGCACCCTCGAACGAAACTCTGGCCGATCGAATTGCGGATTTCGTTCTCGGTCAAGCGGACCTGTACTCGACCGAATCCGCCACGACCTCTTCCCGGATGAACAGGCCCAGGGGTGTGGCGTACAACGGTGACGGGGCCACCAAGTACCTGTACGTTTCCGACAGCGGGAATCACCGGATCCTCATCTTCGACGTCACGTCCATTACGAACGGCGAGGCGGCCATCAAGGTATTGGGCCAGGTCAACTTCATCACGGGATCGGCCAACACCGAGAATGCCGGCGCGGGCTGTGGGGACGGCGTGGGAACGAGCGTAACCGCCTGCGGACTGAACATGCCGGTCGGCCTGGCCTACTCGGGAAACATTCTGTACGCCGCGGACAAGACCAACAATCGGATACTGTTGTATGACGTCACGGCCATTTCGGACGGGGAAGCGGCGACCAAAGTGATCGGGCAGGCCGATCTCACGAGCAATACGGATTCCTGCACGCAGAGCGGGTTTTCCTTCGGAACGCGGAGTGTCGCGCTGGACACCGCCGGGAGCAGACTGTTTGCATCGGACAACTATCGGACCTTGGTGTTTGCACTCCCCATCGGCGGGCCTCCCGGGCCGAACGCGGCGAATGTCCTTGGCGCGGCGAACTTCACGACCTGCGGGTGCCCAGGGGCCGGCCAGTCGGCTGCCACATGCGGTGTTCAGGGCGGGGCCTATGTGGCGACCGCTCCGAAACAGTTCTTTCAGGCAAGCTCGAACGCCCACCGTGTCCTGGTTTTCGACGTGGACGCGATCGTGGATGCGGAGGCCGCGACGGCCGTTCTGGGCCAGGCAAACTATACGGACTCGGCCGCCTCCGTCGGCACGAACAGAATGAGCACACCGGCAGGGCTGGTGGGTGACGCCGGCTCAGGAAAACTCTGGGTAGTCGACGCGGGTAACAAACGTGTCATGGTTTATGCCGCATTCACGACCGGCTCCAACGCCTCCGATCTCCTCGGCCATTTTGACGCTTCCGGGGCAATCTACACGGCGAACGAGGCGGGGAACCCCCGCGCCAGCGCCTTTGAGAGTCCCAACGATGTGGCTCTGGATCTCACCAACGGCAGACTCTTTGCGAGCGACAGCAGCAACAACCGGATCCTCGTCTTCAACCTCAATGCGAACAGGCTGCTCACGGATCGAACGGCCGATTTTGTTCTTGGACAGGGGAATTTCAGCGAGACGGCCTCGGGCGCAACCGCAACGACCCTGAACAATCCCAAGGGTATCGACTACGACGCCACAAACAATCGGCTCTACGTGGCGGACACGAACAACAATCGCGTCCTCATGTACGACGTGGCTTCCATAACGAATGGCGAGCCCGCTGCAAAAGTTCTTGGCCAGCCGGACATGACGACCGTTTCGAGCGGCACGACGCAATCCAAGATGTACCAGCCGGAGGACGTTGCCGTGCGCGGCGGGACGCTTTACACGGTGGAAGGCGGTGCCGGAGCGGGAGTCGGAAACAACCGTGTCCTCACCTTCAACGTGGGAGGCGTGATCACCGACGGTCAGGCGGCCGTCAATGTGCTCGGCCAGACGAATTTCAACAACAATACCAACCAATGCTCCAGGTCCCGATTCCACGATGCGAAGCGACTCGCCCTCAACGGATCGGGCTCCCTTCTTTTCGTGGCCGACGCCACCAACAACCGAGTGGTGGTATACGATGTGTCGACTGTTGTGGACGGGGAGGAAGCGGCGAATGTCCTGGGACAGGGCAGCTTCGGCACCTGCGCGAGCGGCCTCTCGGCCGGCCAGATGAATCAGCCGAATGGACTTGCATACGACACGGACAACAACTGGCTGTTCGTTGCGGACAGGGGGAACAACCGGACGCTCCTGTTTGACGTCAGCTCGCTCGCAGACGGACTTTCAGCCAAGACGGAAATCGGGCAGGCCGATCTGATCTCCAGCACGGCCAAAACCGATACCGGCGGCCAGACGAGCCCCACGGGCGCGGCCTTCGATGCCGCCCGCGACCGCCTCTGGGTCGTCGATTCCGGCAACCACCGGATCCTCGCCTACAACATCCCGTAGCGCCCGCCGCGTTTCCCTCGTTGACCGCGGGGGTGCCGGCATGCGGCATGTTCAATTAGTGTGACCTCCAAGATCCACAGTGTGGGGGTACGTGTGATCTGAGTCACAGACTATTGTGGTTCTTCGTGCTAAGTTCGACCCGGTCTATGCCGACAGTGTGTGCGCATCGCGCCAAAGCCGAAAGGAGGCCAACCATGAACGTTCAAATTGTCCACCGTGCCCCGCTGTCCGTTGTGTGCAGCTTCTGGTGTGCCGCGTGTCTTCTTGCCCTCGTGGCAAATCTCGGCTGTAGCGGCGGCAAGAGCAAGGGTGGGGAGAGTGCCTCTAAGAACCAGGGGACTTTGCCAAACGTTAGTGGGGAGCTGTCCTCGGGCGGCGCCGGAGAGGTGACCGCCGCTCTTCCGCCGGGCACCGGGGCCGTGAAGGGATCGGTGAAGGCGGAGGGGGGGCGGGCCATTGACTTGACGGGCGCCGAGCAGGGCGTTCGCGGGGGAGTCCGGGGCAGCGTGCGGGGGATGGATTTACGCGGCGCGGAGCAAGGTGTTCGGGCCGTTCCGGCGCGCCATCCGGTGGCAGAAGGGTCCCTCGATCCTTGCGCGGTGTCGAAAAAGTACGGCGACAACGTTTGCGATGGAAACTGCCAGCAGTTCGATCCGGATTGCAAGCTTCCCGATCCGGGTTCACTTGCCCTGCTTCGGATCTACTACAGTTATCTGAGAGCATACCGTTTGGGCGAGGTGAAAGTGGGGGGAGCAGACGTGGAATCCGCGTTTACAGTGTATCTAGGATACGAGGAATACGCGTTTGATGATTGGGCTACATGGAGAAAGAACTTGGATTCCCATCGAATCAGTGGGTTGCCCGATCCCCGGAGTGGCTATGTTGTGGACAGCCTCTGGAATGAGTCTTATGAAATCGACTCGTTCAGCGAAGGGTATCGCTCAGGAGGGCTTCGCTGGGATGAAATTGATGAGTTTATGGGACGTTTGGATCAGTGCCAGGAGGAGTTTCTAGTTCTGCACCAGGCCAACGGCATTTGCGAGAGTTGGGGGTTTGACGGGTATACGGCGGCAAGCTATTTCGCGAGTGTGCACCAGCGAGCGGAGGACGAGTTCAGTAAGGGGCGGTTCGGTTCGGGCTACGGCCAGTATCTGGATCCGCATAGGACGAACGACCCGCCGCTACCACGCCTTCTCAAGGCCTGTTTCGAATTGTCTGACAGCACGGACTGTGCGTCAGTCGCGCCGGACGTCTGCATTGCCGAAAAGAAATACTCGAACGGTTCCTGCGATCCGGATTGCGCCGTTCCGGACCCCGATTGCGTGGTCCGTCAGGCGAGCGGCTTGGCTACGATCATGGGCGCTGAGGTGTGCCTTGAGGGAACCAGCTTCTGCACGTACTCCGACGAGAACGGCAATTACCAACTGGCGGGCGCTCCGCCGGGCGAGTACCTGCTCATCATTCGCAAGCAGGGCAGGAGCGGCCAAACCTACGCCGTGTCTCAGAGCGTGGTGATTGCCGCGGGGAACGTAGTGGCGGTGGCGGCCAAGGCACTAGAGGAGTCGGGGTCCATCTCCGGGAAAGCACTCCGGTCCGATGCCAAGAACCATCTCGGAACGGACGTTTTTGTGCCCGGAACCAGTTTTACGGCCAAGACGGACGAAAAGGGCAGCTTCATTCTTCTCAATGTTCCGGTCGGTCGCTATCCGCTCGCCGCCATGTTCCCCGGTTTCGAGGCGTTCAAGTGGGAGAGCGTAGAGGTCAAGGCGAAGTCGGACACCAAGCTGGCGGAAGTCCAGTTGGTTCATGCTCCGGCGGAAGTGAAGCCCCGCACGGTCTCGGGACAGGTTGTGGACACGGATGGATTGGGTGTCGGCGGCGCCATCGTGTCTACCGTCCCCGATTCGGAGAAAGCAACGGCGGACGGAAACGGCAATTTCGTCCTCAAGGGGTTGCAGCCGATCAGCTACGTGATCCAGGCGAATCGCGCCGGATACAGCTCGAATTCGAGGCGGGTGGATCTGTCCGCAACGGAAAGCGTGGACGTGACGATTCTTGTGGCCAACTTCCAGGGCCGCCAGACCAATACACCCCCGATGGTACAGATCAAGGGCGTTCCCACCGCCCAACCCGGCGAAACGATTACTCTCACGGCCGAGGTGGCCGATCCGGACTCAGACGACACGTTATTTGCAAGATGGAAGGCAAACGGGGGAACGCTCTCCGCCGCCGCTGTGGCTTCGGCGCCGCGCCGCGAGAACGATATCGTGACGACCGCGACTGAAGCCGCTCCGGCCATACCGACTTTCCAAACCCAGTGGACAGCTCCATCGCAGCAGGGGGTGTTCATTGTGGAGGCCAATGCGACGGACGGGAAATCGGCCGGGTTCGCATTCCATTTGATCACCGTGGCCCAGCCGGGAAATACCGTGCGGATCGACACGACCCGTCCGCCCATGCCGGACGCTTCCCTGGTGACGGTCGCGATGAATGCGCCGGGCAAGTCGGACACCATCTCCGGCGCGGCGAAGGCCGTCGAGCCGGGGGCCAGTATCAAGATCTATGAGGATGATCTCCTGCGCAAGAAGATCGCCGAGGGTGTGGCGAATTCCGACGGCTCCTTCGATTCCATCGACCTCGGCGACAACAAGGGCGACGCAAACGATCTCCTGTATCTCATTGTCTATGACGCCTTCGGCAACAAGAGCGACCGGTTCTTCTTCCTCAACGACAAACGCCCACCCGAGGTGACTCTCACCATGCAGCCTTGCAGCTTGGGAACGTTCTGTTATGTGGCCGGGACCGAGGCTTCCTTTGAATTCGTGGTCAACGAGCCCGACGCCGCGCTCGAATGCAGCTTTAACGGAGCGGCCTACACGGCCTGTACATCGCCGCGCGCCGACAAGGGCCTTGCGGCCGGTAATTACAGCCTGTTGATCCGCGCGACGGACAGAGCCGGAAACGTGGATCTTTCGCCCGCGGTGGCCGCTTGGGGCGTGGACACGGTTTCCCCGTCGGCGGGTACGGTCAACGTCACGAGTACAGCGACGGTCACTCATGTGGACAGTCCGTTCGACCTGAGCGCGAACTTCTCCGAATCCGGCTCCGGCATCGATCTCTGCGAATACTGCAAATCCACAGACGGAACGTGCGATTCGGAGTGGACAACTGCTACTTTCCTGGGAGGGACATGTTCCTGGACGGGGATCACCTGCACGGACGCTCAGAGCCTGACACTCAACATGCGGGCGACGGACAAGAAGGGAAATAACGGAACGGGAACGGCGGCGTCTCGCACTTGCGACACGAGTGTTGGGAGCGTCACCGTGCGGGATGCGATCGGCGGCGACCAGGATATCCAGACGAAAACGACCTCCCTTGCCGGCGGCTGGACGACGGCCTCCGATACGAGCGGCGTGGACCGGTACGAGTTCGCCGTGGGAACCACCACCTGTAGCGGTGCTTCGCCCTCAAATATCACCGCTTTTGCGAGCAACAGTTTGAACACCTCGTTCAGTCTGGGCGCCCTCTCCCTGACTCAAGGCACCTCGTACTACGTCAACGTCAAAACGTTCGACAAAGTAGGGAACTCCCGCTGCGATTCCTCGGATGGCATCATGGTGGTAAGCCAGGCCGCCGTTGTCACGGGCAACGCCGGTCGATACACCGCCATCGCCGTCGACTCGAACGGCAAGACTCACATCTCCTACTATGACGTCACCAATGGGGACCTGAAGTATGCCTACAATACGACGGGAACGTGGACGGTTGAATCGGTTGATACCGGAGGCGACGTCGGCCAGTATACTTCCGTGGCTCTCGATTCCAGCAACAAGGCCCATATCTCCTACTACGATGCAACCAATACGGCCCTGAAATACGCGACCAATTCGTCGGGTTCGTGGGTCGCCACCACCGTGGACAATACAGGCACCGACCTCGGACAGTACACATCCCTTGCACTCGACTCGAACGGGAAGGTCCACATCGCCTACTACGATGTGACGGATGCGGATCTGGAGTATGCCACGAATGCCTCGGGATCCTGGGTTATTACGGCGAACGTCGATGCGGGGGGGAATGTCGGGACGTACGCGAGTATCGCCGTCGGCACGGATAATAAGGCCTATGTGGCTTACTACGACGTCACCAATACCGATCCGAAGTATGCGACCAATGCTTCGGGCGCCTGGGTGGCGGCCACGATCGATACGGCGCCTGGCGCGGGAACATCCATTGCACTGGACTCCGGCAACAAGGCACACGTATCGTTCTGGGACAACGCCAATACGGATCAGCGGTATGCGACCAATGCATCAGGTTCCTGGGTCGTTTCGACGATGGCCTTCCTGACGGGCGCAACAACGCCGGAATCTTCCATCAAGGTCGACTCGAACGGAAAAGTCCACGCCTGCCACCAGGATGTGACGGATCTCGACCTTCTCTACTCGACCAATACGTCGGGGGCCTGGACGAACACGAGGCTGGATTCAACCGGCAACGTCGGGCGGTACTGCTCGATCGCCCTTGATCCGGGCGGCAATCCTCATATCAGCTACACATTGGACCCCACGGTGGATTCCGACCTCAAGTACATCGCGGTCAATCCCTAGTATAATAGGTGACAGTATACTTTATTTCATCCAATAGAGTATACTGTCACCGTCATTACGGAATTGACATATATCTGCAAAGATGATACATAAATCTGCATGAGGACGACGCTGGATCTGGATGACGGCCTCGTGCGCGCGGCCAAGCGGCGGGCGCTGGAAGCGGGCACGACGCTTACGCGCGTCATCGAAGATGCCCTCCGGTTGGTTCTTCGCCCGCCGGCGAAGAAGCAGAAACCCTTCCGGCTCAAGCTGTTGACCTTCAAGGGAGAACTTAGGCCGGGGGTGGATCTATCGGATCGGGACAGCCTCTACGAGATCATGGAGGGTCGGAAATAGTCGCTGTTGACACCAACATCCTGGTGTACGCCCATTGGGAAGACTCACCCAAGCATGACCTCGCCGCAGGAAAATTGAAGGAGCTGGCCGGGCGCGACGACCCTTGGGGCCTGCCGGTCTTCTGCGTGGCTGAATTCTTGCGCGTGGTGACCCACCCGGGCATTCTGAAGGAGCCGCGTACACACGATCAGGCGACGGAAGCTCTCGGAAGACTCCTCCAATCTCCGAATGTAGGGGTTCTTCTACCCGGTGATCGGTTCCTCGGCCTTCTGGGTGAGACCATTCGGAAATACGAAGTGAGAGGTAATCTGGTATTTGATGCACAGATCGTCGCCCTATGCAGGGAGTCCGGTGTCGACTCGATCTTGACGGACGACGGAGATTTCCACCGCTTCCGCGAGCTTACCGTCTTGAAGCTGGAGTAGTTTTTCGGAACGCTTCGGGGTCGGTGTCCTTTGCCCGGCGCTACTGGAGTTCCACCTCGACGAGCCGGATTTCGCCCGTCCAGGGGCCGGTGGAACGGAAGTAGGTGACGTACTCGATCTTGCCGCCGTCCCGTCCCTTCACGGCCGTCGTCGTCTCGAGCGGTCCCAATTCACGCACGGAGGCGATCGACGCAGGGCGGGCCGGGCGATCCGTCTTTTCGCCGGAGGCGCAGGATACGCACAGGGGGAAGGACCAGGAGGGATCGCCGCCACCGCCGCATGAAGGTCGGGGTTCTACACTACTGGGATGCTCGGGCGAGGAGGGAAGAGGCGTACGAACTCATCTGGCCCGTGGCGCCGCAGACTTCGGCCTGGATCTCGACCCAGTTGACGAAAGCGTTGATGACACGGTCGTCCGTGGAAACGTAGCCCGTGGCGGGGGCGGCGCCGATCGTCCGGCTGCACACGCCGGTGCTCGTATTTGTGAGTTCCGTGATCAGCCTGTCGGAAGCCTTGAAGAGTCCTTTCAAGGCGGGATCTTTCATTCGGAGGTAGAGCAGGAAACCTCCTCCTCTCGCCGCTCTGAACAGGTGGTCCGCCGGCGCGCCCGCGGCGTTCAGGAGCGCTTCGTTTACAAAAAGACCGTCCTTGGCGAGCTGGGCGGAAAAATGATCGCTGTCGCCGAAGGTGAGGGAGGCTGACCAATCCTTCACGCCTTGCTTGTCCCGGCAGACGTAGGCTGAGGTGTATCCCGGGGCGGTTGGACGGCCGTAGGGGCATTTCGGGGCATCCGCGTTGACCTCCGCTTCCAGGACGAGCCGAGTGGTGGAGCCGGAGCCGGTGGACGCGGGGGTGAGGGCGCTCAGGCCCGACTCGAAGAGGACGGCCGGAAAGATCTGGAAAGCGTCTCCGAACGTGTCGGCAAAGGTATCGAACAGGAGTGTGGTGACCTCGCGGGAGGTCAGACCGCTCGATTTGTCGGTGAGAACGGTGGGAAGCTTGGAGAGGACGGCGGCTTGACGCGGGAAGAGCCCTGTGTAGTCGATGGCCCGTCCATTCTGCGTGCGAGGGAGCTGAAGCGTCAGCCCTTGGGGCGCGGTGGGGCAGCCTTCGGCCGCGGTCTGAAGGAGAAGGAGGGACGCGAGAGCGCTGTAAGCTGGGGGCAGGATGTTGAGGGTGATGGTGTCACAGCCGTTCAGGAGGCCGTCACCGCCGTCGTCGAACCGCACGATGGCATCTTTCTCCCGGCCGGCTTCGAGAGCCGTCACCAGCGCCGGCTTGGCGGTGCCGCCGCCCAGGACCCACTTCGATGCCTGCACGGCGCTGTCCCGGGCGGTTCGGAGGCGGTCTGCTCCTCCTGCGATACTCAGTGGACCGCCCAGCAGTTTCAGAATGAGCCCATCCACCTGATCGATGGTCGTCAACACTTGGCCCGCCGTTTCGAAATCGAAGTTCAATCCACTGTCCATGAGGTACGTGGCCTCGCTCAGAAGGCTGGTGATGTCCACGTGCGCCGCCAGGAAGTAGATCGCGGAGTGCAGGCCTTCACCCAGGGCGCCGAGCGTGCGGAACGCCGCCTCGTTGTAGAGGCCGCCCAGCTCGAAGGTGAAACTTCCCAGGACGATTGGGGTGGGACCCAGCCGGTAGCCGCCGGGCTTGGCGATCGAATTTCCGAGGGCGGCGACCGTCCCGGCGAGATCTTTTCCGCATTGGGCGAGCCCTCCCTCGATGCACGGGGTATCCGGGCTGACGATGGAGATCACGGGGCTGACGAAGGTATTGGCGCCGGGCAAACCGCCCGAAGACAGGCCCGTCATGGCGCCGAGGAAATCGGTAATGGGTTTCAGAGTTTGGGCCAGATTGTAAACGACAAGCAGAAAGCGGACGTCGTCCAAACGGGCCGGATCGAGGGCGGCGAGTCTTTCCAGGGCCGCTTCAGTGATCGTTTGGGTTTGGCCCGGAACGGGTCTTTCGTTTGGCGCGAAGGCGATCCGGGTCCGAAGCAGACGGAGGAGGTCTTCCCCCTCGGTCGTTCCGTTTCCGTTCGCGTCGATGGCAAGCTCCTCGGGAGTGGCCTGGGCCAGAGCCGCCAGCAGGTCCTTCTCCGTGGCGCCCGTGGTGGCCGCCGTCGGCTTCTTGGCGAGCGTGGGAGCGATTTCCAACTCGGCGATGGCCTCGGAGAGCGTGGCAGGGCAATGGCCGCCGATCACGCATACCTCCGCCGATGCAATATCCGCGAGGGCGATCAAGGCCCTTCCGTCGCAATCTTCCCCGCCGTTGAAGGTCACCGTGGCGGTCTTGTCGCCCTTGAGTTCGACCTTGCCGGAGAGAGGCTCCAGCGCGCAGTCCGTGCTCCGCGTTACTTTCTTCATGACGACTTGGATCGAACCTTCCGGCGGGACCTCGTCCTCGTCCTTCGCTTGGAGGAGTTTCCCTCCCTGGGCCGTCTGCGACAGCCGCAGGGTTCCATCCAGGGTGAACACGCCGGCGGGATCGACACGAACAGTCATGTGATCGTAGGCGGCGCCGAACGTGGTCGTCCTCCAACCGGGTGGGCCGATCCGCCCCCGCCCCGATGAGTCGACGAGCCATTGCGAGAAGCTTAGAGACCCGTTTGCTTCTGTCTCCCCGGTCTTCCATGCGATCTGCGGCGATCCGACCAGGAGAGGCATGGGATCGGTGCCGGCCACATCCACCCACAGGTCTCCCTCCGTAGACAAGCGGCCGGTCTGGGCGGCCGGATCGGCCACGCCCTGCGCATGGGCCGAACCCCTGACCGCCAGGGTGAGCGATTTCGATTGGAGGGTGAAGGGTTCCGCCACGGCAATCTGGAGATTGGCTTCGGTATCCGTCAATTTTCCGGTGAGGGTGATGGTGCCGGCGTATGCGGTCTCCCCGATCGGTCCGCGAGGGTTGGTGCACCCGCCCGTGATCGCGATATCCACGAGTCCGGTGGCGGCGTCCGACCGGTTTGTCACTTGAGGGCAGGCGGCGGACTTGGATGGCGTTGCTCCCGTGGCGGGTGAGCCGCCTGAGCCGGGGCCGGAGGAGGAGGTTTCCGCCCTGTAGGGAAACCTCCAAGCCTTGCGGGTTGTGGGTGTGGTCCCGGCAGTCGTGGCGGGCGTGGAGGACGCACCGAGGAGCTGGCAGACATCGAATCCGGTTGGTCCAAGAATGTCTGCGCACATGGCTTCATCCGCCAGCGTCAAATCGAGCTCGCAAACCGATCCTCCTGCCAAGATCGACTTGCACGAATCGGCCATGACCTTCGTGAGTCCCGGGCAGGCGCATATCTTCTGATAGAAGGCTTGGCAGGATGGCCCCAGCGAAACGGCCTTCCCGTCGGTTCCGCAGCCGTCCGATGGCGTCGTTGTGCCGCCCTCCTTCACATCCGGAGTGGGAAAGATGTTCTTTTCATCCAGATGAGCGGCGACCGATAGACCTAGTCCGATGATGGAGAGGGCTTCTTCGCGGAGGGAAAACTTGAGGGCCTCGTCCGCATCCTCTTTCTTGAACGATTCGGTGAGTGAGATGGGACCGGGGATGCGATCGAGCCATTTCACCGCGTCCCCGAGGGTTGTGATTTTGACGGGAGGGGCGGTGTCGATGATGTGTTCCACTTCGCCCTCAGGGCCCTTGGCGCCTTGTTCGTTGCCGGGCAGCTCCACGCCGCAGGCAAATCCTCCCCACGCAGCCAAGGCAAGCGGAAGCATCGCGTATTTGTGCACCAAGGCCCTCGTGGACCATCCTACCGTTCCGCGGAGTGAAGTCAAGCCGCCGAGCCGTGCCTGGTTTTGCGTTGCAAAGACCGATCGGCCTCTCTAGAATGCTCGGCGGAAGGAGGATCTCTTGCCGAATGTTCTGACCGAAACGAATGGCTCCGTTCTCAAGATCACCTTCAACCGGCCCGACGCCCTCAATGCCATCAATCAGGCCACGGCCAGGGAATTGGATGAGGCCGTCGCCACGCTGGCGGGCGATCCGGAGGTCAAGGTTGGGCTCTTTACCGGGGCGGGAGACAAAGCCTTTGTGGCGGGCGCGGACGTGAAGGAGATTCCCATCGGCGATCCGGCGAAATCCCGCGCGTTCATCGAGCGGATGCAGAAGGTGACGCGAGAAATTGAAACGTGCCGGAAGCCGACCATCGCGGCGATCAACGGGTTCGCGTTGGGAGGAGGGATGGAAGTTGCGCTCGCCTGTTCCATCCGGATTGCATCGGAGAAGGCGAAAATGGGATTGCCGGAAATCAACCTCGGAATCATGCCCGGTTGGGGAGGCACCCAGCGGCTTGCGCGTCTCGTCGGCGTGGGGAGGGCGATGCACCTGACATTGACCGGTGATTTCGTCACCGCCCAGGAAGCCCTTGCGATGGGATTGGTCACGAAAGTCGTCCCGCCGGAAAAATTGGCGGAAGAGGCGGACACTCTTGCGGCGAAACTGGCGCAGAAGGCCGGTCCCGCCATGGCGGCCATCCTCCAGGCCGTTAAGGAGAGTATGGAACTCCCGACCTCGAAGGGACTGGAACTGGAATCCCGCCTGTTCGAATACCTCTCCACGACCCAGGAAGCGGCGGAGGGCGTGAAGGCGTTCATCGAGAAACGTAAAGCGTGAAGTGTGAAGGGTGATGTGAAACCCCAGGAAGACGTGAAGGGTGAGGTGTGATGAGTGAAGTGAAACCCCGGGAAGACGTGAACGGTGATGTGCCATGAGTGATGTGAAACCCCGATTCTTGATCCATCGCATCACTCATCACTCATCACTCATCACGCTCTTTGTCACGCTTCACGCATCACTCCTCACGTCCGCCTGCGACGGCCTCGGCGGGAGCGGGGTCGGTCTTGCCGGTCTGCGGCCCACGAAGGACGTCAACGGTGGCACGGGCGATGGAGTGAAGGTGGCGTGGGAACCGCTGGCCAAGCCCGATCCGCGGATTCCCTTTCCGAACAACGTGCTCACGCGTTTCGACCCGGATGCGATCACGGGGTTGAAGGTCAATCTCCCGCTGGACGCATCGACGGAACTGGAGAACAGCGTTCGCCGCGGTCTCAATGAATTGGACGGCTTCGGAACGTATGCGCCGATCACCGTGCCCTTCGACGGTCCGATCAACGTCAATACGGTCCGATACAACGCGCTGGACCCCGCCGATCGGACGAACAGCGTCTATCTGATCCGGATCGATACTCTTGATGCATCGCCGGTCGACCTCGGGGAGGGGTTCTTCCCGTTCGACGTCAAGGGCGGCGCGGATGACTACTGGGCGAACGATCCGCTCAAGAACTGGCCCTCATTCCTGTACCACCCCTTCAATCGCGCGCTCTTCAATTTGGGGCGGGAGAAACCGCTTGAACTCAAGGCGATGCTCGAATCCGGCAAAAAACCAATGGCCGATCCGGCGAGGGGGAGTCGCTGGGAGTTTTTCGACTACTCCTCGAACACCCTTCTGTTCAGACCTCTGGAACCGCTGGTGGAGAAATCCAAATACGCCGTCATTCTCACCACTCGAATCCACGATCTCAATGACCAATCGATCCGATCGCCGTTTGACTCGATCAACCACGTCTTCCAGACCGAATCGCTGCGGCCCGTGTGGGACGGCCTCGACCGCTTTGGCTTGATCCAGAGTGAAGTGGCTTTCATGTGGGCTTACACGACGCAATGCGTCTCGTGCGACCTCGTCCAGATCCGGCAGGGGATGGACGGTCAAGGGCCGTTCGCCCGGCTCCGGCAGATGTTTCCGGCGCGAATCCTGACCCTCTACGATCTGAGCGTGCGCGAACCGCTCAACGCGAGGGACGTCAAGCTCATCGGCTTCCAGGATCGGCCCGACATCGAGCGGGATGAGAACCCCTACATCCTCCGGAGCTCCTTTCTCGCGGGGCTGGTGAACGATATCTTCAATGGCGCGCTGAAATCGCTGGTGGCCGGCGCCATCGGCGAGGCGCCGCTTCCCCTCGAATACCAGACGGCCTTCCACAACGTCGATTACTCCGTGTTCGGAAGTTTCATTTCACCCTCGTTCGTCGAAAACGAGCGGGGCGTGTTTTCGCTCAACGCGGCGACGGGAGAATTCGACGCGCGCATGATGGAGGACCCGTGGGACGGCGATCGAGGCATCCCCTTCGTCATCACCGTTCCCAAACCCACCAGGGAAAACAACTGCGGTCCCCCGCCGTATCCCGTGGTCATCTACGGTCACGGCAACACCGCTTCCGGCTTCACGGCGCTATTCCAAGCAAACTACCTCGCGCGATATTGCATCGCCACGGCGGGCCTGGACTATTACGGCCACGGACCGCTGTTCGATCTCTTCCGCCTGTTTGAAAACTTGCCGACGGATCGGGACCCGAATTTGGATGACGTCGCCAAGGCTCTGGAACCGTTCGGCGTCGATGCGGAAAGTCTGGGCAACGTGGCGGGAATCGATGTGAGCGCGCTCGTGCCCGCGATCACCGGGTTGGCGACGACCATTCTGAACGGGAGCATCTTCCCGATGATCGGGCTGGAGCCTCCACGGGATCAGTACAAGCACATCCGGGAGGTGTCGGACGCGCTCAAGAGCGTGGGCCTCTTCCGTGCGCTCCTCTTCTACGGGCGGTCGCATGATACGAACGGCGACGGCGTGCGCGACCAGGGAGACAGCTTCTTCGATGTGAATATTCAGAAGACGCGCGACCATTTCCGTCAGTCGGCCGTGGATGCCATGCAGTTCGCGCGCGTGATCAAGAACTTCTGCCGCGATAACGACCGTAACGGGAAGTTGGACATGATGGAGGGGAATTTTGACCTGGACGAGGAAGTGGGCGCGAACGGCCTGATCGGGACCTGCGACGTCGGAGGTCCGGACCGCGAGATCTATTATACGAGCACGTCCCTGGGCGGCATCATCGGCAGCATTCTGACGGGTGTCGATCCGCTCGTCACCCGATCGGCGCTCACCGTTCCGGGGGGGGGGCTGCTGGACATCCTCATCCGAACGAGCCTCGGCTCCGTGGCCAAGCGGGTGTACTTCGGCATTGTGGGTACGACCGTGGTCGGGCGTCCGGTGGAGAAGGACGGGCAGATCCTTGACGGCGTCATCGGTCTTTCTGTGAACGAAACCGGGGGCAAAGGCGGCAAGGTGAAGGTGAAAGACCTCGCGTGCGACGTCAAAGAGGAATGCGAGCTTCCGATTCTGGACGGGTCGACGGTGATCATTCACAACGTGCGATCCGGCGAGGCGAGGCGATTCACGGCCGGTCCAAATCCAAATGATCCGGCGTGGGATTTTGTGAAAGGCGGGAACTTCTCGGGGCGTGTGGCGGCCGATCCCGGCGACACCATTGTGGTCACCGTTCCCGCTGAAGCCGCGGATGGTCTGACCCTTCCGGCCGTGGTCCTTCCGCAGGATGCCTGCCGGTACGTCCGGAGCCAATACGGCTGGCCGTGCGCTCAATTCAAGGTCAAGAAAGGCCAGGAAGGGCTCGGGACCGACCGTAACTCATCGCACCTGACGTTCCTGGCTTCCGTGGCCCAAACGGTGATGGAGCGCGCCGACCCCATCAACTACGCGCCGTTCTACAACGTGCGTCCCCTCGCCGATGTCGGTCCGAAGAAAGTGGTGATCCAAGTCTCCACGGGGGACATGACCGTGCCGATCAACACGGGCGTGGCGCTCGCCAGAGCGGCAGGGTACATCGATCACCTGACCCATCTTGCTTTCGTCAAATCCGGGCTGGCCTATGGATATGCGCTCCGGCAGCAGGCGTGCATGGTGCTGGATCCCGGCGCTACGTGCTTCGGCTCCGGCGAGGAAGGGACCGAGAACACACGGGCGCCGCTGATCTCGGAACTGTCGTGGACGAAAGAGACGCGCGACGGCCGGTACTTTTCCGGCTTCCGCCCCTACAATGCCGATCAACACGCATGGTACCTCCTGCCGATACCCTATGAGGATATCGGGAGGGACGGCGCCGACGGCAAAGGAATTTTCAATTCCTCCGAGGACGGCTACGATCCCTACGAGAATCCCGATCCGTCCGGAGACAATTATTGTCCGGAGACGAACGCGAACGGTCCGGAGGGCAATCGTCGGCTTGATGGATTCGAAGACGAGTCCATCGAAGGCGACCACGCGAAAGGCAACGGGTACCTGGATATCGACTTGACGCAGGCCGCGCAGCAGCAGGCGGGGACGCTTTTCCGCTACGGATACATTCGCAACGTTACGCCCACCGATCCGGATGCCATGATGTGCGAATGTTTCGTGAATGATGACATCTGGCGGAAATCCGGTTCGGAGCGGCTGGACGGTTTCGTCACGGACAGCCTGGAGGAGTGCGTCAACGCCGGCGGACATCTCTCGTGCATCACGAATCCGCTGTGCAGAGAATTCGGCTCGCCTCCTTGGTGGCCGTGAGTCGTGATCCAGTGACCCCGTGACCCCGTGATCCGGCGTCCCGCTCAGACTTTCCTTCTCATTCTTACTGGTTCACTGGTTCACGGGCTCACGGGTTCGCGGGCTCACGCTTCGGGCGACATCGTCGATCGGGTACAGGCTTACTACCGTTCCATCAAGGGATACTCCGCTCGTTTTTCCGAAGAAACGCGTTTGCCGCGCTCCGATGTGCCCTTCACCCGCAAGGGGCGGGTCAATGTCATGATCCCATCAAGGATGCGGTGGGACTACGAAGACCCGGACAAGAGCGACATCATCATTGACGGTCGGAACCTCTGGCTCGTCAACTGGAAACGGGATGAAGCGATTTCATGGGCCTTTGCTCCAGATGCGGTCGGGCCGATGGGCTATGCCTTTCTCACGGGGGTGGGGGATTTCAAGAAAATGTTCGAGGTGACCCCAGCGATGGGCAAAGAAGGCGAGTGGCTGATCCTGCTCATGCCCAAGGCGGAAACCCGGACCGGTCCCATCCAACTCTACGTCAAGGGTGATCCGCCCGTCCTCACCGGATTTGAAATGAAAGGCTCCATGGGAGAGAGGGTCAAAATCAAGCTGGAAGGATTTGCAGAGGCAAAGGCATTCGAAGTTGAGACCTTTACCTACAAACCGGGACCCAAGACGCGGATCATCAGTTTGGAAGAATTCCTGGGAGGGGCCAGTCTCGCACCCGTGTCCCCAAGAACCGCGGAGTGACCATGGGTTGGCGCGAGACGCTGGAGGACAAGGACCGGCGTCCTCTCCTGTGGCTGGGCGTGCCGGCGGTACTAGGCACACTCCTCGCCTTCGTGGCCCTTGTCGTTCTTTATCGCTCGCCTTATTCCGGATTTCACACGGCGCTCAGCCCCGTGGTGACTTCGGTGGATCCGGAGAGTCCGGCGGGCCGGGCCGGATTCCAAAGAGGAGACACGATCGTCTCCGTGAATGGGAAGGATGTCCACGGGATCGTGGAATTGTTTCTCATTCGCCGGACCCTCAAAGCGGGACGGGAAGTGACGTTCACCGTCGAGCACTCGGGCGTGCATATCGAGCGCCCACTCACGCTCCAGCCCTACGGGAGACTCGGTCCGGCCCTGCTCGGGTTCGTGACGGGCTTGGTCTTCCTCGTGGCGGGCTTTGTGGCTCTCTGGAAGAAACCGCAGGCCCGCGTGGCCCAACTCCTGGCCCTCACGGGGTGTGCCCTCATTCCCGCGCTGACCGTCTTGCAGGAATGGGTTCAACTCATGCCCTATTCGTGGCTCATCCAACTCTGGATGGGTCCGGTGCTCTTCCTGCCGCCTGTTTCTCTCCACCTTTCCCTCTCCTATCCGCGGGAACGGACAGGTCTGAAAAAGCGTCCCTGGCTCGTCTATCTCATCTACCTTCCGGGCGTGATGTTCTTCTTCCACGTTCTCCTGCGCTCGATGAGCGTCTACCGCGATTTCCGGGTCGGCGAGAGCGTTCTCGATGCCGCCTATTTCAGCGATATTTTTCAGAGCGCGATTGTCTATGCGACCGTCTCGATCGGCTACTTCGCCGTCGAGCCCTTCATCGTGCTTCATGCCTACCGGTCCGCCTCGGATCGGCGGGAAAAGCTCTGGATTGGACTCCTATTCCTGGCAGGGCTGCTCACCACGGTGCTGGGAATTCCGATGTTCGTTTCCGCTCTCGGCCGTCTGGAGGATCTCTTCTCCGGTCTCGTCCGGCTCGATAGCGTGCTTGGGGGCATCCTGCTCCTGGGCGTGGCCTGGTTGCTGGGCGTGATGGAGCCTTCCATGGCGTTCAGCCGCGAAGGTTTCCGCAAAGGAATCCTCTACGGTGCGGTGGCCATCGTGCTTGCGATTCTCGCCTACGTCTCGGTGGCCTTGATCGAGCCCTGGCTCCCATCGAACATGGCATGGAGGACGGCAGCCTATTCAGCGGACGTGCTCCTCCTGACGCTGGCCGGCTTGTGGCTGAAAGGTTTTCTGGACGAGCGATTCCTCGAAGGGGAGTCGCAGGACCGTCTTTCCGCGTTGCAGCCTGGGCCGACCGCCGCGACTGCGCCGGACGGGGGAGTGCCCGCTGTTGAGCGAGGAGAAGATCTCTTGAAGTGGCCGAAACCGGCTATCGCCCTGGTGGGTCCCCGGCCCTCCGAAGCGTGGCTGAAAAAGGTGTCACCGTGGTTCAAGGTCGATTCATTCGCGACCCTGGAGGAGAGGGACGATTCCCCACGCTCGCGGTATGACATGACGGTGGTTGAGCGTTCCGACGGGAGCGCGGTCCCCGAGGCCCCGAACGCGTTCGTGCTCCCTTCGCTCTCTGAACTGTCGCCGCAGGCGTTCGTCTCCGCCGTTATCAAGCACAGTGCCGGGAAATACGCCGCGGACATCGATGATCGGTACACGTTCGTGACCTGCAACCCGAAACTCAAGGAGATTTCAGAGTTTGTGAAAACCCGCGTGAGCCAGGTGGAGAGTCCGGTGCTCGTCACGGGCGAGAGCGGGAGCGGGAAGGAACTCGCGGCCCGGTTGATTCACAAGTTCAGCCGGCGTTCCAAGCAGGCGTTTGTGGCGGTGAATTGCAGCGCCCTGGCGCCCGGCGTGTTGGAGAGCGAGCTGTTCGGTCACGAGAAGGGTGCGTTTACGGGCGCGCTCCAGCGTCGGCTCGGGAAATTCGAAAGCGCCCATCTGGGGACGCTTTTCCTGGACGAAATTGGGGACCTTCGCCCGGAGATTCAGGTCAAACTCCTGCGAGTGCTTCAGGATCGCGTCATCGAGCGGGTCGGGGGGAACGAATCGATTCCCATCGATGTCCGGATTGTCGCCGCGACAAACCGGGACCTCAAGTCACTGATCGCCTCCGGGGCCTTTCGTGAGGATCTTTTCTACCGACTGAACGGTATTCCCGTTCACATGCCGCCCCTCAGGGAACGGAAGGAGGACATCCCCTGGCTCGTCTCGTTTATCCTGGAGGAATTCAATATGCGGTACAACCGGCATGTATGGATGCCGGAAGTGCGCGAGATGATCCGCTACCAGAATCACACCTGGAGCGGGAACATCCGCGAATTGGAAAACTGGATCAGCCGCAATGCGAGCGCCGTATCGGATGGGGAGCCGCTCCCGTTTTCGACGGGGGCGCAGGCGGCGGCCACGAAAGATATTCCCCTGGCGCCCTATGATGATGCCGTGCGGGATCTGACCGTTTCGCTCATGGTGAAGGCGCTTCGGACAGCGAAGGGCAACGTGAAAGAGGCGTCCCGCATCATCGGGATGGAATACAACAAGATGCGCCGCGAAATCCGCCGCTACGAAATCGACGTGGAGAAAGTGAGCGGGGATAATGGGTGACCGTATACTATTATGGGCTATAATAGAATATACTGTCACCGATTATGGAGTCTTACCGGGCGACGAGGGCCACGCCGGCGCAGGTGAGGACGATGCCGAGGAACTGCACGGCGGTGAACGGCTCGCGGAGGACGAACGTGGCGAGGATCGCCGTGAAGACGGGATAGGTGGCGGTGAGGGCGACGACCTTCGCTGTCGGTTGGCTCCGGAGCAATTCGAAGTAAAGGAACATTCCGATCGTCGGGCCGATGATGCCGCTGATGACGATCCACAGGTAGTGGATCGGTTTCACCCCGGCTAGCTCCTTGTGCGCCGAAAACGCCCACGCGCCGGCGAAGTAGAGAAGACCCACAAACAGGCTCCGCACGGCGATCATGATCCACGAGGGTGCGCCGCGCGAGGCGAGTTTCTCAAAGAGCGGCGTTACCCCCAGCGCCAACGCGCAACCGAGATACATCAGAGCGGATTTCATGGCGCTCACCTTGGCATGACCCGGATGACACGGCAAGCCAACTCTGAACGCCTATGGAGGCCAAGCCTCGATAGCCGCTATAGAGGCTTAGCCTCTATAGTTGGCGGACCATTGCGAAAAAATCCGGGCTGTCGTATGGTTGTGGACCGGAACGGTAATCAACAATGCCCAGCGTAGTCAAGCCATTGACCGATTCGGAAGCGTCGCCCGAGGCCCGGAGCATGTTCGCGCGAATCAAGGCGGCCGCGGGGGCGGTGCCGAATCCCATGCGGGTTCTCGCTCATGACACCCACCTCTTGGAGACGGCGCTCAAGGAAGAGGAAGCCCTGTACTTCACTTCGATCCTTCCGGAACGGCTGAAGAATCTGGTCTGCTACGCTGTCGCCCAGGAACACAGTTGTACGTACTGCATGGGAGCGATGGCCATGATGCTTCGGCTGAGCGGGTTCTCCGAGAGGGAGATCGATGCGCTGAAACGGGAAATGGAGGCCGCGGAATTTGATGAGAAGACCCGCGCCATCCTCGATTTTGTCCGGCACTTCAGCCGATCCCCTGAAACGATCAGTCGCGCGGATGCCGCCAAGGTTCGGGATGCAGGATACAAAGACGACGAAATCATCGCCGTGATCGCGCTGGCCGCGCACATGGGGACCGGCACAAGGTTCGCCACGTCGCTCGACATTGATCTCGATGGAATGGTGAATGCAGCGAATTCCGGTTTCGGCCGAAGGACGCTCATTCCCGTCATGCGATTCATGATGAACCGGAAGGCCAGGAAGGAATCCTCCCATGCGGGGAACGGGCCTCCGCCTCTCCAAGCCCAGCCCATCCTCGGGCAGATCACCCGCCATCCGCTCTTGGGATGTTGCCCGGGGTTCTTTGAATCGCTGGCGTTTCAGCCCGGCGTCTTGGAAGCCACGTGGGGCCGGTATCAGCGGATGCTGGAGCAGGGCGCCTTGCAGCCCGTTACGAAATCCTACCTTGGATTGATCGTGGCCGAGGGTCTGGGCTCTCCTGATCTCAAGGAGCTTCAGATCCTGGTTCTGGGCCGTTTGGGGCGTTCGCGAGATCAGGTTGAAGGGGAAATGCGCCGTCTCTCCCCGGAGATTCCCGATGCGCGACGAGCCGGTCTCGTGGAATGGGCGCGAGGCGCCGCCAAGCCGGGCGATGCGAATCATCTCCGGTCGATGGGGCACAAGTTGAAGGCCGAGGGGGCATCGGACGAGGAGCTCGTCGAAACGGCGTTCACGGTAGCCTCATTTTATGGGTACGCCACATTCGCCAACGGCCTCTCGGCCCTCCAGTCGCCCTCCTAGCGCCTCTTTCCTTGTCGCTCGAATCGAACTCCGCCTCTCCCGCGATTGCCGCGGAACTCCGGGCCGAAATCTGCGAGGGATGGCACACCATTCTCACGCTGCAATTTCGTCTCTATCTTTCCCTGGCGGCCGTCGGGCTCACGGTGGGTCTCGGATTCCCCTATCTTTTCCTGACGAGGGAACAGGGATGGAGAATCGCGGCCGGGTCGGCTCTGGGCGCGATGGGGCACGGCCTTCTGCGATGGCACGAGCGCAGAAAACCCTGCCCGTTCCAGGTCATGGTCGGCGCGCATTTGGTCAATTCGGTCTTTGCGGCAGGGCTTGTCTGGTTCACGGGAGTTCGACCGATCGCGTATGTGTTGGTCTTCAATCTGTTCCTGTCCTCCTTTCTCTACCAGCCGTGGCTGGGCGTCGTTTCGGGCGCATTGGGAATGGGTCTCGTAGCCGCTCAATACGCGTTTCTGGGCCTGCGCGGGCTGGAGGATTTGGCGATCGTCGGGTGGTTGGTGGTCGGAACCGGGGCGGCGCTCGTCATGACACGCACGCTACGCCAACAGGCCGGGAGGATCTACACCCACTCCAAGGAAAAGCTGTCGCTCCAGGAAACATTCGGCCGGTTTACGGGTGATTTTCTTACGCGCCGCGCCCTGCAAGGGGGGGTGGCGATGGAAGGCGAACGGCGCGAAATCACGGTCCTCTTCACCGATCTTAGGGGTTTCACAACCCTCTCCGAGAAACTTTCTCCTCAGCAGCTTGTCGAACTCATCAACGAGCACTTCCAGATGAGCGTGGACGTAATCGAGAAGAACGGCGGCCATGTGAACAAGTTCATCGGCGACGCGGTGTTCGCGATCTTCGGGGCGCCCGATCGGAACCCGTGGCACCGGTTGGACGCCGTCCGCGCCGCACTGGCGCTCCGGGCGGCGCTCAGAGAAACGAACGCCCGGCGTGAGCGCGAGAATCGGCCCACCCTCAAGATGGGGATCGGCCTCCATGCGGGAGAAGCAGTGGTGGGCCTGATCGGCAGCCGCACCCGGGCGGAATTCACCGCGATGGGTGACACCGTGAACGTCGCCTCACGATTGGAAAGCATGTGCAAGGAACGGAACGCAGACCTCCTGATTTCCGGCGCCGTCGCCGAGTCATTGGATGCCTCTTTCGGCGCCGTCGAACTCGAACCGGCCCAGGTCCGCGGCCGCGCCGAACCCGTGCGCCTCTTTACAATTCGCGCCTGACACCTCTCGTGCGAATGAGCACCTAGGCAGTGTGCACCAGTGACCGGGTTCCCCTGGATTCTTCGGCTCCTTCAGAATGTCTCGATCCGCGGATCGAAGGGACGGCCGGTAATGTTTTCGAACTCGACCCAAACCTGCTGGTCCGTTTTCAATTCCCCTCCGAACCACTCGAATGTCTGGCCGCTGAATCTGACCGGACCTTTGCCCAATTTCAGGATGAGTTCACCTGAGTGCTCAACATGGGTCGATTCGCGGTCCTGCGTGAAGATCTCTTGAATCGTCACCGTTTCCGATGACGTAGCAGTGATTTCCATCCTAAAGTTCACGGAGAACGGAAACAGGTTGATCTGACCCGAGCTGAACTCATGCAGCGATCCCCGTCGTGTGGAGCAGGGGAGAACCAGCCAACGAATTGGATCGATACCGTAAGACTCCCAACCTTCTCCAAATCCGATGACAAGGCCTTGCGAGTTCCAGTATGTGGAGATGGAGTCGCCCCAACTGACGTGATGGAAAAGTGGGCCATTACCTCGGCGCAATCCTGTCTGGGCTACTTCATCCTTGTGATTGTGACACCAACGTGTTTCTCCCTGGGGGCACCTCGCGCTCGCGATCATCTTCAGAACCAGTGGATTTCCCGCTGAGTCCTCAATCGGAAAAAACTCTTTCATCGGACACTCCGGATTCTCGTCCAATCCGGGCTCAAGCACTTGTGCCTTCTGTCCGCATGAGCCGAGTGTGAGAATGACCAAGGTGAAGCCCCATGCCGCCCGGCCAAAAAGGCGATCATGCGTCATCACGTCGCTCCCATGCCACCGGATTCTGCGCCTTCGCTTCTACCCGATCTTCCGGCCGGAGAGGGTTTCGATCGCGCGGCGGGCCACGTCGAAAGCGGCCTTGGCCGCCGCAGGGGTCTTGAAATCCCCCCAATAGTACCCGCCGAGATGGACCATGTCGTAGGCGGTGTTCAGAAGTTTCATGAGCCTGCCGTTCTGGTAGGCCAGTCGCCGCGCAACGTTTTCCCGAATCCCGTCCCAAGAGCGGGGTATCTTGTTCGGAGGGAGTCCCTTCTCCAACAGAGCGGCCTTAATCGCCTTGTCGATGGCCAGCCACGCCGTGCCGAACGCCTCCTGGACGGGCTTGATATCAGAGTAGATGTCGTCCTTGACCTCGCACCGGGCGAGGAGCCCACGGGCATTCCGGTAGTATCGGAACGCTTCCTCGAAACCATTCGTGCTTCGAATCTTGCTCCCCATGGTTTCTCATTGTTCCACTGACCCGTGTTTGTGTCAAAACGCCGATGGTCAGCTCCTTGAGCGTCCGAGAACTCTCAGCAGGAGGTTCCCCACGTCCAGCCGGATGAGGTAGACGCAGGGGATGAAGAAGAGCGTCAGGATGGTCGCGAAGAGAAGGCCGTAGCCGAGGGCGAGGACGGAAGGCCGAAGGAATTTGTCGGAACCGCCGATGCCGTAGACGAGGGGCAGAAGGCCGGCCACGGTCGTTATCGTCGTGAGCCAGACGGCCCGCCAGCGCCGCTTGCCCGCGGCCACCGCGGCATCAAATGGGTTCATGCCTTCCGCGCGTAGGTCGTTGAGGAAACTCACGAGCACGATGGCGTCATTCACCACCACCCCCGCAAGGCCAATCGTTCCAATCAAACCCATGAAGCTCAACGGCAGGTCGTGTGCGTAAAACGCCCAGATGACGCCGATGACCCCGAAAGGGATGGTCGACATCACGACGAACGGCTGGGTGAGGCTCTTGAACTGAGTGGCAAGGATGATGAAAATCAGCGCCAGTGCGACGAGAAAAGCTTCCCGGAGACTCTCCAGGCTTTTCGCTGTGTCCTCCCACTCGCCCCCGGCCTCCACGATCAGTCCGGGATTCCGAACTTCCATCTCCTTCAAGAGTGGCGCGATCTGCTTGTTGACGAGTTCGCTGGTGGTGGCCTTTTCGTCGATCCCGGCGGAAACCGTTATGGTTCGCTTCTCGTCGCGGTGGCTGATGGAGTTGATGCCGGTGGTTCGCTGGAGGCGCGCCACGGTTGCCAGCGGAACCAATTGGCCCATGGCGTTGGGAATGGACAGTTTGGAGAGGCTCGCGATCCGTTTCCGCTCCTCCTCCTTGTAACGAACGCGGAGGTCGATTCGATCCCCGCCTTCCCGGATCGTCGTGGCGACCGCCCCACCGAGGGCCGCCTGCACGTGCAGCGCGATCTGCTGGACGGTGAGGAGTGAACGGGCGGCGGCCTCCTCGTCGACGATAACCTGAAGCTCCTTCTTGCCCGGCTTGTAACTCTTGTCCGCGTCCCTCACTCCGGGCGTCTTCGCGAGAAGGACCATGACGTCATCGGCGACGCGATCGAGCATCCCCAGATCGTCGCCCTTGAGGCGCACGGCGACGGGTTTGCCGACCGGTGGGCCGGTGTGCGCCCGCTCGAAGACCAGCCGGGTGAATCCTTCCTGCTTTGCGGTGGCCTCGGCACTCGGCCGAAGGGCTTCCACAATTTCATCCGCCGTCCGCGTCCGGTCCTTTTCCGGCGTGAGGAAGGCCACCATCTGCCCGAGGTAGCTCCCTCGATGCGTAAAGGGATCATTCGGGTCGTTCTGCTGGATGCCGATGTGCGTCACGAAACTGCTCAGTTCCTCGGGGGGCAGGGATTGGACGACGGCCTCAAGCGTCCGGAACTTTTCCGAAGTTTCTTCGAGTGAAGTTCCCAACGGCAAGTCGGCTCTTACGAAGAAGATCTCAATGCCCTCCGCCGGGAACAGGATGAATTTCATCTTCTCCCGGGCGAACCAGAGGCTGAACAGCAGGAGAACGACGAGAGCGGAAACGAGGAGGTAGCGGAGCCTCAAGCATGCGGCGAGCACGCTCCCGTAGGCTTCGGTGAGGGTATCGAACACACGCGAATGCTTTACAGGGGCGGGGCCTAGGGCCGGAGAAGCGTTCTTTCGCCGATACCACCAATCGCGCACTCTCAGAATGTTGTAACTGTGGGAGGGCAGGGCAACGAAGGCCTCGATCATGCTGACGCAGAGGGTGATCATGACCACCTTCGGCATGCTCGAGAGAAACTTGCCGAAAATCCCTGAGACCATCATGAGGGGCAGGAACGCCGCGATCGTGGTCAGCACCGTGGACGTAACCGGCCAGATCACTTCGCTGGTCCCGTTCACCACCGCGTCCCGGGCGGACTCCCCCCGCTCATAGTGGGTCCAGATGTTCTCGGCGACGATGATGCCGTCGTCCACGAGCATGCCGACGACGATGACAAGGCCGACCATGGTGATGAGGTTGACCGTGAGTCCTGTATATCCCATGATCATCATCGTGCCCAGGACGGCCACGGGGATGCCCCAGGCGGTGACAAGGGCGATGCTCTTCGACATGGAAATCAGAAGGCAGATCAGAACGAGAACCAAACCGAAAAGAGCATTGCTGATGAGCACCTGGAGCCGGTTGCGAACGAAGATGCTGATGTCGTTGATGTAGTCGATCTTGAGTTTCGGCTCGCCGGCGGTCTTCGCGAAATCGTCGGCCACCTCTTTCACCTGGTCCACCATGCGGATGATGTCCCCGTCCTTGGCCTTCAGGACCCAGAGGTTGATGGACTCGTGCCCGTTCGTCCGGTTGGCCCGGGTGATTTCTTCGAAGGTGTCGCGGACGCGGGCGACGTCCTTCACCCGGATCCCGATTCCGGCGTCGTTCACCCGGAGGAGGATGTTCTCAATCTCGGCCGCCCGGTGAACTTCGCCCAGGGTGCGGACGAGCCATTCGCCTTCGGGGGATTTCAGCGCTCCGCCGGGGAGGCTCACGTTTCTCGTCGCCAGTGTGCCGATAATGAAACCGAGGCTGATGTTGTAGTGCTCCAACTTCTTTGGATCCACCTCGAGCCAGAATTCCTTCTCCCGGTAGCCGAGCTTCTGGACTTCCTGCACGTCTTCAAGTTCCTCGATTCGGTCGGCCAACCGGTCCGAGAGTTCGTGAAGTCGCGCGTAGGGCACCTCACCCGAGAGGGCGACTTCGATGATCGGTTGGTCGCCGCTCTTCATCTCTTTCACGAGGGGCTGCTCGGGCAGATCCCGGGGGAGATCGCGCACTCGGTCCACCGCCCGCTGGATTTCCGTCACGGCCTTGTCCTTGTCGGATTCGCTCAGATCGGGATCGAGGCGGACGAAGATGAGGCTGAACGCTTCGACGCTGAAGCTGTTGAGTTCTTCGATGCCGTCCACGCGTCCGACTTCGTCCTCGATGGGATCGGTGACATACTGTTCCACCTCTTGGGGGCTCGCGCCCGGGTACGGCGTTTGGATGAAGACGACGTCGAAATCCACCGCGGGGAAGGCCTCACGCCGCATCTGGAACGTCTTGATGAGTCCGACGGCGACGACCAGGGCTGTCAGCAGGTTGAACAGGAGCGAATGCTTGAGGGTGAATTGGACGAAACGCATGACCTATTCCGTGGGGTAGGCGTGGAGGGCGAGCCGCAGTCGTGCTTCCGCCTCACGCGCCTCTCTTAGGGCGGTGATCCGATCGGCCTCCGCGCCGAGCACTTCCATCTCATAGCGGAGGACGACGACCTCCTCGCTCCTGGCCTGCTGGAACTTCTCCCGCTCCGCCCGCACTTTTTCTTCGAGGATTCGGATGTGCCGTTCGGCCAGCTCTTTCTTCCGGGCGGCGGAATCGAGGGCCTGGAAGGCGAGTTCGATCTCGCGATTTGCATCCCGCTCAATCGTGCGGGCGCGAGCGCTCAGAGCCGCAATCTGCGCGGACACCGATTCCCGCTTGGAGCGGGGGCCGGTTCGATCCAGATTCATCTCGAACTCCAATCCCACGAAGTAGGTCAGATGCCGCGGGTCGTCGACAGAATCGCCGAGGGACGGCGCGGCGTCACCTTCCAATCCCGACGTGGCCATCGACCCGATCAGCGACACTCCAGGCTTCTGTTGTTCATTGGCAAGGGCCGTGTGGGAACCCAGCGATCGACGCATGGCGGCGATCAAGGCCAAGTCCTGCCGGGTCTTCAGTGCGGAATCCTTGGCCTCCTTTGAAGAACCGGCGGGAGAGGCCAGAGGAGTCCGGGTTAGCGATTCAGAGGGTGTCCGGATGTCTGCGAAATCCATCGAGGACCCAAGGCGGATGGCCAGCCTGTGCCGCACATCGTCGGCGGCCGTTTCGAGGTTCAGAAGATTTCCTTCCATGGCGATAACGGCGGCGTCCGCGGTGGCTACGTCTACTTCGTCCGATCTCCCGAGCGCGGTTCGTTTGCGCATGAGATCGGCGAAGCGGCGGGACTTGTCGAGAAGCGTTTGCGTGAGGCCGATGTGGGCCTCGAGTCCCGCCAGGGCCCAGAAGAGTTGCTCGGTCTCGGCCTGGACGGCAATCAACCGGATTCGCCGATCGTACTCGGGCTGAACCGTCCCGATACCGGCCACTTCTTCCTGTAGTCGGAGCTCCCGGCCGAGCCAATTCCGCCAAAGGGGCTGTTTGATGATGAAATCCGCCCGCGTCCCATAGGCGGGATTGAAGGTCTGGAACTTCGAGGGATCGAGGATCGGGGGCGCTTGGGAGGAGACCGAGCCGGCTCCGTTGCCGGCCGCTGCCGCATCGGTCGGAAGGGCGGAATCGGTGGCGCCACCCCCGCCGCCGGGAATGTCGGCTCCCGCGACTGCGGATATCGCCGGGAATTTCGTGAAGTCCCTCTGATGCTTCACGCTCGCCTGGAAGAACGTGGCGGAGGGAAGCAGACGACGCGCGCCGAATTCGCCCACGGCTTGGTCCCGGCGGTCGCCGGCGAAAGCCGAAGCTTGTTCGCTGCGATCCTGTGCCCAACGGGAGTTTCCGAACAACGTCCAATCGTACATGGCTCGAACGCCGCGAACGTCCGCCTTGGCCCGCTCCAGTTCCGCCTGGGGTTCCTCGATTTCCACGGCATTCTTGCGGGCCTCGCGGAGGGCCTCCTCGAGATCAAGGGCGAAGGTGAAGGGTGGGGCAGACAACACGCCCCAAGCGGCAATAGCCAAGAACGAGAGCCCGCTGCAAAGACGCGGGCTAAAGCCCCATGCCACGGAGGGTATGGGACCATGATATGTCGCCGCACCATGGACGGTGCGGCATGGAACATGGCCCGCGGCTACCGGAGCACGCATTCCCCAGTGGTAGGCGCAGGCTTTATGCCTGCGGCCCTTGGTCATTGCGTGTCTCATCTGGAGATTGCTCGAATGACCTCTCATGCGGTGGGCGCCGATCTCCGTTTCCGCCCGGAAATCGAGTAATAGAGCGTCGGAATCAGGATCAGGGTCACCGCGGTGGACACGATCAGCCCGCCGATGACGGTGAGCGAGAGCGGCTGCCATGTTTCGGATCCCTCGCGGGTGGACAGCGCCATGGGGAGCAGGCCGAAAATCATCGCGCATGCGGTCATCAGGATCGGCCGGAGCCGCACGCGGCCCGCCTCGATCAACGCCTCCCGGAGAGGGAGGCCCTCGCGTTCCTTCTTCATGGCGTAGTCCAGATACACGATGGCGTTCTTCACGACCAGACCCACCATCATGATCAGCCCGATGAAGGTTGAGACGTTCAGGTGGAAGCCTGTCAGGAGAAACATCCAGACGGCCCCGACGAAACCAAAGGGCACGGAGAACATGATCACGAACGGCGCCCGGAGGGACTCGAATTGGGCCGCCATGACCATGAACGTGAGGAGCACGCCGAGGATGAGGGCCAGACCCAGAAGGCGGAAGGATTCCTTCTGCTCTTTCACCGAACCGCCGATGGCCACCACCACGCCCGGCGGCAGCGGGATGCGGTCGAGCTTCTCTTGAACCTTGGCGGCGAGCTGGCCGATGGAACTTCCCTGGATGTTGGCTTCGACGTGGATAACCCGCTGCTGATCCTGCCGTTCGATCTCGATCGGGCCCGTGGTCTTCTCGAATTGCGCGAGGTTGGAGAGACGGATGAGATCGCCGCCCGGCGAGCGCACGAACAGTCCCGTCAGGTCCGGCTCGTCGCGTCGATCCTCCTCCCGCATCCGGATGACGATGTCGTACTCCTCGCCCAACTCCCGGTAGATGCTCGCGCGGGATTGGGAGAAGCCGAGCTTGAACGTATCGGCCACGTCCTTCACGGGAATCCCGAGGGCGGCCGCCTTCGCGCGATCGACCACCACGTGATATTCCGGGCGCCTTAGATCGAGCGAAATGCTCGCATCGGCTATCCCTGGAGTGGTCTTCAGGGCGGATTCAACCTTCCGCGCCACGTCGTGCATCCTTCCGAGGTCGTAACCGAACACGTCCACCGCCAGGGGTTTCTCCCGCCCGAGCAGCATCCGGCTCATGAAATCCCCTGCGAAGAAATTGACGCGGGTGAGACCGGGAATTCTCGCGCTGGCCTCCCGAAGCTTCTGGTTGATCTCTTTCATGCCGACGGGACGTTCCGATTTCTCCACCAGGACGGCCTGGAATCGACCGATGTTCGAATCCTCCCGCATGCCCATGAATCCGCCGAATCCCATCCTCGGGTTGAGTCCGTCCCGCCAGAAGTAGTTCTGCGACCACTCGGGCTTCACCACAGTGTTGTAGACCTGTTCAAACTGGTTCATCGCGTCATGCGTTGCTTCCACGCGCGTTCCGACGGGGAGCTGAAATTCCGCTTGTAGCTGGCCCTGATCGGACTCGGGGAAGAACTCGGTGCCGACAAAACGGACCAGCCCGGCGCTGCCGAAGAACAGCACCGTGGCCGACGCGAGCACGGTTTTGCGATGGTCCAGCGCCCACCCGATGGCGGATCGATAGGATTGGCCCAAAGCGACAAACCAGCGTTCCGTTCGGGCGTAGAACCCGTTCGTGGACGGCTTGGCCCCTTTCAACAGCAGGGCGCCGAGCATGGGGTTGAGCGTCAGCGCGTCGAACAGCGAGAGGAGGAGGGTGACGCAGATGACCAGGGCGAGGGATTTGAACAGCACGCCGGCCACGCCGCCGACGAAGACGACCGGGAGAAATACGATGCACGACGTGAACGTGGAGGCCACGATCGCGAGGGAGACCTCCTTGGCCGCGTTGACGGCCGCGATTCGGGGCGGCTCCTTCAGTTCATCCTGGTGGCGGATCTGATTTTCCATCACGACGATGGCATCGTCCACCACGAGACCCACCGCGATCGTGAGCGCAAGGAGCGAGATCGAATTGATGCTGTAGCCGAGGAAATACTGGATCATGAAACTGTCGATGAGCGAAACGGGGATCGAGGTGCACACAATCAAGGCGGGCCGCCATTGCCGGAGAAAGAGCAGGACGACGAGGACGATCAGCACGACCGCCACCCAGAGCACTTCGCGCAGGTTGTAGATGCTGCGTTTGACGTTCACCGAATTGTCGATGAGTACTTGGAGCTTCACGTCCCGCGGCAATCGAGCCTGAATCTCCGGAAGTTTGGCCTTCACGGCGGCGGCCACCTCAACGGTGTTGGCCTCGGATCTCTTCTGGATGAAGAAAATCGCGCCTGTACGGCCCTTGATCTCCACCCGTTCTTTTTCGTCGAAATGGCCGTCTTCCACGGCGGCCACGTCGTCCAGAGTCAAAGTCCGACCCTGAGCGTAGCCGACGGGAATCCGCGCGATTTGATCGAGCGATTCGAATTCGCCCGGCACCCGGAGCAGGTAGTTGGTGCGTCCGACGGAGATGTCGCCTGCCGGGAGGGTGATGTTGTTGGCCTGAAGTGAGCGCGCGAGATCGAGGAGCGTGAGCCGGTGGGCTTCCAGCCGCTGCCTGTCCACATTCACGTTCACCTGCCGAACGAGTCCGCCGCGGACGAAGACGTTGCCCACGCCCGGCACGCGTTTCACCATGTCGGACACTTCCGAGTCCAGGATGTGGAACAGCCGCGGGTAGGATTCCTCGGCCTGCGCGCCGATCATGAGAACCGGAAGATCCTTCAGATCGAACCGGAAGATCGTCGGCTCGTCCACGCCTTCGGGAAGGAAGTTCTTGAGAATGCCGAGCCGGTCGCGCACGTCGTTGGCGGCGTCGTCGAGGTTGGTCCCCCAGTCGAATTTCAGGCGGACCGTCGATATCCCTTCTTTTGAAATGGACTGGATCTCTTTCATGCCTCGCACGATGGAGACCTGGGATTCGACCAGACGGGTGATCTTCTGCTCGACCTCCTCTGCGCTTGCGCCAGGGTAGCTGGTGATGAGGCCGAGCGTGGGGAACGTGATGTCCGGCATGAGTTCGATCCTCATCCGCAGGAAGGAGACAACCGACAGGACCAGCAGTCCCACATAAAGCATGGCGACGGCCACCGGACGATTGACGGCAAAATCCGGGAGAGTCAAGGCTGATTCTCCTCCGCTTCTTCGACCACATCCACCACCGAGCCGTCCGCCAGATTCTGCCAGCCGATGGTGACGACTTTTTCCGTCCCACTGAGCCCCTTCAGGATTTCCACCCGGCCCGACTGACGCAGACCGATTTCCACCCTGGTCCTCCGGGCCATTCCGTCGGGCACGGTGTACACAAAACTCTCGCCATCTACTTCCAGCAGGGATTCCTCGGGAACGGCCAGGGCGTGTGGATGGCGGTCGAGGATCAGCTCCACCCGCGCGAACATCCCCGGCTTCAGTTTCTTGTCCGGGTTCATGAGATGGATCTCCACGTCGGATGCGCGCGAGCCCAGTCCCAGCGCCTCGGAAATCTGCGCCACCGTCCCTCGAAAGATCTGGCCGGGATAGGCGTCCACCCGGAACCGGGCCGACTGCCCCATGCGAACGCGGGGGAGTTCACGCTCCCCCACTCGAACAAGCACCTTCACGGGCGAGATCTCCGCGACCTCGGCAATCGGGGTGGCGGGCGAGACCAGCTCACCCCGGTCGACGAAATAGCGTGTGATGACTCCATCGAGTGGAGAGGTGACTTCTCCCGGAGCGAATTCGAGCGCGGGCTCGTCCCGGTCCACCATGACTAGGGTCTCGCCTTTCCGTACGGTATCCCCCACGTCTTTCACCCGGCGCATCAGCTTCCCCGGCACCTTGGGAAACACGCGTGCTTCGTTCAGGCCCCGGACGTCGCCCGTGAGTTCGAGGATGGACTCCATGTCCACCCTCTGCACGGTGGCGACGGCGATGGGCACGGCCTTGGACTTCCCTGCCATGTCCGCCGCGGGCGCTTTGCCCTTCCGGATCTGTCCGACAATGCGGTACCCGGCGAGGCCGAGGATTCCCGCGGCAACGAGGATGGCCACAATCTTTCCCGGTTTCACAACATCAGTCTCCTTTCGGGGTGGACTCGCGGCCCGGTTCGATCGGCCCGCCCATCGCATGTTCCAGATCGGTCGCGGCAAGTTGATAGTGGAACAGGGCTTCTGCATGCGCCGTTTCCGCCTGCGTTAATGTCAGTTCGGCGTCCTTGAGATCCAGGAGCGAGAGCAGGCCCAGACGAAATCGCTCCTGAGCGATCCTCAGGTTCTCCTTCGCGGTGGAGACGTTTTCCCGCTGGGCCTCGATGCGCTCGCCGGCCTCGCCAAGCGAGAGAACAGCCTGGCGAACCTCAAGATCGATCGCCTCGCGGATCTGCTGCTCGGCGGCCTGCGACCTCCGCACTTGGGCCCGCGCGGCGGAGAGACGGCCGTACGATGTGAGGCCGTCGAAGAGCGGGACCGCGAGCGTGGCCGTGGCGGCCCATGCCTTGTAGTCCGGGCTGGAAGTGAGCGACGGGTCTTCGAACTGGTAGCTGAAACCCGCCGACACGCTCGGGATCAGGAATGACCGGGCAACTTCCACGTTGCTGCGAAGAAGCGTCTGCTGGGCTCGGATGGAGACCAGCTCAGGTCTGTCCTTCTCGGCGCGGTCCAAGGAGCCGGCAAGGTCGATGGCGGCCGGCGGTCGTTCCAGCGACCCCTGAATTTCGAGCGCGCCGGCGTCGTTCCATCCGAGCAGGACGGCGAGTCGCTCCCTGGCCAATCGAAGTCCGTTTCTCGCGCGAATGACATCCGTCCGGCTGTTGACCCATCGGACTTTCGCGCGGGACACGTCAAAGCTGGAGGCTTTTCCCTCCTTGTAGAGCTTCTCGCTCGTCTCATGGGTGGTCCGGGCGACGCTCTCCGCGCGCTCGGCGATGACGACCGTCTGACGCGCATAGAGAAGGCCGTAGAACGCGGTGGTGGCATCATGCGTGAGATCGTTTTCGGCGGCCATACGATCCTCGACCGTTCGGCGCACATTGGCCTGCGAGGCCCGAAGAGCGGGCGCCATCTTCCAGGTGAAGACTTTCTGGGAAATGGCCAGACTGTCGGAATAGAACTCCTGAGACGTGAAAGAGGGGCGGATGCCGCTCCCGCCTCCGCCGGCGAGCGAACCGAGGGGCGCCTTGCTGTTCCGGGTGAACTGCATGTTCCAGTGCATCTGGGGCAGGAACTCGCCGAGCGTTTCCCACTGCTGGCCGTGGGCCGCGTCGACGGCCGCCTCCGCGCCCCGGAGCTGCGGACTGTGCTTCCGCGCGTATTCGAGGGCCTGGCCGAGGGTGAGAGAGCCGTCGGCGGCAGAGCTGACCGGCTGAGCCACGCCCCCCAACATGAGGGCTACCACTATCGAGGCTAAGCCTCGATAGCCGCTATCGAGGCTTAGCCTCGATAGTATCGGGCATTCGAATGTGCGAGTCATTTGCGACTCCGGCTTTCGCCCCCCAGCGCCCCCGCGAAGATCCGAGCATGCGTGCGGGCGAATTTCTCGTCCCCCGGGAAGGGGTACGGATCTCCGAGGAAGACCTGTCGAAGCGATCGCAAGACGATGGGGGCGACGTACTCCATGCAGACGGCCGTGCAATCCAGTCCCCGGCGGCGGCAGAGAGAGCCGAAAAACTTCTTCTGATGCGCGAGGAATTGCGTCGGGATATTTCGAAAGATGTCCTGATGCTTCGTCCTGGAAAGGTTCACGAAAACGAACCTGAAGAACTCCGCGTGCTCCGTATGGAACCCCATGATCCGGCGGGTGAGCCGGTAGAGATCTTCTTCGAGGTCGTCCGTTGGCGCGAGGTCCCCGAGTTTGGCGGCGACGACGGACGGCGCATGGCGCTCGATGACCGCGCGGATGAGGCCGTCCTTGCTGCGGAAATGCCGGAACAACGTGACCTCGTTCACCTTCGCAGCCTGTGCGATTTTTCGGGTAGGGGTCGTCTCAATCCCATCGCGGAGGAAAAGATCGTACGCGGCCTTCAGGATTCTCTCCTTGGCATTGACGTCCGGCTCCTTGGCGAACAGCCCCCTGAACATGATGCATGCAAGCATATACTTGCTTGCATGGCGCCGTCAAGCCCCCCCCCTTCGCTCCATCCCCATCGGCAGGCCGGCGTTGAGGTCCGCGTGGGAAGCTACGATCTTGACAATTCCGGCGTGAGCGCCGAGGACGAATTCTCGTAGGAGGACTACGGGGAAAATACCTGGACATTGTGGGACATGGCGACCATCCCTCTAGAAAACCACTCGAACATTGGCCGGGCATCCCCATGTGATCGACGCAACGATGGAAGTACCGGTGAACCGAGTCGTCAACTACCTGGTGAACACCGAAGGGACAACTCTGAAGACTACCGGCACCTACTACACGGTCGATCTGGCCGGCAAGACCATGAGTCGGGATGGCATCCTCTTGGACAGTTTCCGACGGCATGCCGGACGTGAGGCGCAAGAGATGCCCGATGAACCCACTCTGGCGCAGGACGCGGAGGCGCTTGCCGCGGAGCTGCTCGCATGATCCGAGGCGGAAGAGATCGCTTCGTATACGGGGCCTGCCATCCTGGACGGTGACGTGGCCGGTGTCTTTCTCCATGAGGCGCTGGGCCACCGGCTCGAAGGCGAACGACAGCGCCGGCCCGAGGAAGGACACACATTCAAGGACAGGTTGGGGAAGAAAATTCTTCCCGATTTCCTGACCGTGGTGGATGACCCAACACGGGAACGCTACGACGGCAAGACCTTGAACGGAGCCTACTCTCATGACTCGGAAGGGGTTCCGGCACAAGCGGTCTCGCTCGTTGAGAGAGGTGTTCTGAAGAACTACCTGCTGTCGAGAACTCCGATCAAGGGTTTCCAACACTCCAATGGCCACGGGCGGGCGGAAAGCCCGGTTGGCTGGAGATCCTTTCAGAAGCCGGTCGCGCGCATGGGAAACCTGATCATGACGTCCGGCAGGAAGGTTCCCTTCTCCACACTCAAGCGGCAATTGCTCAACGAAGCGAAAAGTCAGGGCCGACCCTTCGGAATCATTGTTCGCGGAGCTCGATCCGGGGAAACATCCACGGAAGCCGGGGGGAATGTTTTCGGTTCATCGTTCCAAGCTTGGAAGGCCCCATCGCTATCAAGTCCGCCTGACCCGGCGTCCGTGCCGCGGCGGAATGCGACCGCCAGCCCTTGCCGAAGGAAGTGCGCACACGTAAGATCAAGGTGCGCGGATGGCGAAGCTCAGCCTGGCAAGCCTGGAAAAAGCCGTGGCCTCCCTGGAAGAGGCCCTTCGCGTGTATTCGACGAGTTCACTGGCGGACGACGCATCCGAGAAGGTTGTCCTTCGCGACGGCGTGATCCAACGGTTCGAGTTCACATTCGAATTGTGTTGGAAGATGTTGAGGCGCTTTCTGGATGCCTACGGCCTCGGGCGGGTGGGCATGATGACGAATAAGGAACTCTTCCGCGCCGGATCCGAACAAGGGCTGCTTGAGGACGCGGAAACGTGGCTCTACTATCTCCGAATGAGAAACCTAACGAGCCACGTGTATGACCAGACGAAGGCAGCGGAAGTATTCCAGGCAGCCCGTGCATTCCTGGCCGACGCGATCAAGCTGCTGGCGCTGCTGCGGAAGAGGGCGACATGATCCATGTTCGCCCTGATCACTTGGACCTCGTTCGGGCGATTCTCAACCGCCACGTCCCTGAGGCGGAGATTCGCGCCTTCGGGTCCAGGGTGGCCGATGGCGCCGACGATCGATCCGATTTGGATCTGGCCATCGTGGGCTCGGGGCGGGTCCCCGAGCGAACTCTCGCCTTGATATGCGCGGATTTCGAAGATTCGGACCTGCCCTTTCGCGTGGATGTGCTCGACTGGGAAGGAATCTCCCCGGAATTCCGGAGCGTCATCGGGGAGCGGTTTGAAATCCTCAAGCGGGATAATCGGTGACAGTATACTATTATTCAATCAAATAGAGTATACTGTCACCTAATATTTAGGGCCTCGCGCCGCGGAGGAAGAGGGCGATGGCCTCTCGGAAGCGCGGCAACAGCGGGGTGGGGCGAGCCGACCTCAGCCAATTCAGAATCACGCTGGTGAACATCCCGGAAATGGACTCCGCAAGAACTTCCGGCCTCTGACGCTTGCTGAACTCTCCCCGGCGCTGGCCCTCCCGCATCAGTGGGATGATCAGGTCCATGAAGGTGAGACCTTCCACTTTGCGTCCATCCGCGGAAAAGCCGAGATGCGCCCGGAGCAGATCGTGAAACACCTCCCGATAAAAATCGTGGTTGGATTCCGCCTCCTCGATCAACGCGCGGAGCAAGTCCTGGATCCGATCCATCGCCATCTCTGAATTCCGAAGTGGCTCGGCCAACATGAGCTTGGCAAGCTCCAGTCCGCGTTCGGCGTACTTTCTGAGGATTTCATCCTTGCTCTGAAAATAGTTGAAAAACGTCCGCTTGCTCACCTCCGCGCGCTGGCAGATGTCCTCCACGCTCGTCGGCTGATAGCCCCGGCGCATGAACAGATCGATGCCCGCGCGGAAGATGTCCTGCTGGAGGCGCTGCCGCTTGCGTTCCCGCAAGGGCAGGGCCTTGGCTAAACCGGGTTTCTGGGCGGAAAGCATGAGGGGACTGGTCATGAAGGAAGGGTATCCCCCCGCCCGAAGCCGGTCAAGGACGCCAGGGACTTGACATTCCGGTATAAATGTTTACCCTGGTGCAAATATGCACATCAGTAGGAACATATACCGGAGGTAACCTGTGGCAAAAATATACCTGATCAATCCGAAATGCCCCGATACGTTCTGGGGCCTGCGGTACGGCCAGCAGCTTCAGGGCCGGCGATACTCTCTTCCGAACCTGGCCCTCCCCACCCTGGCCGCCCTCGTGCCGCCCGAGCATGAAGTGGTTTGCTGCGATGAGAACGTGGAGGAGGTCGCACTTGACACCAATGCGGACATCATCGGCATCACCGGATACAACCTCCAGGTCGCGCGCATGATCGAACTGGCGACCGAATTCCGCAAACGCGGAAAACTGGTCCTCATCGGCGGACCGTACGCCACACTGGATCCCGATTCACTCCGGCCCTACGCCGACGTCTTCTTCCTGGGGGAGGCGGAGTACACCTTCCCCCAATTCTGGAAGGACTACGCCTCCGGGTCGTGGAGCTCCATCTACGAGCAAAAGGAAAGCGTTTCGATGGATCACACTCCCGTTCCGCGGTGGGACACCGTGCCCCTCCAATCCTACGGCGTCGGCGCGATCCAGACCACCCGCGGCTGCCCGTTCGACTGCGAATTCTGCGACATCATCGTCCTCCACGGCCACAAGGTCCGCCGAAAGCCCGTGGATCAGGTCATCACCGAACTGCAAATGCTCTCCGACCGGCAAGTCGAAAGCTTCTTCATCACGGACGATAATTTCATCGGCGACCGCAAGTACGCGAAAGCCGTCCTACGGGAAATTGTCGAACTGCAAACGCGCGTCCGCAAACCGCTGACGTTCATGACCCAGGTCACGATCAACCTCGCCTACGATGAAGAGCTCATGAACCTCATGGCCCGCGCCGGGTTTCACCGCGTGTTCATCGGAATCGAGACTCCCCGAAAAGCCAGCCTGCGCGAGACCAACAAGACGCAGAACACCGGCGGCAACCTCGTCGATCACATCAGCAAGATCCAGTCCTACGGGATCGTCGTCTGGGCCGGGATGATCGTCGGGTTCGACAACGACGACGCGACGATCTTCGACGAGCAGGTGGACTTCATTCAGCAGGCCGGGCTCACCGTGGTGATGGCCGGCATGCTCCAGGCTCCGCACGGCACTCCGCTGCGGGCGCGACTCCAAAGGGAAGGACGGCTCCGGGAGGAAGGAAGCAGCCTCATGAACAACTGCTCCGCCACGAATATCATCCCCAAGCAGATGACGCTGGAACAACTTTACGACGGCTACCGCACCCTCCTGGAGCGGATCTACGAACCCGGCGCGTACTTTGACCGGATGCGACAGTTCGTGGATCGCGCCCGCGTCTCTCTCTCACCCTACAAGAAGCGGTTCAGCGAACGGTTTGCCGGTCACAATCTCCGCACGGTGTGGAGCACAGCCGTCTTCTTCCTCACTCACCGCGAACGGAAAGTGCGTCAGCTTTTTTGGCGAACCGTCGGACTGGCCCGCGGCTTGCGCGGAGGGATGAGAGAGGAAATCTTCATGCACCTTGGCGCCTACCGCCACTTCGATCTCTATGTTCGGCGTCGGCTCATCCCGCAACTCCATTGGGAGGATGTGGCGGAAAAGCTCTCGCTCCCCGCCGCGGCGGTTCCCCTGCCGCTTCCCCAAGAATCGGCGGCTACGGGAACGTAATCGCGGTTTTGCCCCCTCTTGGCAGCCGCAGGCTTTAGAGCCTCTGACAGAATGCCGATTCGTAGGGGAGCATCTTCAGATGCTCCCTCTTGTCGGGAGGGTCTGAAGACCCTCCCCTACGCATTCTGTTGGACGCATTTGGCCTGCGCCTTCTACGGAAACGTAATCGCGATCGCGCTCGAGTAGTTCGAGTACAGAAACTCCCGGTACGACAGCGCGCGGTAGGTGTAAGTCACGCCCGTCGTCAGCGCGGGATCGCTGTCCCTGAAGCACGGGCCGGTCCGCGTCGGGTTCTCCAGCAAACAGGAAACGTTCGTCGGCGCTTTTCCGACGGGAATAAAACTCGCGCCGTCGGTCTGGCGCTCGAAAACAAATCCATCCTCATTGTTCGCGTTGTCCTTGAACTCGAGAACGACCTGCGTCCCGCTTCCCTTCGTGACTTTCAAGTCCGTCGGCGTCCGCGGACACCCCTCGCACGCCGGCTCCGGCACGGCCGCGGCTTCGATCCCGGTCGCAAACGTTGTTGCGGAAGAGTCGAATTCATCGCACGATTGCCACACGCACAACGCGGCCAAGACGCAGATCTCCCCGAAAAAAAACACCTTGTCTCGATAGCTCAATTCCTTTACACCTCAGTTCTACAATCGGATAAAATTTTCACTACTTTCGCACCTTTTTCGTGAAAAATGACGCTCGTCACAACAATGGCATGTGAACTGTTAAGTTCCCGAATAATAAAAATCATCCCTTTGAAATCAGGGCTTTTTCCATGGATGTGACGACCGCATAATTGAATAGTTTGGCTGAGCTTTTGCGCTATTTGTAGTTGACATGACGCGTATTTTCGTGGAATTATACTCGAAACGTTATCTGGTCACACTGTGATCGGATAAGGAGAGGAGGAGCAGATGATCGGCGTTGGTTCGAATAACAGCTCAGTTCGCCGCCCCCGAAGCGAAGCGGAGCGGGGTGGAATTCGTGGTAAAACGATCGCGGTTTTCGCCGCAAGTTTCGTGATTTTTGCCTGTAGCAGCGGTGGGGGAGGGACCTCATCCTGCGGCTCAGGCACACCTCCTCCGGGGCTTTCCGCGGCCCCAGCGCCCGCGGTTCCCAACACGCTCTCCGTCCGGCTGAACAACAACGTTTTCGATTACGCCGAAACCGTTCTCAACAATTTCCTCTCCGCCACGAACACGAAAGACGCGATCAAGTCTCTCCTCTCCAGCACGGATGCGCTTGTGGATACCTGTCTCTCCGTGCCTCTCATCGGGAACGCCTGCGTAGCCCTTTTCATCGAAGACGCCGACGGCGATTTCTCCACCGACCGGAACAACGACGCCGCCTGCACGTCGAATGAAGTCTACACCGACGCCAACAACGACAAGGTCTGGCAGAAGACCGAAGTTTTCTGGGATGTGGCGGGGAAAGGCTTCGACCACGATAGCAATGCCGCCACGCCCAATCACTACTGGGATCCAGGCGAAACCTACATCGGCTGCGATACCTGCGCCGCTCCCCCTTGCGTATGGGGTGTTTCCGCCTGCCAAGACAGTGGCGATACGGGCCTCTGCAAGTTCAAATACTACGTCCTCGATTGCGGCCCGGATGGAAACTGCGGCCAAGGCGCGGGCAACCCTGGTGGCGGTGACGACCCAGCCGATCTCCCAGCCTGCACCGCCACCCAACTCTACTACGACCGCGATCACAACTATGACACGGGCGGCGTTGCCGGCAACCCCTGCGACGACGGGGCCGTGGACGACGCAAAGGACGCAGGGGACGGGACGGCTCTGGACTTCACCCCTGACGTCAGGGTGACCGCCTCCCTCGGTCCGGACGGCGTGGCGGACACGATGGCCGACATCACGAATAAAACGGTGGACGACCGCATCAACATCGTCTTCAAGCTCAACAACTTCACCCTCGACATGGTGGCCAAGCCGAACCCGAAGGCCGACGGCTGCGGGAAAGACCTCCTCTGCGGCTGCGGCGTGGACAATGTCTGCGGCAACGGGGACGACAACGCCGCCGCAAAAGCCGACGACGAACTGGACAAGTTCATCAGCTACCTCTCCCTCGGCGGAAAGGGCACCTTGCCCTACCTCAATCTCAAGGCCGGCGTGGGCCTCCTCGGCGGAAAGTTCGCCTCGGCCAACACGATGACCACCTCCGGCACGCAAATCGGCCTCACCCTCGATCCACTGGATCTCAATACGGCCCTCACGATCAGCCTCGAACCCGAGAGCGGCGATTCGGGCGACACGTCCCACTTCATGGCCGATCTCCTGCCCTACCTGGAAATCAACACGCTCCGGTTCATGACTCAGGGCTACAACTCCGCCATCAACTACTTCCTCTCGAAGGGACTTCCCCTCCTCGACCTCAGCACCACGATTGGCGTTCCCATTGAACACCCTCTCGCGCCCGGCTCCTGGATCAACCTGGGAGCAGAACTCAACTTCGGCATGATCGCCACCGGCCCGGACGACGACAATAACGACGGCACGCCGGAAGTGGGCGGCGCCAATGGGAAAGACAACGACGACTGGGACGGCGACGGCGTGTACAACAGTCCCGCCAGCGCCGCGCAGGACGACGAAGCGGATGGCCTCCAGCTCATCGGCGGTCTCGGCTTCGACATGGGCTTCACCGGCACGAACTGCCTCTCGGGCTGCACCCAAGATCCCACAACGAAAGTCTGGACTTGCGGAGCGGGCGCCAACGATCCCGCCTCCCTGAGCTGGAATACCACCAGCCCGGTCGGACTGTTCGGCGCAACCTCACCGAACGGGGCGGATCCCGTCTACTCCATCGGCGCGGGTATCCACCAGAACGCCCTCTCACAAATCCTCTTCAACGCCTACAAGTCGGGCGCGCTCTGCCTGTCGGTCGACAAAAATACGGCGCTGGTAAAAGACCTCGTCGGGGCGCTTCCCATCGATATCTTCTCCACCGATACGTTCGGCCTCCTTATGCCGTCCCTCGTCGACCCCAACAAAGGCAACCTTGCGGGCAAAAACATGCGGTTCGTCATCCGACCGACCTTCAAGAACCCCTCCGACGGTTGCTACGAGGACGGCAACGGCGGCACCCCCTGTTCCAAATACATCAACACGCCGTTCATCCTGGCGGGCGGCCCCGACATCGGCCTCCCGGCCACCAACCCCTACGGCAACGCCCAGACCGGTCTCACCGTCGGAATCCCTCATCTCACCCTCGATCTCCAAGCCGATACCACCGGTACCGGCACTTGGAAGCGAATCTTCGGCCTGGACCTCGCCACGCGGCTCAGCATGGGCGTCGGAATCTTTCGCGATACCTCGTGTAATCCGGGCCTCCAGGGTCCGCCCGATACCACCCCGAACGACCGCTGCTACGTGACCACCATGGCCCCGCGCATCACCTTGGAAGCGGATCCCATGGTCTCCTCCTTCCTGTGGTACAACGAAGCCGTTGAGTTGGTACCGGTTGGGACGTACAACCCCGCCACCCCCTCCGCGCCCTACGCACAGGTGGAAGGCGTCCTCTCCGAACTGCTACCGCTCGTCCTCTCCGGCGCTCTCCAGATGGACCTCATGCCGCGCATCGATATCAGTTCAGCCCTCAACGTGGGTGATCCCACCGCCACGCCGCCCCGCGGCATCGCGCTCACGACGAACTTCGTCGGCGGACAGGGGGCGGACTTCAACGGCCTTCCGGGGGATGACCCCGAAGTCGCGGCCATCTATGACACCAACATGGATGGAAAAATTGACGGCTCGGATGTCGGTTCCACCAACGTGGCCGGTGATACGTTCTCACTCTTCCTGAAACTGGTCGAAGACCTCGACAACGACTGCACTCCGGCTGAACTCACCGCCACCGCTCCGCCCGGCGTCCTCCCGGCCTGCCGCACGGAGAACTACCTCAATGCCAATGACATCTGGAGCCTCCTCTGCGGCGACCTTGTGATCGATACGCTGGAAGCCGATGCGGACATGGCGGACATCCTCACGATGATCAAAGACATGTGCAACGCCGCAGGCTTCCCCGTGGCCGCGCCACCGAGACCGGGGGTCATGGTGGCCGCGAACTACGATTTCCTCGCGCCCGACACCTTCATCCTACTCGGCAGCCGAAAAGAGCAATCCATCGACCTCATGGCCGAATACAAATCGGCTGATGATTTCGGCCTCTCGCCCTACGGCGGCAGCACGCTCGTGGTGGATGCGGTGGACCGATTCAGCCGCCCGGATCAGATCCAGTTCAGCTACCGGTTGGACGGCGGCGCCTGGCACCACTTCACCAAGAGCAATACCATCGAACTCCCGCCGCTCCTCGAAGGGTATCACCTCGTTCAAGTGGCCAGCACGAACGTGAACGGCGTGATCGATGATACGCCGGCCACCCTCTCGTTCTGGATGGACCACCTGCCGCCCAGCATCCAGATTTCCGGCTTGGATGGCCAGACCCGAGTGAACGTGGCCGAACCTCGGTTCCAACTCAACGTGACGGACTTCGTCGCCCCGGCCTCCGAACTCAAAGTCGAGTACCGGGTGGACGGCTCGGCCTGGCAGGCGGCTTCGGCGGGCGATACCATTCAGCTTGCGGAAACCTCCGAAGGCGATCACGTCCTGGAAGTCCAGGCCTCGGACCCCGCGGGGAATGGAACAACGGCGTCCCAGACCTTCAACGTGGACGTGCCGGAAAACAAGGCGAGCGGCGGCGGCTGCGTGATGGTCCTTGGAGCCTCAGGCGGGGGCTTCTCCGGATTCGGCCTCGCCCTGATCGCTCTCGTTCTCGGCCGCACCCTCAGCTCGCGAAAGAAGTAAAGGAGGTCGCCTTGAGGCGGCCTCTGTACTGCGTCACGCGTCACGCGTCACGTGCAACGCTGGCGGCGTTCCTGGCCGCCGCCGGCTTCGGCCGTAATTTCCCCTCCCCCCTTGAGGGGGAGGGTTAGGGTGGGGGGTATCTTGAAACTCATCACTCATCACTCATCACTCATCACTCTCGCCGCTCTCATCCTCGCGGCGAGCTGCGGCCGCACCGACCCCTTCGCCGGCTTCCCCACGCCCCTCCCCACCATCAAAGACAAGAACGTCTCCGATCTGACGGCCGACATCGGCCAGCGCCGGATCGCCATCGACTTCTTCAACGGCTACCCCTACATCGCCTACTACGACCAATCCAACCGGAACCTCGTCTACGCCTACGTGGATGAAAAAGGGGAGAAGTGGACGAGCGAAATAGTGGACGGTGAATCACCCCAGCAGTTCGACGCGGGCGATTATCCCTCCCTGGTCGTCGATTCCCAAGGCCGGCCCCACATCGCGTATTTCGACGGCACCAACCTGGACATCCGGTACGCCACCCGCGATCCGGGTCAACCGTGGTCCATCCGCTCCGACCTCGACACCGCCGGCTCGGTCGGCCAGTGGGCCCGTATCGCCATCGAGGAAGACGACAAGAAACTTCGCCGCGTTCACATCGCCTACTTGGATTCCGATGTTCAGGCGGTGAAATACGTCCAGCCGGGAGGCACCGCGCCGGAGCTGGTGGAACAGGGCAGGCCGATCGTGCAGGGACAATCGGGGACCAGCGGCGAGGTCCAGTACATCAACATCGCCGCTCACAACGGCGTGGTGTATCTGGCGTACTGGGATGGCAAAGGGGGATTGCCGCGCCTGGCCGTGAAAGATGTAGCCAACGGCACGCCGGTGGCCGATCCCCTCCTCTGCAATCCCGAAAACGGAGGCACGGTCTCGGAAACCGGTTGGTGCATCTCCTTCATCGATACCGGCGCCGCGAGAAATCAGGAAGATGACGACCCCGAGAACGACATCCCCGCGGCCCCCGCGGGAACGCGCGGCTTGGGCCGCCATCTGGCCATGAAACTCGATCTCCTCAATCCCAAGAAAATCCATGTGGTCTATCGGGATGACTTCAACAGCCAACTCCGCTACGCCCTCTACGACGGCGAGGTGGGATGGACGTATGAAATCGTGGACGGCAAGAAAAGTCCGGTCGGGGCCGGGGCCGACCTCTCGCTTGTCCAGCGCACGGGAAAGTCCGGCACCAGCGTGATCCCCATCGCGGCCTACTCGGACGAAACGCTCGGCTCCCTCAAGGTCGCGGTGCGCTCCGTGGACGACGGCAAGGTGAAATGGCAGGATTTCCTGGTGGATTCGCCCGGCTCCACGGGCACCAGCCCCGTGATGGATGTGGCGATGGCTGAAAAGGAAATCTACATGGGCCTCGCCTTCGTCCGAAACCTCGGCGCAAACCGGGGCGCCGTCAAGTTCGAGTTCTTCCGGGTCCCGTAGTACAATGAAACCGAAGGGGCTATGATCAAATTCCGAAACCGGCTCACGGACTTGCGGGCTCACGGGCTCACGAGTCCCGCCTCCCGCGGCCTTCGGCCGCACGGCCTCCGCCTCTCCTGGCTCTACTCGCCACTCGCCACTCGCCACTCGCCACTATCCTGGGGCAAGCTCGGCTTCGGCGCCTGCGTCGGAATCATCATGCTCATGTCCATCGGCTATCGGCCGAAGTTGTCGATCTCCGTCCCCAGCCTCGTCGTGCCGTTCGCCTCCCCAGCCGTCATGAACAAGGACGCCCTCCTGTTCGACTTGCGGCGGCCGGCCTTCGACATCCTCGAGCAACTCATGGGACCCGGTCTCAACAACACCGAAATGCGGGACTTCCTGGAAAAAGGCATGATGGCAGGCCCATGTCCGGGCGGCGCGCCCGCCAGTGGCGTGTCCGGCCTCCTCATGCAAGGAGCGGACCAGTGCCCTCTCTTGCCGGGTGAAGACAATCTGGACTGGATCTGCGCGTGGGACAGCAACAACGACGGGCATGTCATCTATTTTGACTCGGCGGCTTCACTCGCCCCCCCCGATGGCATCAATTGTAACGATTGCAACGGGGACACCAACTGCGGCGACGCAGCCAGTTGCCCGCCGAAGATGACCATGACACCCTATAAAGACAGTCACGGTGCGGGCCATCCCAACGAACCGCATATTGACGCCAAGATTACTCTCTACGATATGGTGATGGAATTGCGCGCGAGGATGAACGTTGGAGCCCTCTCCATCTGCGGCACGTGCGAGAACCCCATGAACGTCAAGTTCGCCGTTTTCCCGTTGACGATCGTCATCAACCCCGACAAGGTCGACGTGAACAACGTCAACGCGCGTCGAGACGACCCCGTCATCACGATCGACATCTCGAACCTCACGGTAGACCCGCAAGGTTCCCTCTTTGACCCCTGTTTCGGGCTGGAATTGCAATGGAGTTGCGTGGCAGGATTCGTACAGGCTCCCCTGGAAAATGCGCTACAGTCCGCGATCCAAAAGCAATTCTCGGGGTTCCTGCCCATGGACATGAACGGCATGTTCGCCTCCGAGCCCGCCTACGCTTGCCCCACCTACTCAGGCACGATCAAGAATCCGTGGTGCAAGTGGGGCGTTCAGAATGATCCGGCCAAGGCGGGGTATGGGTATTGCTACGACTGCGAAGGCGGAGGCTCCGACCCCCTCTCGCCTTGCCCGGGTGGAAGTCCAAAGTCGCCCGACGGCATGGTCGAGGTGAACTCGCCGGCCTATAATGCCCAGTTCGGCGAGAGTGCGCCGCCCAAGTATGGGACCCTCGCCTGCGGCGATGCCCTGATCAATCTGGGGGTCTATCCCCACCTGAGAGTCGAAAATCCGTCGCCCGCTCCGGCCGATGACCGCATGACCATGATCATGGACCTCGGTTGCGAAGTCCAGGAGGCCGCGCCGGACATCATCAAAACGCGGATTGACGTGCAGGACAAGCTTTGCAAGCCGACCCACCCGTGCGCGACGGGCGGCACCTGCGATAACTCCACGTGCAGCCCCTTCCCAGATTGTTGCGCGGCCAACACCTACCCGAAGTGCTGCTCCCTCACAATTCCAACCAATACAGACGGGTTTGCCTGCTCGGTGGGCCAGGACGTAGGCAATCAAATTACCAGTGCCATCGCGCAGTCCGGCCTCGTCTCGTGCGAAGTCAGCAAAGACGGCCTCAAAACCGGCCTGCCCATCCCGATGCCGCTCGATATGGCCCAGTTCCTCAAAGTGGAAAGCTTCGCCAACCTCATCCCGCCGATCGACGATCAAGCCGACCCCGGCAGCCACGTGAAGATCCGCTGGAGGCCCTACGGCGATGGCAACGTGGCCACGAAGGAAGTCTGCGCGGCCATCGGCGGGGAACCGGGAGCCGCCTACGGCTGCACCGCCCTGTGCAAAGATGCATCCAACCCCGCGAACGCGGCCTACTGCTCCGACCCGCTCAACTGCTGTTACCCGGCCGGCCCCGTGGACATTAATTTCTCCTTCCGGAATATCTACACGGATTTCTTTATTCAGGTCGGGGGCAATCCCGATACGAAAGCTTTCGGCGTGAGCATGGACGTGGGCGGAGCCCTCGATATGGAGTTCAAAACCGCTACCGAAGCCAACCGCGTCTTCGCCAACAAGGCGGCCTTCCTCACCTCCGGGTGCAACCCCCTCGCGGGAGGAACGGTGGACTGCCTCAAAGTCGCCATCGATCCTCTCGAGCTGATGAACGTCCAGTTCCGGTATCAAGAGCTCGATCCGGCCTACACGCTCAACTACGCCTCGCTCGATTCCGCCTTCCCGGATGTGCTGGTCAATCTGATGGGTGGCGCTGCCCAAGCGTGGGTCGAAACGCAGATCCAACTGGCGGGGCTGGGCTTCAACATGATCAGCGCCGGACCGGACACGGGAGGCTTCCCCGACCTGGACGGCAACGGCAAGGCGGACTACCTGACGTGCAGCGGGAATTTCGCCGGCTCGTTCGATCTGATCAAACTCCTCCAACTCCTCACCGGCGGCGCCGGCGGCGGAGACAACCCCTGCGCCGTCGAAAACCTCAAGGCCTACGCCCGCCGGATGGACCGTGTGTCTGCTGCCTCCTCCCGCCTCTCTCCTCTCTCTTCTCGCCTCACGCCGGCCTCCGGCCCAGAAACCTTCATCATCCACCCCTTCACGGGCCAACCGGAGGCAACCTTCCAATTTGTCGCGGAGGAATCGCGCCGGGCCTCTCTCATCCCTGAAAAGCCCGTCCGCCTCCAAGTCTATGCGGTCGGCTCCGGTGTGATCAACTACACTTGGCGTTTGGACCGTGGAGTCTGGCGGGTCACGACCGAACCGGTGATCCAACTCCCGTATCTTCTCGAAGGGACTCACCTTCTTGAAGTTCAGGCCGTCGACCAAACCGGGCTGGCGGATCCGACCCCGGCCATGTTCACCTTCCAGGTGGATACCCAGCCCCCTAGAATCGGTCTCTTCGGCCTCACCGCCTACGCGAACGTCACCGGGCCCGATGAAGTTCCGGTCTACTTCGTGGATAGCAACATGCTTCGCGTCGACGTGAGCGACTTCCAGACGCCGTTCACCCACATCAAGGCGTCGTACTTCCTCGATGGAAAAGAAGTGAAGATGACCGAGCCGAAGATGGAGATCGATCCGGCCCGCCTCTCACGCACGCTAGATCACATCCTCAGCGTCCGCGCGACCGACGCTTCTGGACTGGAATCCACCCGTGAGTGGCGGTTCACCTTCCGCAAGGAATCCGATCCCCCCGACGACGAAAACTTCTTCGGCTGCGAAACCCTCCCCTAGGTTCGGCAACTGACCTTTCTTCCTTACACCCTAGCCCTCGTTTTCTACCTTTCACTCTCCGCCCCGGGCATAACATGGATGGACAGCGGCGAGATGATCGCCGGGGCCTTCACGGGGGGGGTTCTTCATGGGTCCGGATACGCCCTGTATGTGTGGTGCGGAAAATTTTTCGCGCTCATGCCCTTGGGAAACATTGCCGCAAGAGTCGTACTGTTCAATGTGATCACCGCGGCGGTATTCATCTTCATGGTCACCCGCATGGCCTTGCGTAACTGGGAGAGCCGGCGGGTCGATCGGCCCGCCATCGTGGGACAGGCTCTGGCTTCACTGCCGATCGTATGGTTCGCTTCGGGGGACATCACGCTTGACCAGTCCTGCGTCGCGGAAAACTCCTTGCTTTTTCACCTCTTGCTGGTCGCCGTCTCGTCGGCCCTCCTGATCTCTCAGTCAGGTGAACCAACCGTTCCTCGATGGCGCCGGCGCTGGATCTCGCTGGCCACCTTCTCGCTGGCCGTCTCCTATTTCCCCCCGGCCGCCGCAGCGCTGCCCGTGATCCTCTTCCCGTGGATCAGGTCCCGAGAGCGGCGGATCAGACTCCCGATGGCTCTGATTCTAGTCCTCGTTGTGTCCGCGGCTCCTCTCGCGGCCTCGGCGGTCCGAGCCCTACAGGAGCCGGGAGTGAACGTGAGCCATCTGCTTTCTCGATCGCAAACCTTCGAGGGAATTCGCGAATATCTCGAGATCTATACCCGACTCCGGTCACTTCTGTTCTTGGCAACCCATCCGGCTCAGATGGCCGTTCTAAATCCACTCGACTACCTGGAAAAATTCTATCCCAATCCGTTGCACCTTGCCGTGGCGGCGACCGCGATGGTAGGTGTGCTGGGGAGCCTCCGTACGCACGCGTTCCCAGTCTTGTGGATGATTCTGATCGCGGGCGCAATGGCTTTCGTCAGAATGTTCAACGGTACCAACGAGGCGGACGGTCAATCGTTTGTCTTCCCTGCGCTGGTCACCGTATGGTGTTGTTGGGGAACCTCAGTCCTCTACAAATCGACCCTGCGCCGGATGAAGACTCTGCGCCGCTGGCCGGCATGGAAGATTGTCGCAGGGGTGGGTCTCGCTCTGGCGGGGGCTCTTACCCTGCGCGTCCTCTTTCGGCCGAGCATGGGCTACCGTCACGACCGCTTCGCCACGACCTACGCGGATCGGCTGCTGGCTGAACTTCCGGGAAAGGCCACCCTCTTTTCCCACGCAGGGCTATCCTACTTCCCGTTGTGGGCCGTCCGGGTGGTTGAGAACCGCAGACCCGACGTGGAACTCTTGAGTTCCGGCCTACTCGTTCTGGAATGGTCGCGTTCATGGAAACGAAGCTCGATCGCTACACCTATTCCGGCCAAGGAACGCCTAAGGCTGCTGATTTCCGACAAGTTTCCTCAGCGTCCCGTCTTCTTCACGGGAATCGGATGGCACCACCATATCCCGGGGAAGGAAGGGCTTTGGTCCAGATTGGAGCCGGGCCTGGAATCGTTCGATCTTGTCCCGCTAGGATTCGCTTTCCGTGTGGCTCCGCAAGGTTCGAACGCGCGATGGCACCCTCGCACCCCGGACATCGAATGGCCACGGGATCGGTGGACGAAGGGCCATTGGCAGTGGTTCTTCCTCGACCTTGCCCTGCTGTCGGAGAAAGCCGGTAACCTGCCGGCCCATGAGAAATATCTGCGGAAGGCCGCAGCCATTGCCCCCTGACGACCCCCGAACCCTACCGTGCCTACCGGGGTCAATCTTGAATATTGACTTGTTGGACCTCACATGGCCGCCGGGCGCAGGCATCCGTCTCTGGAGAGTCGTCTCCTCTCCTAGCTCCAAAGCCACCGGTGATAGGTCATGCTCGTCCGCATGGGAGCGAATCCAAGACGGGTCAAGAGGCGAAGGTGGGAATGATTCTGGGCCTGGGTTTCGATCTCGATCAAGTCCATGTGGTCCCAAACGCCGCGGATCTCGTCCGTGACCGCTGCCATGTACACGTCGCCGCATCCGGGCCGGCCCGCCCCAAGGCCCTGTCCATACATCCGCAGCCCGGTCAGCCGCTCCAGATCCGAGAAAAGCCGGTGAGCCACGAATCCCGCCACCCGGCCGCCCCGGACCCCCACTCTCACGTGGTCGGCCAGAACCTTTCGACAACACAGCCTGGCCCACTCGGCATACAGGGCGTTGCTCCCTGAGACGGGGAGGTGCGGATCGGAATGAAACCGATCCCATACAAAAGCGGATCTCGCAATCCGAACGATCGCCGGTTCGTCGCGCCGATCCGCCGTCCGAGTTCGTACGCCCCAGCGGATCGATCGCGGTGAACGCCGTGTCCGACCGGCCACATAGCTGACCAGCGTATCCACGGCGTAGAAGCCTTGCGAAAGAAGAGCTCGTCGCCACGCGGTCTCCCGGGCATCGACCCTGCACGAAAGATGCCGGATGCGGGCCTGCGCCGCCCGCCGAGCGAGATTCCGGAGCGCCCGTTTCGCCGCTCTTTCGTCCGGCGCTCCCCAGAGCGTCGCCCGTGCCATGGGGAATCCGAAGGATCGGCTGGGAAGTGCATCCTTTTCGGCAAGCGCCAGCACACGGGCGTTCTGATGGACCCCCAGAGCGGAAGAGAGAAACGACTCCCCATAGATTCGCTCGCCAACCCACGAGGCAAGGAAATGTTTCAGCAGTTCCGGACGTGATCGGAACCCCGGATATCCGGCGTAGGGTGGGTAGGCTTGGCTGCGAACGATGCTCCGCAACGCGGCCCTGTCGAAATCTTTACTCATTCAATATCGGGTTGAAGTACACGGACGCGGCGAGCTGGAGCTAGGCGGTGGCTCGGCGCTCCGGAATGGGTTGGCCCCCCCAACGGACGACGTGCCGAAGATCTCTGAGAAACGTTGCATACAGGCGCGCCCGCCGGAAAAGGCCGTAGGATGTCCTCGCCGCGTATTCTCGATTCTGTTTCAGGGGAATCTCGCAAGAAGGCCGACCCCAATGCGCCGCGAACAGCGCGAGAAAATGATCCTCTCCGCGGAGCGTGAGGAGCGCATCGGCAAGCTCGCGCGATACGAGTTTGTAGGGTGATGAAAGATCGGTAAGCCTGCAAAGCTCCGAACCCATCAGCCGCAGGGGAATTCGGATGGCGAGAGAGCCGAGGGAGGATCGATCCCAGCCCTTCCGGGCACCATTCACGAGGTGAATACCGCGCTGGGCCAGGCGCAGGGCCTCGGGGATCCACTCGGGGGACGCTTCCAAGTCCGCATCCGTCGTGGCCACGAACTTGCCGTGAGAGGCCGCCAACCCCTCCAGAATGGCCCCGTGCTGCCCACGGTGTTTCCGTTCCGCCTTGATACGAATGGAAGGATCCTCTCCTGCGGCCATGTGAAGCATCGTGGGGGTATCGTCGCCGCTACCGTCGTCCACACAAACGATCTCGAAATCCTTAAGGCTGGATCGTAACACGCGGCTTAGAACCGGAAGGGTCAGACTCGCGGTATCGGCTTGGCGAAACACGGGAACAACCACCGAAAGGAGGAGAGGCCTCGAACGACCCATGATAGATAACTCTAGCAGAACGCGGTGGCTCTCGCGAACGCGCGGAAAGAGGGGGTCTTGCCGAATCAGAGCAACGGAACAAAATTCCTCCTTGGAAGGCCGATCACGGTAAAGGTTTCCTCTATCCTGCCGATAACTTACGTAGCAAAGGAAGGCTAACCATGTTGGTTTTGACCAGGAAGGTCGGTGAAGGGATCACGATAGGCGAGGAAATCAAGCTCGTCGTGATCGAGATCAGGGGCACCCAGGTCAGGCTGGGAATTGAAGCGCCGAAAAACGTCATCGTCCATCGCGAGGAGATTTTCAAGAAGATAAAGGAAGCGACGGTCGAATCCGCGGAGGCGCCCAAGAGTTTGGAAGAAATTTCGAAAATCTGGAAAGACATGAAGAAAACACCAACCCCCGGAAGTGGAGAAGAGACCGCCCCGTCCACGGGGAACGGTCGGCACGAGGGCGAAGGCCAGGACCGGCCAAAGACACCGGGGAAAAGTTCAACCAAGGAAGGAGGAACACCGGAATGATTATCAAGACGTCCCGCTTCGGCACAATCGAGGTCGAAGACAACAAGGTCATCTCGTTTCCCGCAGGGCTTTTCGGCTTCCCGAACGAGAAACGCTACGTGCTCCTGGACCACGACAAAGAGACTCCGTTCCGCTGGCTGCAATCGGCGGACAATGCCGACCTTGCTTTCGTCGTCATCGATCCGCTGATGTTCCGGCCGGACTACCACGTGAACGTCAAAAGGGATGATCTTGATGAAATCAGGCCGGGTTCGGAAAAGGATCTCGTGGTTCTCGCCCTGGTGACCATCCCCCGCGGCAATCCAGCCGGAATGACGGCCAATCTCCAAGGCCCCCTCGTGGTCAACGTGGAGAGAATGCTGGGAAAACAGATCATCCTCCTCGAAGGAGACTACACCACGTCCCACTCGGTAATCCAGGAAATGAAAAGATCGGGGGAGATCATGAAGGCCGCCGAGGAACGAGCGAAAAAGGAGTCCCAGGACATCGTGCTCGGTCGCGCTCAAGGCGAGATGGGACTCATCTCGCTCCAAGCCGCCGGAATGTAGCAACCACGGATCTTAGAGCACTCCCGGCCTCGGCCGGGAGTGTTTTTTTCAGGGCCATCGGCCGCCATCTTCCCTCCACGTTTTCCACCCCCGTGCCTCATTGATCACCATAGCGCCGGATGGTCCTCCAGTCCTTGGACCGGTCGGGCGGGGGCGGTGATATACGTCACAGACAACTTCAAGTTCCATCAGGTAAACTCAAGTTTATTGTGAAAGTCGCCGACGAGATCCTGAAGAAGAAAAATGGGGAGGAAGTTTCATTGACAACGGGTCCCGCCCATGAAACCATGCAGCGCAACGACCGATAGAATCGCGGAATTGGAGGAGGGTTTATCCATGTGGAGGCTTGCAAGATGAAATGTTTCGATCTGAAACCTCGCGGCGCCGCATTCCTGGCGCTCATGCTCCTTGCCGGTGCATGCGAATCCAAAGACTCCGACAAGACGACAACTCAGTTGAAGTCGGCATCCCAAGAGGCCCAAGGTCCGAAATCCGACCTCATGTTCAGCGGAGTGGTCCGGGATAATCTGACCGGCAAGCCTATCTCGGGGGCCACGGTCCAGGTGAATGTTGTTACGGCCCTCCCTTCGCGCGCTCCGACCAGAGGGGAGTCCCCGGCCTTGGCCCCCCTCGCTCAGACTCCATCGAGCTGCAGCCCGATGCGCGTACTGCCGTCCGGCGTGCGGCGAACGCACATCCGTCGGGAAGTGAAGACGTACGAGGTTCTGACGGGTCCCTCCGGCGAGTATGTGGTTCCGGAAATCGACCTTCCCGCAGGGACCGATGCCGCTCTGAATATCTTTGCGCCCGGATTCGCCCCTATTAATAAGAACCTTTCACGCGAGGAACTGAAGAGCGGCAAGAGCCACGCCACGGAAGTGGCCCTCCAGCCGTACACCCATTCGGAAAAGGTGGACGAGAAGAAAGAGGTCCGCACACCGGACGGCGCATTTCACCTGCAACTGTCCGACAATATCAAGTGCAGCCCGAAATGCGATATTCCTGCGGATCCCGCCTTCGCGACCGGCGCAAAAAGCATCGCCGTCGATGTGTCGGTCAGCGATCCTTCTCAAGATACCGCCCTGCTGCCGGGACAGTTCGATGTCAAACTCATCACCATCTGCCATCGTCCACCCGGGAATGCCTCAGTTCTGAAGACCACGCAAGTCACGGCCTCTGCGCTGGATGCCCACATCCATCACGGCGATACCGAAGGCGCCTGCCCAGGCGATGAGAAGGGAGAAAAAGAGGCGAAGGCGGAAGATTCCCTCCAGCTCCAGCCGATCGCCCAAGCCCACTTCGAGGTCCGCACGGATACCAACGTGGCCGTGACCCAGGCGGTGACCAAGGAGAATCCGGCATCGGTGGTCCTGGCTGTTCCGGATTCCCTCCAGGAGAAAATGCTCAAGGAATACGATGAAGGAGAGCGCAGCGCCATGGCCTTCCACTACAACGCCGCCACGGGCGAGTTCATCCAGGAGGAGAAAGACGCCCGCCTTATTGTGGTGGAAGAGAAAAAAGGAAAAGAGAAAAAACGAAAAGTTTTCATCGAAGCCCAAGTCACCCACGCTTGCACCACTCTGGTTGCGACGCCGGAACCGACCGTGCCCCTCCAAGGAAAAGTTGTGGATGACGAGGGCAAGCCGGTCGAGGATGCGTGGGTCCGCGCCGAAGGGCTGACCACCAATACGGTGAATCACGCCCGCACGGACGAAAACGGCGAATACGTGGTCCGGGTTCCCGAGGACGACATGGTCAAAGTGACCACCGGTCGCACCAAGCAGGAAACCCAGCCGGCCACGTCCGAAACTCCGGTCCTCGTCGATACCTCGAAACCGATCGAAGACGGTGAAGCCTTCAAAGTCCCTGAGATCGAGGTGGCCGACCCGGTGACGATTGAAGGCCGGGTCGTGGATCAGAATGGGAATCCCCTCACAGGCTCCGTGGTCACCTCCGATGGGACCTCGGCGCCCATCGAGCCGGATGGCACTTTTTCCGTGCCCGCCTCGCCGACAACCGACACGGTGAGGATCGTGACCGAAGTGGGTGGAAAAGAAGTCTCGACGGTTGTTCCCGTGGAGCCCACGACCGGGGGGGTAACCGAAGATCTGGGGGAGGTGACCATCCCGGAGCCCACGGTGATCACCGGCAAGGTGACGGAGGGAGACACGGGGAAACCTCTTTCCGATGCGGTGGTCGAGGCGAATGGCAATGCGGTCAAGACGGATCCGAACGGCAACTACACCTTGGTGATCCCCAAGACGGATGAGGTGGTCGATCTGGTGATCGAGGGCGTGACGGAATCCGGCCTTCCCATCAGCCAGGAAGTGCAAGTTGACACCAAGGGCGCGACGCAAACACAGGCGCCCACCGAGAATATCAAGACCGAGGAGCAAGTGTTGGTTGGGCGTGTGGTGGACGTCGAAGGCAACGGCGTACCGGGCGCCATCGTGCAGGTGGAGGGCGGTCAGGCCCTGACCACGGATTCCGAAGGCCGCTTCAAGGGCGAGGTCCTCCATCAGGACGATCTTGAGCTGGAGGCTGTCACGCGCGACGGCGCTTCCAGGTCCGAATCCACGCTGGAGAAAACCGTACACTCCGAATCCGCCAAGGAAACGGTCGAAGTCGAATTCCAAGTCGACGGCCGGCCGGCCTTCGTCCAAGGGATCGTGACCAAGGGAACGGGAGATCCCGCTTTCGGTGAACCCTCCAAAGCAAAGGCTCCTTCGCGAGCGGCAGCCAAGAAATCCACCGGCATCCCGCTGGCGGGCGTTTCGGTGGTCTCGTCCCTCGGCGGATCAACGGAGACGGACGCCAATGGCCGCTACAAGATCAGCGTTGCGAAGGACTCAGAGCTGACGCTCGTTTTCGCCCTCGGATCCGTCAAGGAAGAGGTTGGTTTCACGACGGGCGAAAAAGGATCCGTTACTCACCTCGATGTGCAGTTGAACGTGGAAGATGCTCCACCCCAAGTGGAGTCGGTCTCCACGGACGCACCCGCCGCCAAGCCGGGCGGGAATCTGGAAATCAAGATCGTAGTTGCGGATGACAAGTCCGGCGCCCAATTCGAAGTGGATGAGTCTGTGGCGGGCAAAGTAGCCAATCCGGAAGGGACGGTGCCGTCGGATGGTGTCATCAAGCTGGAGTGGACCGCTCCGACAGAGCCGGGTTGGTACGAGATCCCCGTCACGATCACGGACTCGTCGGGGAACGAGACGGACGTTACCCCCACCGTGGAAGTGCGAACGGAAAACCTTCCACCGGATATCGCGGCAGTGGACCCCAGCACCCTTGCCCCGATTCCGGGCGAGCAGGTTCAGGTTTCGGTGTCGGCAAGCGATCCGGATGCAGACGCCCTCACCCACAAATGGACTCTCAAGGATTCGGATGGAACCGACTACACGGCCCTTCTTACAAATCCGACGACGGATACCGTGACGTTCGTCACGCCCTCCATCCCGGATGGGACGGAACTTGAACTGACCGTTGAGGTGACGGACCCCAAGGGAAACAAGGACAAGCAAACCGTGGACCTCGACGTAGGGCAAGGCGAGGGCAGGCCACCCGAGGCTCAGGCCCTGGTTCCTGAAACGACGTTGGCCGCAGAGCCACCCAAAGCCGTCGCCTCGGCCACGCAGCCTCTCGAACTCAAGAGCAACAATCCCAAGGCGACGTTTGAGTGCTCCCTCGACGGAGGACCCGCTAAACCCTGTTCTTCCAAACCGACGCTTGCGGAATTGGCCGAAGGCAAGCCGTTGGCCGACGGGGATCATACGATCACGGTCCAAGCCGTGTCCCCAACAGGCGTCAAGGATCCGAAACCTCTGACCGTCACGGTCGACTTGGATACCCAGCCGCCGAAGCTGAAATTCGACCCATCCATACCTGCCCAGAAAACGACCAAGGGTGTTTCGCTCCCCATCACCGAAGTCGAGGAGGATGTCGAGTACGAGTGCCAGTTGGATAACGGCGAGTACCAGCCCTGCTCGCCCCCCTTCTCGTTTGTCGATCTGAAAGATGGGGATCATTCCTGCAAAGTGAAAGCCGCCGATCCGGCCGGGAACAAGACCGATCCGGTGGAGGTGAAGTTCACGGTCGATACGGTACCTCCCGTTTTCGGTGGGGTATCGTCGGCCACACCGGCGGCGGCGGGAAAGGCGGACCTTGCGTGGACGGCGGGCACGGACAATGTTTCCGCTCAAAACGAAATCGTCTACCAGATCTGTCAGACCACCACGTCGTTCGGCTGCTGCGGCAGCTCATTCACGCCGACGTACACCTCCTCCGCCGGGGCGACCTCCTACTCGGTCACCGGCTTGAGCGGAGCGAGCACCTTCTATTTTGTCGTACGGGCGAAGGACAAGGCAGGAAACGTGGACGCCAGCCAAATAGAGAAAGCGGCCGTGTTTTCGGGGATCCAGGCCCCGAGGAGGCCATGACCACCATGGAGAAACAACGGATCGGAGAGACCTACATGAAAAAGTTGATCGGCCTGATCTCGCTGGTTGCGGTCATCACGTCCTGTGAAGGTGTGACGTTTGTTTCCGGTGGAAAAGACAAGAGCAAAGGATCGGGTTTCACGATCAGCGGCGTAGCCAAGGACAACGTGACCGGAGAACCGATCGTGGGCGCCGAAGTGCTTTTGATGTCCGCGGGAGGCGGCTCACAGGGAGCGGCCATCGGCGGGACCTCTCAAATTGTGCGCCGTGCGTCCGGTCGGGCTGCGAAGGGCCGTACCGGCGTCGCAGGGGAGTATGTGTTTTCGGACGTGTCCATTCCAGAAGAGGGCGATGTGGAGCTGGTGGTCCGAACGCCGGGTTTCGCCCCGGTTTACCAAACCATCTCTCGCGGCGGTCTCTCCAAGGGGGTTCGACTGGCCGTGAACTCGAAGCTGTTGCCGGTGACGTCTACCCTCTCGATCGGATCGTCCGGCACGGCGCTGTCATCGAACGGGTCCGTCCGCCTCAAACTTCCCCCGAGCTCACTTTCGGGCATCCGGGCGGCGGTGGCAAGAGCAGGGAAGGATGACAAAGGTAAGGAAACCAAGAAGGTCGTTGCGCAAGTGGCCGTGGCCGATCCCAAGGTCGATCAGGACGTCTCTCCGGGGAAGATGGAGGCCAAGGAGAAGAAATCCGACGATGAGGAGGAAAAAACCGTCGCGCTGGAGCCCGTCGCTCTCGTCCACGTCAACCTGACCGATGAGAAGGGAAAAGCAGTGGAGGATGTCGTCACCCCCGAAGCCCCGGCCAAGATGGTCATCGAGGTCCCGGAGTCGATTCAGGAAAAACATCTGGAAGAGTTCGACAGGGGAAAGCGCCATCTCGACCAGTTCGAGTTCGACGAGAGCAAGGGCGAATGGAAAAAAGTCGGAGAGGCCCGCCTCGTGGAGTCCGACCCCAAGGAGGACAAATCGACTGAAGAGAAGGGCAAGAAGGATGGAAACGTGACACTCTGTCATTCTCAGGAGGGTTCGGAGGACTCCTACACCCTGGTCCTTCCTCCCAACGCCGCGGAGTCCCATTTCAAACATGGGGACAAGCGGGGCGCCTGCGAGAAACGCGAACTTTTTGCGGAAGTGGCCGTTACCGGCTCGGGCTGGATCGTTGTGGCGGAAACGCATGAGGAAGCCTGCGTGGAGGGCCGAGTCGTGGATGAGGACGGCGATCCGGCGGACGAGATGTGGATACGCGCGGAAGGGCTGGCCACTGGATTCCTGAAGGAGGAAAAAGTCGAAAAGGGTTCGGGCAAATACAAGCTCCACGTTCCCAAGGGACAGCAGGTGAAATTGACGGCCGGTCTGGCGGCCCACGGTGAGAAGCACAAAGCGAAGAAGGAAAAAAAGGCCAAGAAAAAGAAGAATAAGAAAGGCAAAGGCAGGGAGGAAGTCCTGATTGATACCGAGGCGACCGCCAAGAAGACCGAATCGGGGTGCGCTCCGGCGGAGGACGTGGAGACGGAAGAACCGGTCGAAGTGGAAGCCGAACTCGTGAACGCAGACGGGACCCCCGCGGAAGGTGAAGTGGTCACCTCCGAGGGAACCTCTGCCGAAATCGATTCCAATGGCGGAGTCAAAGTTCTCGCGGAAAGCGGCACGGTGGACCTCGCCGTGAAATCGTTGGAGGGAGAGACGGAAGTGACGACCATCATTCCCGTCGGCGGCGGCGATGGCGAGACCCATCACGATTTGGGCGAGGTGGTTCTTCCACCCGTAATCGTCTTGACCGGGAAGGTTGAATCCAAGGCGGAAGATCAGCCGATTGAAGAGACCCTGGTCATTGTTGAGGGGAACGTGGTGGAGCCGGCTCTCGACGGCACCTACGAGATCCTGGCGCCGAAGAGTGAAGACACGGTGACCGTGGAAGTTGTGGCCAGAACCCCGGACGGATCGGAATTCTCGCAGACGCAGGAAGTAGCGGTCGGCGATTCGGAAGTGGCGAGCGTCCCGAAGGTTACGGTCTCAACGGAAACAATTTCGTTGGTCGGCCGGGTGGTGGACGAAGAAGGGAACGGAATCAAGGGTGTGCAAGTGGAGGCCGGCGATGCGGCTATCGTGGTCACGGATGCCGAGGGCCGATTCGAGGTTGAAGTTCCCAAAGAAGCTTCCATCGTGGTGGAAGCGCATGAACGGGATGGCGACTTGGACGAGGATTTGACAGCCACACAGTCCGTCACCCCGCCGTCCGGGGGCGAGCCGGCGGTGGTTGAACTCGTCATCAATGATCCCGCCACGTTGGTGCAGGGCGAAGTCAAGGACGCCCAGGGAGATCCCGTGGAAGGAGCGGAAGTTGTTTCCTCCCTCGGCGCTTTCGATACGACGGATGAGAATGGGCAGTACGAGATACGCGCTCCCGAGAACGACCTTGTTTCAGTAATTGCCGAGGTCGGGGGGATCCGCGAAGTGGTTGAAGTTCAGACCGAGGAGTCCGGCACCACGGAGGTCGTCGACGTGGCGGTGCCGGTTGAGGATGTGCCTCCGACGGTGCAATCCGCTGAAGTGGAACCGCTGGTCGTTTCCCCCGGGGGGACCGTGACGATCGAGGTGGTCGTCGCCGATGACGGAGGTTCCGTGGACTTCACCGTGCCCGAGGTTGAAGCAGGCGAGGTGACCACACCGGATGGGAGCTCGGCCATCAAAGACGGGGAGGGGACGGTGACCGTTACCTGGAAAGCCCCGGAGGCCGAAGATCTCTATGAGGTGCCCGTGACGATTCAAGACGCCGCGGGCCAATCGATGACCGTGGAAGTTTCGGTTGAAGTCCGGAAGGAAAATGCGCCCCCGACGATCATGCAGGTGGTGCCCTCCACACAGGCCCCGGTGGCGGACGAAAAAGTCCTGGTCACTGTCGTGGCGAACGATCCCGAGGGCGACAAGCTCCAGTTTGACTGGACTCTCAAGACCGAAGACGGGACCGATTTGAGCAAGTTGCTCGAAGTGGACGGCGGCCCGCTGGCGACGTTCACGTGCCCCAAAGGTCTCAAGGACAAAGAACTTGAACTGGAGGTCAAGGTTACGGATTGCCTCGCCTCGTCTCCAACATCCTCCGGTGGATGTAAGCCGGTCGCGGAGCGGAGCGAGAAACAGGACGTTTCCCTCGAAGTCGGCGAGGGAGAGGCCCGACCGTCTGTGGAGGAAATCCTGAAGCAGTCGGTTGACGCAGCCGTTCCCGAGACTCGCTTGGATTCCCAACCGGCCTCGCTCACGAAGAGTCCCGACGCTGAGTTCAAGTGCGCCAGCCCTGATGTGAACGCCACCTTCGAGTGTGCGCTCGACGGAACGGCATTCAGGAAATGCCCGGCGAGTCAAAACTATGCTGAACTCAGCTCCGGCGCGCACACGTTCTTGTGCCGCGCGAAGGACGGCTCCGGAAGCGTGGACCCATCCCCGGTGAGCTACGTATGGACGGTGGATCGGGTGGCGCCCACTTTCGGCGGTTGCTCGTCGGCCGCCGCGTCCGGCGCCGGCCAGGTGGAATTGAAATGGACCTCCGCGTCGGACAACGTGTCGCCGGCCACCGATATCGTGTACCAAGTCTGCAAAGCGACGACGTCCGGCGGTTGCTGCGGGAGCTCGTTCACGCCGACCTTCACCACGGCGGCAGGCGCGTCATCCTACACAGTCACCGGCCTCACGGGATCAAGCCAGTTCTATTTCATCGTCCGGGCACAGGACAAGGCCGGAAATGTCGACACGAACCAGATTGAGAAGGCAGTGGCGTTTGTCGGCTCCGCCCCGTCGCGGGTCGGATGGCTCTCGCCCCCGGCTGCCTCCTGCGGAGGAAACTGACCCCGGAAAGCACCGCCTACGGGCGTATCGTCAGCGTCATCGTTTCGGGATCGCTGACACCGTTGCCTTCGTTCACCGCGTACAACAGGAACTTGCATTCCGTGGCGTTCCCCGTGATGCCCACGCCAAGGCATCGCCGGGTAAGAGAAGAGGCGCCCGCGCATCTCACGGCGCTCTTCTCGTTCGTGTCCGGCAAGTAGGCATGCGCCAGTTTGGGGTTCACATCGCAGGTGGCCCCACCCGCCTCCAAGCACGCGGAATCCAAACAGTACGCCGTTGCGCCTTCGGCCGCTTCCCAGGCGAGTTCCGCCCTATAGCCTGACTTGTCGGTGACCAGCTTGGGCGCCTCGGCGCTGGGTACCTTCTTCTGGGGTGTGGCCATGAAGGTTTCCACCGCGTATTTTGTTCCCGCCGTGGCCGGGTCCTGAGTTTCCGCGGGAGACTCGGCTGCAAGGCTGAGGCCGCCGGAATTGTGAGCAAACATCATCAATCGGTAATTCGTGCCGTCCTGAATGGCGGTCGCGATGCCCAGGTTGTTCGCGGGAAGTTCCTTGATTTCGGTAATATGGTCCGTCACCAAGAGGGGCTGAAACACTCCCGTCGCGGCGGGTGCAATGCAAATGAGGTAGTCGGTCGACCCGGGAACGGCCTCCCAAGCCGCTGTGATCCGCCCGGAGCGACCCGCAATCCGCACATTTGTCGGCCGACTCGCTTCCAACGGATCGACGAGTTGAATCTCGCCGGCGTCGGATCGACGACCGAGTTGAACATTGATGTCGGCCTTGATCCCCCGGGCCCCAAGGACCTTCTCTTTCGTCTTGGTGATGCTGAACGCATCGACCACCAGCGAGAGCTTCTCACCCGCGAAAGTGAGAAACAGCAGGCCTGACCGGCTGCTGTAGTTCAGATCCGTTTCGTGGAACGGCAGGTCGGGAACGAGGTCCTGGCCCGCAAAAGTGCATACCTTGGCGGGATCGGTCGTTTCGGTCAGGGGACGGATATCGGCGGCCCGGTACAGGCGCACCCGCAGGCTTTGGAGGTCGGCATCCTTTGCGCTGGACGAATTGGAAAGACGAAAGGCCAGCTCCGTGTCCGGCGCTTGTCCGAAGCAACCTGCCAGGAAGCAGCCGAGAACCGCAAGGGTGATATATACCGGAGCTTGGTAACGGCGGGGAAGGGTCGAACATTCCTTCTCCTTTCCGGGCTCGGGCGCAGGGGGCCTCCGAAAATCTCCGGGAGGGAGGTCAGGACCGGAAGGAATCCTTGACTTTGTGCAGGTTCTGCTGAAGGTCTCTCGAAACGTTCTCAAGGTCGTCCCACGTCAATTTGAGCATTTCCCATGCTTTCTTTTCCAAAGCCGGAACGTAAGGGTCACCCGCGAATCCGAATCCGAAGGCGCGGGCCAGTACGTCGGCCGTGTGAACAATGGCCGTCAGATCCTTCTCCTGCCGGACTCGCGCCGGATCATGGTGATGGAGAATCGTTTCCCGCAAGCCTGCCGGAAGATTCCATCGAAGGCACAACTCGGCGCCCATGCGACAGTGGTCGAAATCCCCCAGGACCTCCCGCTCCGCCTCCAAGATGAAACATTGTTTTTCCTGGACGACTTGCAGTACGCGGCGGTACTCCGCGGGAAACAGGACTTTCAGCGCGGCTTTGCCGACGTCGTGCAGGAGTCCCGCCACGGAGGCCTCATCGGGCTTGGGGAATCCAACTTTGCGGGCCAGGATGCCCGCAGCAAGGGAGGTACCGAGTGAATGCTCCCACAATCCCTCGATCTCCTTGGTCATGATCCCGGAAACATAGGTGCCGAAAGCGAGGCTCTTGATGACATTGAAGCCGAGGAGCACGATGGCATGGGAAATTTCCGAAATGCGGCCTGGAAACCCATACAGGGGTGAATTGACCAGTCTCAGGACGCGGCTGGCCAGCGCCTGATCCTTCGCAATAACGTCCGAAAGCTGCTGCGTGGTCACTTTCGGATCCTCCACCATCTGGCCGACCCTCTGGATGGCGGCCGGAAGAGGAGGGAGGTTCTTGAGATTCTGGATCTTGATCTGAAGAACTTTGCGATCGATCGGCATGCGTTCCGATCAGGAGCCCAGTTGAATCTTGACCACGAGATTCTTGATCTCCGCCATCAGCGGATCATCGGCGACCTTCGAAAACCGTTCGTCGATTTCGAGACGCGACTGGACCGGGTCCGTGGTTCCTTCCACTGGATCGTCGCCCTCGACCGCGACGGATCTGATCCCGAGTCTCCCAAGCCGCTCGATCAGGGTTTCGGTCAGCGGCGATCCCTTGGAGCAGAGCACCATGCCCTTCTCGCTGACGATGGGCTGCGTGGTGATCATGCCGGCCTCGGCTTTCTCGATGGGCACCCGACGCATCGGCGAACGTTAGCACATGGGTAAACGTGGCGCCACTGATTGAGTGTTAGGGTATCCGGGCCGTTCGATGCGCGGCCCTTGGCCGGATTTTCGGCCCCTCCGCGGCGGCGCAAACAGCGAACTTGACCCAGGAAGCGTTTCCGACGAGAATACAAAGATGTCCGAAAATCTCGTGATCGTCGAATCGCCGACGAAGGCCAAAACGCTGAAGAAGTACCTGGGCGACAAGTACACGGTGAAGGCCTCCATGGGTCACGTGATCGATCTTCCCGCCTCCAAGTTCGGCGTGGATGTCGATAAGGACTTCGAGCCCCACTACATCATCATCCGGGGAAAGGGAAAGATCCTCAAGGAGATCCGATCGGCCGCGAAGAAGGCCAAGAGAATTTATCTGGCCTCGGACCCGGATCGCGAGGGCGAAGCCATTGCCTGGCACTTGGCGGGACAGGTTCGCGATGGCGGTACCCATCCCCATGCCGATTCGTCGGGCGGCTCCGATACCGGCTCGCCAAAGACCCGGAAGCCCGACTCCGCGGGGGGCCGGCGCAAATCGGAGCAGGGAGAAAGAAAGCACGTTTACCGGGTGATCCTCCACGAAATCACCGCGAAGAAAGTCAAAGAAGCCATCGCCCATCCCGAAGAACTGGACGTCAAGAAGTTCAATGCCCAGCAGGCCCGGCGAATTTTGGATCGCGTCGTGGGCTACAAGTTGAGTCCGTTGCTCTGGAAGAAGGTGAAGCGTGGGCTGTCGGCCGGCCGGGTCCAGTCCGTGGCCGTTCGCCTGGTCGTCGACCGCGAAAAAGAAATCCGCAAGTTCGTTCCCATCGAATACGGCTCGCTCACGGCGGAGTTCAGAGCCGGATCACCGCCGCCGTTCAAGGCCCGCCTTCGAGAGCTGGACGGCGTGCGCATTGCCCACGGCAAGCCGGAGCCCGGGGAGAGAATTATGACTCAGGCGGAGATGGCGCCGCTCAAGGAACAGTTGAGCGCCCATGCCTCGTTTACGGTGGGTGAAACGGAAACGAAGGAGCTGCGGCGGCACCCGTCCCCGCCGTTCATCACCAGCGAGCTTCAGCGGGAGGCGGCCCGCCGGTACCATTACCCGGCGCGGAAAACGATGATGATCGCCCAGCAACTGTACGAGGGCATCGCGATCGGAGACGAAGGGCCGACCGGCCTCATCACCTACATGAGAACCGATTCCGTCCGCATTTCAGCCGATGCCGTGAACGACGCGCGCGCCTTCATTCGTGCCCGGTTTGACCGGTCTTTTCTTCCCGCCGAGGCCCGATCCTATCGCAACAAGAAATCGGCACAGGATGCGCACGAGGCGATCCGGCCCAGCGATGTGAGCCGGACGCCCGACGCCCTTCGCTCTTTCCTGACCGACGAGCAGTTCAAGGTTTATCAGATCGTCTGGCAGCGTTTCGTGGCCTCACAGATGGCCGATGCGATCCTGGATCAGACACGCGTGGACATTGAAGCAGAGCTTCCCAGGGGCCCGGCCAACGGCGGGGGCCACCGCGCCGTTTTCCGGGCCAACGGCTCGACGGTGAAATTTGAAGGCTTCACTGTGCTCTATCGCGAGGGGAAAGATGAGGAGGCCCCCGATTCCGAGGAGGATCCCCGTCTTCCCACGGTGAAGGTCGGAGAAACGCTGGATCTCTTGGGCCTGGAGGATCGCCAACATTTCACCCAGCCCCCGCCGCGCTATTCCGAAAGCTCCCTCATCAAGGAACTGGAGGAAAAGGGAATCGGTCGTCCCTCCACCTACGCGGTCATCATTTCCACCATTCAGCTTCGGGGTTACGTTTACAAGGACAAGGGCCGGTTCAAGCCGAGCGCCTTGGGGGAGCTCATCACGGAATTGCTGATCGAAAGTTTTCCGGAAGTGCTCGATCTTCAATTCACGGCGGAGATGGAGGAGAAACTGGACAAGATCGAAGAAGGGGAGGCCGATTGGGTCGAGACGCTCCGGGAATTCTACGGTCCATTCTCCCGTGCCCTGGACCGGGCGGCCGTGGAAATGCGGACCGTGCGCGGGGTTGTTGAAGAGGTCGGCCGAAATTGCCCGGATCCGAAATGTGGAAAGCCATTGGTCATTCGGTTCGGGGTGAGGGGTCGGTTCGTGGCCTGCACGGGCTTCCCGGACTGTCGCCACACGGAATCACTTCCCGTGGAACCGGCGGAAGGGGAGAACAAACAGGAGGGTGCGCTCACGGAAGAGAAAGGGGGAAATGATGGTCTGGATATTTCTGGCTGAAGCACTGGTTTTTGCCGCTCTGATACCGCTTATTATTCGGTCGAGAAAGAAAACGGCGAAAGAGGGGGACTTGGAGCTTGAAAGGGAGTCCCTGGAAGAGGGGCTGAATGGAGAGGAAGTCCGAAACCTGCTGGGTCGCCTGTCCAATTTCATCCTGAACTGGGATGGGGAATTGGAACGCATGGACAAGCGGGCGGCCGCCGTCCTGATCGAGCAGAAGGCCCGCGTGAAGGAAGGACACGATCTCGAGGTCCGCATGGAGGCGGAACTGCATCAGATCAAGGGGGAGCAGCGGCAGCGCGAGGAGCACTCGCAGAAGGAAGTCGCCAAGTCCATACTCGGGATGGTGGTCCGTGAAAAATCTCCCACGGAGCTTCTGGACTGGGCGCATCCGACCTCTGAGGCGTACAGCCGAGCAACCCAGCCATCGAATCCGGCGCAAGGAACGGGCAAACCCGCCGAACTTGGAACGGCGAGCAAACCGACCGTGGCATCTGCATCCCGCCCCGCAAGCGGTCCTCCGGGGAAGACTGCTCCGACATCTCCACCCAAGTCTGCGGCACCCGTTCGGTCCTGGAAACCTGAAAAAGTATTCGCATCTTGAGGAGGTCCCGAACTCCGTGAGTGAGACGACTCTGACTGTTGTGGGGGCAGGGCTGGCCGGCAGCGAGGCCGCCTGGCAGGCCGCCCAGCTCGGGGTGAAGGTGCGTCTATACGAAATGCGCCCGAAAGTCATGACCGCTGCCCACTCCTCCGGAAAGATGGCCGAGCTGGTCTGCTCCAATTCCTTCAAGGCCAAGTCATTGGAGAATGGACCGGGACTGCTCAAACAGGAGATGATCCTCCTGGAATCCCTGATTCTGGAATCGGCCGCAAAAAATGAAGTGCCGGCCGGAGTGGCCCTGGCGGTGGACCGGAATCTTTTCGCGGAGACGATCACGGAACGCATCGAGTCCCACCCGCTGATCGAGGTGGTCCGGGAGGAAGTCCAGTCGCTCCCCGAAGGCGTGACGGTCTTCGCGACCGGCCCGCTCACCTCGCCGAGCCTGACGGAGATCCTGATCCGTCTGACCCATGGAAAGTTCCTCTATTTCTTCGATGCGATTTCTCCGATTGTGGATGCGGAGTCCATCGATATGGAGAAATGCTTCAAAGCGTCGAGGTATCAGGAGGACAATGAGGACTACGTGAACTGTCCATTCGAGAAGGATGGGTACTACGGATTTGTGGACGCTCTTCTCAAGGCCGAAGCGGTGGCCCTGAAACCGTTTGAGAAGCCCATGTTCTTCGAGGGCTGCCTGCCGGTGGAAGAAATGGCCCGCCGGGGGGTGGACACCCTGGCGTTCGGCCCGATGAAACCGGTCGGTCTGACCGATCCCAAGACCGGTCGTCGTCCGTACGCCGTCGTCCAACTCCGGCCGGAGGACAAGTACGGACATTTGTACAATATGGTTGGCTTCCAGACGAAACTGAAATACCCTGAGCAGCAGAGAGTCTTTCACATGATACCCGGCTTGGAAAAAGCGGAGTTTGCGCGCTTTGGGAGCGTGCATCGGAATACGTACATCAATTCGCCGGTCCTCCTGAAGCCGCACCTGGAGCTGAAGGATCGAAAGGGCGTTTTCATTGCGGGGCAACTCGTTGGCGTGGAAGGCTACATCGAATCGGCCGCCATGGGCTGGGTGGCCGGAACGAACGCCGCCCGCATGCTCCAGGGCCTTCCGCCCGTTGTCCCCCCGCCGACGACCGCGATCGGGGCGCTCGTCCATTACATCACCACGGCGGACCCCAAACATTTTCAACCGATGAACATCAACTACGGGCTCATGCCTCCCATGAGGGATACGGCGGCCGCCCGGCGCCGGAACCGTCGAGAAGTCGCCGAGCGGGCCCTCGAACACATGAAGATTTGGAAATCGCAGAGCCTTCCGGATCGGGGGCTCCAGTCGAATGCGGTCTGACCAGAAAATCGTTCCAGAAAGGATGTTGACACATGGGTAGTGTTAAGAAATGGCGAAAGCGAAAAATCAAGAAGCATAAGTACAAGAAGCTCAGACAGAAAATGCGGTTCCACCGATAGCACGGATTGGCTGGAATAGATTCGGGTTGACAGGGCATACCATATGTGGTATTCTGCCCTCACAAGACACAACATTTAGATCTATTCCAGTGGCCCGATACCAACGCATGGAGGACAGAAAGGAGTGACAATGGCTCAAACGGCTGAGATTCTCGAGATCTCCCAGGGAAGGACTCGAGGTCGGAGACTGCAAATTCATTCCACGGCAGACGGAAATCCGGAGGGCTTGCCGCTTTCGGAAAATCAACTGAAGGTCATCCGGGACAAGTACCTGCGCGATGCGAAAAGTGTTGAAGCCTGGCTGCTGGGGGTGGCTCGGAACATCGCGCTCGGAGATCTTCTCCATTCGCCTTCGATCCCCCGTGAGAAATGGCTGAAGGGCGTCCGTCACACGGTGGTTCAAAAGGACGTGGGGGGCGACGCCACGACGGCTGGTCGTACCCGGAGCGCCATGGATGGCAGCGGAGGGTGCGGGGCCACGGTTGATATGGTCCTGCTGCATCAGGGGATTCACGAATACGAAGAACGGGAGAAGAACTTCCGGCGGTTCATGGACAATCTGCTTCGCCTGGTGGAAGAGGATGCCGAGGCGCGGCGGATCGTCCAGGAGACCGCCGACAAGTTCTACGCCCTCCTTTCCAACTTCTTTTTCCTGCCGAACTCTCCGACGTTGATGAACGCCGGGCGCGCTCTGCAGCAGCTTTCCGCGTGCTACGTGCTACCGGTGCCGGACAGCATTGAAGGCATTTTTGAATCGGTCAAGAACCAGGCGCTCATCCACAAGTCGGGCGGGGGCACGGGTTTCTCCTTCGGGCGGATCCGTCCCAAGGAAGACGAAGTGAAGACGACGAAAGGGATTGCCTCGGGCCCTGTGTCGTTCATGAAAATCTTCGACATTGCCACGGAGCAGGTGAAGCAGGGCGGCACCCGGCGCGGCGCGAACATGGCGATCATGCCGTACACCCACCCGGATATCCGGGAGTTCATCACCATGAAGGGCAATGGAGGGATCCTGGAGAATTTCAATATCTCCGTAGGCATCGATTCCGCGTTCATCGATGCCGTTCGCAAGGACGAGGAGATCGAACTCATCAATCCCAAGACCCGGAAGCCGGCCGGCAGGGAGAAGGCGCGGGAGCTCTTCGATCTCATCATCGATTACGCGTGGAAGTGCGGCGATCCGGGGTATGTCGTTCTCGACCGGATCAACAACTCACACTCGAACCCCACGCCGGCCCTCGGCCCGATCGAGGCCACGAACCCGTGCGGCGAGCAACCGCTTCTTCCCAACGAACCGTGCAACCTCGGTTCCATCACCCTCTCGAAGTTCGTACGGAACGGACAGTTGGACGAGGAAGGGCTCAGCGAAATCGTGAATGAGTCGATTCACTTCCTGGACAACGTGATCGATCTGAACAACTACCCCACGCCGGAGATCGAGCTCATGGCGAAAGGCAACCGCCGAATCGGTCTCGGTGTCATGGGGTTTGCGGAGATGCTGGTCGGGCTTGGAATTCCATACGACGGCGATGAAGCCATCCAGATGGCCGAAAAAGTCATGGGCTTCATCAATCAGACGTCGCTCGATGCCTCCGTCGAGCTCGCGCGTCAACGCGGAGTCTTCCCGAACTTCAAGGATTCCATCCACGACAAGGAGAGCATCCACTTTCGGGGAGAAGACTGGAGGCCCCGGAACTGCGCGCGGACGACGATCGCCCCAACGGGCACGATCGCGATCGCGGCGGGGCTGCAGGGGAGTGGAATCGAGCCGTTTTTCGCGATCTCGTACACCCGGTACAACGCGAAGGGGCTGGACGCGGTCAAACAGGGCACTAAGCCGGATCCGAAGGATGTGTTTTATGAGGTCAACCCCTCATTCCGGGAAGTGGCGGCGCGGAACGGGTTCTTCGGCCTGACCGAAACGGACCTCTGGGAGAAAATCAACCAGAACCACGGCTCCGTGCGGGGCATCCCTGAAATCCCGAAGGACGTCCAGAGCCTATTCCCCACGTCACACGATGTGTCTTTCGAACACCACATCCGCATTCAGGCTGCGTTCCAGAAAAGCACCGACAACGCCGTGTCGAAAACGATCAACTGTACGAACGACACAACTCCGGAACAGATGGCCAAGGCCTATCTCCTCGCCTACGATCTCGGTTGTAAGGGCCTGACGGTCTACCGCGATGGGAGCAAGGCCCAGCAGGTGCTGAATCTGAACAAGTCGGCCGAGGCCGGGTCGAAGAAACAGCCGGCACGGGGCGTGGCGTCCGGGACGACGAGCGAGTACTACGAGAAGCCGACCGGTTATGGTCCGCTTCACGTCAACATCATCTATGATGACAACGGCCCTTACCGCATTTTTACCAATCTGCCCCCGCTGGGGACGGAAATCTCGGGGCTTACCGCCGTTATCGGGATATTGTTGTCGAAGTACCTTGAGATCGGCGGCGATCCCGTTCGGCTGCTCAAGCACCTGAACTCCGTGAAAGGGGACAAGCCGTATGGCTTCGGTCCTTCACGGGTCGACTCCATCCCGCACGCGATCTCGCAGGTATTGCGAGATCACCTCATTAAGATTGGGAAGCTCGCCCAGCCCGGCCAGCGGGAGAATGGCGCGACGGACTCACACAACGGAGCGGCCAACGGCAAGAGTCATTCTTCGGAGGGGAATGGCACCGCGAATGCGACGGCTCCGGTCCTCACGCCTCACGACCCCCACGATGGGGGAAGTGCCGCGAGAAGGCAGGAGCCTGGAGCGACCGACTCACGCCTCACGGCTCGCGAAAACGAACCGCTCTGCCCCCAGTGCTACTCGCGGAACGTGGAGTTCGTGAGCGGCTGCAAGGAACCAACCTGCTTCGACTGCGGCTTTTCGAACTGCTCGTGATTAGGCCGGCCACCCCCGCCTGACTCCCTCCACTCCACCATTGCTGTTCGAGGGAGGTGGATATTGGGGTCAACTGTAGACACGGGACAATTTTCTGTTGGCCGCCCAAGATATGAGGCGGGAGGTACGGTCCGCCTACCGTTTCATATTCGGACGATCCTTCGGCAGGGGTCGTCAAGGGCTATGCGGTCAGACATGAGTGTCTTGGCCATCTCGTTGGTTTGTGACGCCTGACACTCCCCGCGGCTGATTTGGCCGGATGAGATCGGTGGGCTTCCATGGGAGGTTTCCGGTTTCTGTCTCGAATCGCGGATCATGATTCTGGTATGATCCGCAATCATGGGGGTGTGGAACCGGAGAGCGTTCCTCAAAGGGGTCGGCGCGGGCCTTCTCCACCAGGCTTTCCCGATGCCGGGAGAGGAGCCCGAACCGCAGGCTAAGTCTCACCCGGAACCGTTCGTTCCAAAACGTCGAAGCCCGCTGCCGTCACGAGTCGGGGTCTCCGGCGTGAGCAAGCCGCTCGGCGCGTCCTCACGGCCGCTTCGAGAGGCCCTGGCCGAATGCATCGGACTGTGCGATGGACTTGGCCACCTTCGGCCGGGCCACCGCGTCCTGCTCAAACCCGCGATCAATTCTTCCAAGCCGTACCCCGCCACAACCAGTCCGGATCTTGTTTCCGAACTGATTCTCCTGCTCAAGGACCGAGGCATCCGAAGCATCGTAATGGCCGATCGCTCCGGCGTGTGGCGGGATACGCTCAAGTGCATGAATGCGACGGGACTATTCGAGGCGGCGTCGAAGTCAGGTGCCGATGTGATCGCCCTTGAATTCTCACCCTGGGATCCGGTGATCTTGCCTGAGGAAACCCACTGGCTGTCCCCTTTCAAGCTCCCGCGTATTCTCAGCGAAGTGGATTTCGTCATTAGCCTACCCACGCTTCGCACGCACTTCCTAGCCGGATTCACCCTGGCGCTCAAGAACAGCGTTGGACTGGTGGACATGCTGAATCGAACGCATATGCACCTTCCCGTCGGCTTCCAGGAGCGGTTGGCGGAGATCGCTCTGGTCGTCAGGCCGGATCTTTTCATCCTGGACGGTCGAAAGGCCTTTGTGGATGGAGGACCGGACAAGGGCCGGCTGGCCGAGGGCGGAATCTTGGTGGCCGGGACAGATCCCGTTGCAGTCGACGTCGTGGGCGTCGAGCTACTGCAGTACTTGGGCGCGGGCAAGCTCACCGCCGGCGGTTCCGTCTGGGGATTGCCGCAAATCGCCAGAGCCGTTGAGCTGAAAATCGGAGCAGAAAAATGGGACCACGTGAAGGTCGAATCGCGACATCTCGCGAAGCCGAAGGAGATTATGGAACTCTTCGGTTGAAGACAGACGATGAAATGGCGTGTGCCGGTCTCCCTTGTTCTTCAGAGCCGACCATCCCTGGTCGGCGATTGAACAAGGGCCGCACCATCCTTGGCTGGCACTCGGTGCATGGGCAGGTCTCGCGTCACGCTCGACCGTCTGGCACCGAGTACCGCACCATCCCTGGCTGGAAATTGACAACTCGTTCTAAGTCCTCTAAACTAATGGAAGGATTATACAATGGGCGATACGGCTAAGATCCGCACGATCGGTTTCTTCTCGCCGACGGGTACGGGGAAAACTTCGCTGTGCGAGGCCCTCCTCTATGCCGGCGGCACAACCACGCGGCTTGCAAAAGTTCCCGAGGGAAACACGGTGATGGACTTCGAACCGGAGGACATCAAGCACAAAGTGTCCGTTTCGGCTTCCTCGGCGCATCTTGCATGGAAGGGGCACACGATCTACATGATCGATACTCCTGGAAACGACAATTTTCTGGCGGACACCTATGCGGCGGCTCGCGTGGTGGATGGGGCCATCTTTGTACTCGGGATCGGTGATGGCGTGAGATTCCAGTCGAGGAAAATCTGGAAACTTCTTGAACACAACCAAGTGCCCCGATTCCTGTTTCTCAACAAAATCGACGGCGAAGTGCCGCCCTTCGATCTCGAGGCCCTGAAGAAAGGGCTGGCGGCTCCAGGATTGGTTCTGCTGCACCTGCCCATCCGGGAGGGAAATCGCGTAACGGGCTACGTGGATGTACTGGCTCAAAAGGCCTTCGCCTACCCGGCGACTGCCGCGCCCGGAAAAGCGGACCTCAAGGAAATTCCAATTCCCAGCCTGGTACAGGCGGACGCTCAGGCGGCAAAAGACAAGGCCATCGAGTCGATCGCCGAAATGGACGATGGGCTACTCGAGAAGTACCTGGACGGTCAGTCACTAGAACCCTCACAACTGGTGAATGCCCTTCGTAAGGGAGTACATGCCGGCAAGCTGTTTCCCGTGCTTATTGGCTGCGCAACGAACATGAATGGCGTGCAGGCCCTCTTGGACGCGGCGGTGGATCTACTGCCCTCGCCTCTGGAACGTCCCGACCTCCAACTGACGGGAGAGGACGGAAAGACCCCCGTCAAACGGAAGGCCGATCCGGGAGCGCCGGCCACCGCCATCGTATTCCGTACGGTTGCAGATCCACACATCGGCCATCTCTCCTTCTTTCGCATCTACGCGGGCACCGTTTCGCAAGACATGACGCTGCTCAACCCCCGCAAGAAGGAACGGGAGCGTCTAGGCGCCATCCTTCGTTTCGTGGGCAGGACTCAAGCTTCGGTGCAATCGGCCGGGCCCGGCGAGATCGTTGCCGTCGCAAAGCTCAAGAACACCCATACAGGCGACACGCTCTGCGATGTCAAGGAACCGGTGCTCCTTCGCTCCATCACGTTTCCGAGCCCGGTTATTTCCTACGCGATCTGGCCCAAGTCCAAGGGAGACGAGGAGAAAGTGAGCTTGGCCCTCACGCGGCTGACGGAGGAAGACATGACGGTCACGTTGCGCCGGGAGCAGCAGACCAAGGAGTTTATTCTGTCGGGCCTGGGGGATGTGCATATCGAAGTGGTGTTGGAGAAGATGAAACGAAAGTTCGGCGTGGAGGTGGCCAAGGCCCCGCCTCAGATTCCCTACAAGGAAACCGTGAAGAAGAAGGCCAAGGCGGACGGCAAATACGTTCGCCAGTCCGGCGGCCGCGGCCAATACGGCTGGTGTTGGTTGGAGGTGGAGCCGTTGCCGCGAGGGACAGGGTACGAATTCGTCGACAAGATTTTTGGTGGCGCCATTCCCAGAAATTTCATTCCGTCGGTGGAGAAGGGCGTTCAAGAAGCGTTGGAAGCGGGACCCCTGGCGGGTTTTCCCGTCGTGGACATACGCGTGACGCTATACGACGGCAAGTATCATGACGTCGATTCTTCCGACATGGCTTTTCGAATCGCCGGTTCGATGGGGTTCAAGAAGGCGGCGGAAATGGCCACACCGGTGGTGCTCGAACCGGTGGTCCTGGTGGAAGTTACGGTTCCGGAAGAGCACGTGGGTACTGTGCTGGCGGATCTGAATTCGCGCCGCGCCCGCGTGCAGGGTATGGAGGGAGTAGGGGATGAACGGGTGATCAAAGCTCAAGTGCCAATGCCGGAGGTGATGTCGTACGCGGGGGCGTTGACGTCGATCACCGGCGGTGCCGGGGCATTCAACTACAGCTTCTCGCATTACGAGGAGGTGCCTACGCATTTGGCGCAGCGCTTGGTCGACACCCGGAAGAAACAGCAGGGGGAGCAGGCAGGATAGCAAGATCCTGTACGTCCCGACGCGACGGCGGTCCACCGCCCGACCCCTGAGGCCGGCCCTCTTAGGGCCTCGCCCAGCCGGACCCCAACGGATTCACGGCCGCCTGGCAGGGTTGATCTGCTTTCTTGCCCTGACCCTCTCCGGCTGCGCGCAGGGCGAATCGGATCTTCGTTCCGAAATCCGGCTGGCCCTAGCCAACGAACCCCCGACGCTGGACCCCAGCCTGGCCACGGACAACGTCTCTCACCGCGTTCTTGTGAATCTGTTCGACGGCCTCACGGAATTTGATGCGGATCTGAATCCCGTGCCCGCGGCGGCCGCATCGTGGGACATTCTGGAAGACGGGCGCGTCTACCGCTTCCACCTGCGCCCGGAGGCGCGATGGACAGACGGACAGCCAGTCAAGGCCGGCGATTTCGAGTACGCGTGGAAGCGGCTTCTGGCTCCGGAAACGGCCTCCGAATATGCCTATTTTCTCTATGATCTCGTCAATGCCGTCGAATACAACAGCGGGGAGCTGAAAGATCCGTCGGCCGTGGGCGTTCGGGCACTGTCGGATACCGAGCTTGAAGTCCGTCTCCGGAGGCCCACCCCCTATCTCCTGGCGATTACCACATACATGGTGACGTTCCCGCTCCGGAAAGACGTGATCGAACGGTTCGGAGAAGTGTGGACCGAACCCGAACACATGGTCACCAACGGCCCCTACCGCCTCGAAGAATGGCGTCATGAGTACCGGCTCGTGCTGGGCGGGAATCCCCGGTACTGGGCCAAGCGGGCGCCGATCGAAAAAATCACGTTCTATGTCGTAGAAGTCGAAACCACCGCTCTGAACCTGTACGAAACCGGGTACCTGGACATGGTGAAACTGCCCCCGGACGCCATCCCGTCCTACCGCACGAACGACGAGTTCGTCAGCTTCCCGTTTCTGCGAGGGTACTATTACGGCTTCAACATCAAGAAGCCTCCCTTCAGCGATGTTCGGGTGCGCAAAGCTTTTGCGATGGCCATTGATAAGACCAAACTTCCTGAAATCCTCAAGGGCGGCGAATCTCCCACGAACTCATGGATACCCAAAGGAATGCTCGGTTACAACCCCGGCATCGGGCTGGGCTTCAATCCTTCCAAGGCGCAAAAACTGCTGGCGGAGGCCGGATATCCGGGAGGGGAGCGGTTTCCAAAAATTCGAGCGGTGTTCAACACCAGTCCGGAGAATCTCCTGGTGGCGCCCTTCCTCCAGTCCCAGTGGAAGAAACACCTGAACGTGGACATCACGCTCGACAACCAGGAGTGGAAATTCTATTTGAGCCAGCTCAATACCGATCCCCCGCCGCTTTTCCGGCTCGGGTGGGGAGCGGACTATCCCGATCCGGATAACTTCATGAACCTGTTCACCGCCCGAAGCGGCAACAACAAGACCGGATGGGCCAATGCCGAATTCGATCGGTTGATCGAGCAGGCGGCGCAGGAACTTGATCCATCGATTCGTATGGAACTCTACAACAAGGCGCAGAATCTCCTCTGTCAACAGGATCTTCCGATCATTCCGCTGTTCACCTCGACCATGAACATGCTGGTCAAGGACTACCTGCGCGGGTTCCTGCCGAACGCAATGGACGTAACCTACGTGAAGAATCTTTCGTACAGGCGGCTAAGGGAATAAGGGGCCATGCGGACGATTCTCGTGCGGATTTTGATGGCGGTGCCCGCGCTCTGGGGCGTCGTGACCGTCACGTTCCTTCTATTGAAAGTGGCCCCCGGCGGACCCTTCGACCGGGACAAGGTGCTGCCGCCGGCCATCAAGCAGAATGTCGAGGCAAAGTACCATCTCGACCAGCCGCTCCTGACCCAGTACGTGCTTTATCTCAAGGGAGTGGCTCAGGGCGATTTGGGGCCTTCCTACAAGTATCTGGGCCGGGACATTACCCGTATCATTCGCGAAACGTTTCCCGTCTCCGCCCGATTGGGGGCGTTGGCCTATGTGTTTGCCTTGATCTTCGGCATAGCCGGAGGCATCCTGGCCGGACTCCGCGCCGGGAAGGTCGAAGACAGTTTCGTCAGCGCCTTCTCAGCCCTTGGCTTTTCAGTTCCCTCTTTCGTCATGGCCGCGGCGTTGATGTACCTGTTGTCCCATACGCTCCATCTCTTTCCGCCGGCCCTCATCGGCACATGGAAGCACTATGTCATGCCGTCGATCGTGCTGGCGGCCGCGCCGACGGCCTACATCGCCCGCGTGACGAGAGCGAACGTCATCGAGACGATGCTGAAAGACTACATCCGGGCCGCGCGGGGGCGGGGCGTTCCGGAATGGCGTGTCGTGATGCAGTACATCATCCGGAACGCCATTACTCCCGTGGTCTCCTACAGCGGCCTTCTGCTGGCCTTTCTGATCACCGGCTCCTTCGTGGTGGAGCACATGTTTGCGATTCCGGGGATGGGACGCTTCTTCGTGACCGCGGTGACCAACCGCGACTATCCGCTGATCATGGGTGTGACTCTGGTCTTGGCCGTTGTGATCATCGTGGCGAATCTGATCGCCGACGTCCTGCTGGCCATCGTGGATCCCAGGCTGAGGGGGCGGACGTGAAGAACAACCGACCTCCGGTCATGCCGTGCATCTTTCTCGCATTGATGGTGGGGATCGCGGTATTCGCCGGGGTGCTTTCGCCGTTCAGTTTTGATTCCCAGGATCTGGAGGCCATTCTCCGGGGCCCGTACTCGAAACATCTCATGGGGACCGATTTCGTCGGTCGTGATCTCATGAGCCGGATTTTCTACGGGGCGCGGGTTTCGCTGGTGGTGGGAACGGTATCGGCTGTGGCGGCCACCGTCCTCGGTATGGTCTATGGTGGAATATCCGGGTACTCAGGGCGCCGAATCGACGAGCTCATGATGCGATTTCTCGATGTGTTCTATTCGCTGCCCGACATGCTCATCTGCATCCTGCTGTTGGTGTTCTTCGGTCGGAATATGTTCGGGGTGTTTCTGGCTCTCACATTGGTCAACAGTGTGACCGTATCCCGCGTCATCCGTGGTGAGGTCCTCAAGCTCAAGCACGAGCCGTTCGTGGAGGCGGCACGGGCGACCGGTGTCTCCATGTTGGGAATTCTGACTCGTCACATTCTCCCGAACACCTGGCCGACCCTGATCGTCACGTTGACGTTTCGAATTCCCGCCTCGATCATCACGGAATCGTACCTGAGCTTTGTCGGCATCGGCCTGGCCCCGCCGAATTCGAGTTGGGGAGTCCTGGCGAACGAGGGGTGGACGGCCCTTCGATTCTATCCCCATCTGATTCTCTTCCCGAGCCTGTTCCTCTGCCTCACGGCCTACTCCTTCAACCGACTGGGCGATTGGATGTATTCCGTTTTCGGACGGTCGTGAGGTGGGAAGATCATGCCGGCGCTCTTCATTCACGATCACGCCGATCTGACCCTGGCGATATCGCCGGACGGCCGCTGGTGGGTCCGAGGGGAGCCGGTTAAACATCCCGGTGTTTCCCGCTACCTCTACAAGAGTCTCACTCGAAACGAGAAGGGAAATGCCGTGGTCAAGGCGGGCCTCTTCGAAGTGCCCGTCACCATCGCGGATGCCGCGTTCATCGTGAATGACATCGAAATCCCGGGAGCAGGGTCGGGCACCGGCACCGTGGTGCTCAATGACGGGAGCCGTGAAGGCCTCCATCCCGAAACCATCCGCTTCTCCAACGACCACGTCCCCTACTGCAAGGTGCGCGAAGGCCGGTTTGAGGCTCGATTCAGCCGCGCGGCGTATTACCGCCTCGCCGGGCACATTCACTTTGAGGCCGACGCCTATCGACTGAGGCTGGCCGGCCGCGAATTCATTCTTTCGATCTGAAGTTTTTCCATATCCCCGGGAGAGGTGGACCCTCTCGTACTTGTGGACCACAGAGGTATATAATGGGGAAGTGGGGCATGAGGGACCTTCGGGCCGCAGCCCGTGGAGGAACGGATGGCGATTGAACTGAGGGAATTCGAGGAGAAACGAGGCCTCGTCGGAGGGGAAGTCCTGTTCGACAAATCCCCTGAGAAACTCCTGTTCCAGGAGGAGGGTCGATTCTTCGGGGGGGGGGCGATCGTGGTGGTGAAGGCGCTCCTTGAAAGTGGGATCTCGTATTTCACCAGTTTTCCGGGCTCTCCGACCTCGGCGGTGACCAACGTGGTCCATCGCGTGAAGCAGCGGCTTGCCGATCGGGGAGTCGTGATCGAGGAATCGAACAACGAAGCCTCGGCGGCGGCAGCCCTTCGGGCCTCGATCAGCAGCCGGATTCGCGGAGCGGTAGCTTTCAAGGTTCTCGGCCTCAATTTCGCGGCTGACATCGTCGCCCACGTGGCATCGGCCGGCGTCACGGGCGGGGCCGTCATCCTCGTTGGCGAGGACTACGGGTGCAACAATACCATCGTCGCGGAAAAGACGCTGTCGTACGCCCACCAGTTCGGCCTTCCGCTGCTCGATCCCGGCGCGAGCCTCCAACACGTGTCGGAATGCATCAAGACGGCCTTTCAGCTCTCCGAGGCGGCGGGGACGCCGGTCATTGTGCTGGTGCGCGCGCGACTGGGATACATGACGGGCGTCGTCAAGGCGGAACGCAATCGATTCCCCCGAAGCCCGGAAATCCGCCGCGAACTGTACGAAAAGATCCCGCTACCGCCCTACACCCAGCGGCAGGAGTTCGAAAAATTCACCGTCCGTCTTCCGGGCGCCGTGGAGTTCATCCGCCGGAATCAGCTTAATCCCGTGATGGGATTCTCAAATGGGAACGGCAGGGTCGGCATCATCACGCACGGCATCCTCACCAACGTCGTTCTGCGTGCGATGGAGGATCTCGGAATCCGGTGTCCCGTCCTATCCCTCCATGCGCTGTTCCCCCTCGTGGAGGACGAAATCTGGGACTTTCTCGAGGGGAAAGAAAGGGTCCTGATCATCGAGGAGGGCATGCCGAATCTGGTGGAGAAAGACATTCGCACGGCCGCGCAGGTGAAGGGAATCCGCACGCGGCTCGTGGGCAAGGAGATGGTGCCGGAAATCGGGGAGATCCACCCGGAACATGTGCGACGGGCGTTGACGGAGTTCTTCCGCATCGAGCCGCGCCCCCCCGAGGAGGTACGGTCGCCGCTCCCCGTTCCGGAGCGCGTGCCGACTTTCTGCACGGGATGCCCGGAGCGGCCGATTTTCTCGGCCGTCAAGATTTTCAGGCGCCGCCATCCGGAGGCCCGCTTCATTTACAGTTCGGACCTCGGCTGCTACATGCTGGGGAACGTCGCCCCCTTCAATCTACGGGCAGAAATCACGGGGATGGGGAGTGGCTTGGCAAACGCCGGGGCGCTCGGGAAGCTTGCGGGTGCGCGTACGATTTCCTTCATGGGGGATGGCACGTTTTGGCACAGCGGGTTGACCACCAGCGTGGCCCATTCGCTTCAGAACCATCACGACGGCATCCTGGTCCTGTTTTACAACCATTTCACCGCGATGACGGGGCATCAGCCTAACGCATCCACGCCGCCCGTTGTGCGTCCGTCGTCTTCACCCGTCGGCAGGAACGGCCGTTGAAGAATCCCTTCCATCGTCTCCGCCCGCTGCGCCGCGAGCCCCCGCTGTCCATTCGAAAAACGCTGAAGGGGATGGGAGTGAAGTGGATCCGAACGATCGATCCCTATGATGTGGAGAAGTCCGTGGACGTTTTCGAGGAGGCATTCGAAAGTCGCCGCAAGGAGTTGAAGGTCATCATCTCCGACGCGGCCTGCGCTTTGGAGGCGGGCCGCGAACTCAAGAAGTTGAGAGGGGATACGGTACGTGGCGGTGGCCGCTGGGTGGAGCGGCGGTTGGGTGTAGATGAAGACGTCTGTACAGGCGACCATTCCTGTATCTCTTTGAACGGCTGTCCGTCTCTCACCGTTCGAAACAATCCCAATCCCCTGCGGGCGGACAAGATCGCGTGGATCGATCAGACGTGCGTGGGGTGCGGGCTGTGTGGGGAGGTGGCGCACGTAGCGCGGCTTTGTCCTTCCTTTTTCCAGGTGGATCGGGTCGAAAACCCCGGATGGGTGGAGCACAAACGGTCTTGGTTTCGACGGCATCTCATTCGCGCGTTGGCCGGGAACGGTGCGACGGAGGGAGCGGGGACCGCCGCCTCCCAGTACCGGAATGAATTCAGCCTCCCGCCCTCGGTGTCGTTCCGATTTCCTTTGGGGATCTACGTTCCTTCCATTGGCGGTCTTGGATCGGGGGTGCTTCTCGAGTGGCTTTCGATGGCTGCATTGGGCGAAGGGCTGTTTCCAAATGTCATGGCGTTGCCGGGCCTGTCGCAACGCGCCGGGCGTACTCTGTCCTACATGGAGATCTCCGACCGGCCGGACGCCCGGTTCAATCCATTTCCCGAAAAGGGAAGGGTCCACCTCATCGTGGCCCACGAATTTCTCGAACTGCTCAGGGCGCTCGAAGAAGGGTACGGCGGACCGGAGACGTATCTGCTTTCGAGCAACTTCCGGTACTACACGACGTTCGAGAAGCTCTCCCTCGAATCGGATGCCTACACGCTTGAACGATTCGAGGGATTCATACAGGAGAATTCGCACGGGGCATTATTGCTGGATGCTTACGCTGGGGCACTCGGGGGTCGCCTGACCAACGCCCATTTGTTGGGTGCCTTGGCGGCAGCGGGGTATCTGCCGCTATCCCGCTCTTCCTGCGAGGAGGCCATCCGGAGGGTGGGAGTCGAGGTGGACCGGAACCTCCGGGATTTTCATGTAGGTGGCGGAATGATTCCCAGTGGGAGTGATGTGAGGCGGGCCACGGGTGCGCCGAATCGGACGTCTTTGCCTGAACCTCCGGATGCCCGCTGGACGGCGGCCATGGCGGAGGTTGAATCCCTGGCGGGAGCTGGGGTGCGCCCCATTCTCCTGGAAGCGGCTCGGCAGTTGGCAGAGTACCAATCGTTGAACTATGTGCGGCTCTACCTCGGTCGCGTACGTGAGGTGCTGGGCGAAGCGCGGGAGAAAGGGTCGCCGATGGCCGAAGAGGTGGCCACGGAATTCTGCCGGGTGCTGGCCACTCGGATGTGTTACGAGGACGTGATCCGCGTGGCGGAATTAAAGACCGATCGCCGCCGGCTGGATCGGATCGAGGAATATTTCGGCCTTCCGGATGGTTCCGTCTACGACATCAAGGATTTCTTCAAGCCGGAGATCGACGAATTCTACGGGCTGTTGCCGAGATGGCTCGGTGGCTGGGTCCATCGAATGATCGGTCACAAGGGATGGTCGATCCAAACGGGCTTGCACACCAGCCGGCTTCTCGGATTCATGCTCCTCAAAGCCATGACCTGGTTGAAGCCCCTGCGCCCGTACTCCTTCAGATTCGAGATGGAGACGGGCCTCACAGACGACTTCATCCGGCACGTGAAGCGGTGCACGGCGATCTCCCCGGAAGCAGCGCGGCTTGCGATCGACGGAGGCGGCATGGTCCGAGGGTACGGGCACGTCCGGAAAGAAATGGTTGCACGCTGGAAGGAGTTTGCGGCATTGACGGACGCCGCGCAGATGCGTTCGTACTGGGAATGGTTCGTCTCGGGCCGCCGCTTCGGCGGCCCGAGACGCTAAGAAATCGCTCTTGAAATGCCGATCCCGAACGGATCGTGACCGGCAGGGGGAGTTATCTGCGGTTTCCCCTGTCTCCGCCCCCGCCGCCGTAGCCGCCTCGGCCGCCGCCAAAACCGCCTCGGCCGCCGCCACCTCCGCCGCCGCCGCGACCATCGCGGTCACGGGTTTCGGGCCGGGCTTCGCTGACCTTCAGCTCGCGCTGCTTCAGCGTATAGCCGTTGAACTGGGTGACGGCCTTGGACGCTTCTTCGTCGTTACCCATTTCCACGAATCCGAAGCCCCTGGACTTGCCTGTGAATCGATCACTGATGATCTTCACGGAGGAAACACTGCCGGCCTGGCTGAAGAGGCTGTTCAATTCATCCTCACTCACGTCATAGGGCAGGTTTCCGATGTACAGCTTGTTTCCCATCTTTTCTACCTCCTTAAGTTAAAGGCTTGTTGCGCCGGCTCTCGATAGGGTAGGGCCGGCATAGAAATATCCCTGCAGGTTGGCTTTGCGGATCCCGAAACACGAAGGGAGTGAGATGAGTCGCTCTCCTGGTGGGAACTCAAAGACCCTTATAGGGTTTCCACTGAATGACTGATTTCCATACTCAACTGAATCGAAGTGTCCAGATTACCAGAACCCGGTTTCCAATGCAAGCCCTCGGCGGATCGAGCCAAGGACTGCGCGAGGGAGTGTTTCTCATGCCCTTGGGTCTCAAGGAAACGAATGCAGGAGAGGGATAAATCCTTACGGAACGATCTTGGTGCCGGACGAAGGACCCTTCAGCGAGTCGGCCCGGGCAAGTGAATCGGGGTGGTGGATCATGTCATTGAGGAACAGGGGATCGAGGACTTTTCCATTTCGAAGGATGAGTTGGCCGGCTTTCGCGGAGGCGTGGAGGGTGTCGCCGACCGAAACGTGGGAGACGACCGTAGACCGTGCACCTTATTCGCACTCAGGGGGCGGCGCACCCACCCGCTCTTGAGAAATCCGTTATTGCGTCGCCTGACCTATTTAATCCGGGTCAGCCACGATACCTGATCGAAATCCTGGTCGAGGCTGACGATTGAAAGCACTTGGTGCGTCTGGGCCCAAATCGCGATCCACGCGTCCACGAAATTGAGGACGCCTTCATGCCTGACCATGGTAACAATGTCGTCGTAGCGCCGTTCACACTCGGCCATCGTACGCACAATCGTACCCGTGGGAACCTGCGTTTCAAGGCCGTTGAGTTGCCGATCCATCGCCACGGCCAGGTCCTGTTTGGGCCGACCTTGAAGCTTCTTCTCCGTCTTGCGCTGGAGAACTCCTATCGCTTCCATCATCACCACGTCCAAGTAGAGGAGGGTGGCATCTTGGGGCAAGGCGCTCATGACCCGCCTGGCTTCGGGATGTTGCCTGTCGTCCCTGACGAGAAGCCCGACCAGGATGTTGGTATCGAGAATAGCGTCCGCCATGAGACGGTTTGCTACGGGTTTTCTTCGTAGTTGAGCGTGTCCTGTACCGCATCGCCGCCCAACTCAAAGAGACCCGACAAACGCTTTAAGGTCTCTACCGGCGAGAGACCCGGAAAGCGTTGCTGCGGTCCCTTCACCAGGTAGAGCTTGCGCAATTCCTCGGCCCGCCGTCGGGTGACTTTCTTTTCCTTCGGGAACCGGAACTTGAATTGCTCGACTTCGTTGACCTCGCGTACAGCCGCCATCGTTATTGATCTCGATAATGATTATATTCCGGGAGGCAGAACTCGCAAGCATCCACGATCGCGGGAGGGTATTGCACCTCAAAACTGCCTTCTCCGGGTCGTGTGTACGTGATGGGGAACGAACGGGGTTCGCTCCACAGCATCTGCGAAAAATCCGGCTGCCCGGAAAAGAAAAACGGGTCCTTCGCGTATTGCAATCGGCAACGTTGGTCAAGCGTCCAGACGCGGTGAAATTGTAGGATGGGTGCTTGGTCACGGTCCCTCAGGAGCGCCGGCATGTCGGCCAAGAAATAATCATAGGGGATGAGGTAGGGCACTTGGAGAAGTCCGCCTGCGGCTGTTGATCGGTGTAGCTTCGTCAGAACCTTCGCTACAGGCTTCTCCCGGATCACTCTCGTAACGACCTGCGCGAAAATCATTCCGAGTCAGAGTACCACAAAACAAAATGATTCACGCAGAGAGGACGGCGCGTGTCAAGCGATGGCATGTACCCCTACAGACTTCACAATCGCATACCTATCTGTTACACAGGATATGAAGACATCATGGCGAGGGCACCGGAACGGATACGAGGGGGAGATGACTCGATGAGAGAGGATGAAGTCGTTGGGAAAAATCTTGATCTCTTGCGCGAGTTCCTCTTGTTCGCCTTTGCCCATCCTGAAGTGCTCGACAAGATCCCACCCGCTGCCGACCTGGTTTTCCTGCCGGAGGACGACAAGCTCCTCTACGAAATCAACCAACGCATCCTGAGAGAACGCCGCAAGCAGGGGAAAGTCGCCGTCGTGAGGGTCCGTGGGGGAGCCAAGCCCAAGCCGGTTTTCACTTTCGTCAGAGCCGCCTGAACTTAGCGTCGGAGGCTCCGTGGTCATCTTTGATGCCCTTCATCCCTTATGAGCAAGACATTCGACCAAGTATATTCGGTGACAGTATACTCTATTACGACCAATTAGAGTATACTGTCACCGGTTATTTAGAGAGGGCGGCGGGTGTCAACTGGGGATGATGGATCATGTCGGTGAGGAACGAGGGGTCGATGACTTTGCCGTTCTGGAGGATGAGTTGGCCGGCGTTGGCGGAGGCGTGGAGGGTGGCGCCGACGTAGAAGTTGTGGCGCACGTAGACCAGTTTTCCTTCGATCGATTCGGTGAAGGACTCGATGGTGAAACGCTGCCGCGGGCGGAGTTCGCGGCGGTAGGAGATATCGACGCGGCCCACGACGGGCCTCGCTTTCACTTCGCGAAGCCGGTGAAAAAGTCCGGAGCGGAAGAAGTGGTCGAAGCGCGCCTCGTCCAGGTAGAAAAGGTAGACTGCGTTGTTCATGTGGCCGTTGATGTCGCAGTCCCGATAGCGAACCTTCGCTGAGTACCGGGTGACCGCCGACCGGTTCGGCCGGAACCGATAGACCAGGTAAACCCAGAGGAGTCTGAAGTGATATCGGAGCATCGCGACCGGGGAGGGTAGCACAGCGGGATGGGTTTGGCATGTCCCGTCGCTTGGGTTTGGACGGGGGGGGGGCCAATCGGGGTCTGGATTCCCGCTTTCGCGGGAATGACGCAATTACCGTGGTGGGCGCCACCGCCTTGCCATTTCGGGCCGGGCGGGTGAGGATCACAGCATGCAGATTCTGCTTCTGAAGATGGGCGAACTTGTGCTCAAGGGTGACAACCGGCCCTTTTTCGAGAAAAGGCTGATGGGAAACGTGAAGGAAGCGCTCCGGCCGCTCGGGGATTGGGATTTCGAAAAGGGTGATCGCCGCCTCTACGTCTCACCCCTTGATGGCCGCGTTGACCATCTCGGCGGCGCGGCCAACCGTGCGCGGAAAGTCTTCGGCCTGATGAGCGCCGTGGGATCGCATCGGACGGGCAAAGCGTGGGCGGAGATGGTTCCTGCGTCCGAGCAGATCATCGACGATGCTCTGAAGGGCCGGCCGGAAGATCGGGTGACGTTCAAGATCGAGGCGCGTCGGGTGGACAAGACCTTTCCCATGCGTTCCCTGGAAATGAATCGACTGTTGGGGGAGCATTTGCTGAAGACATTCGAGAGGCTTCGTGTTGATGTCCACGATCCGGCGATCTGTCTGAAGGTGGAAGTGAGGTACAAGGGCGCCGTGGTCTACGTGGACGACCCCAATGGTGCCGGTGGATTGCCGGTCGGAACCAGTGGCCGAGCGCTGGCGTTGATTTCGGGCGGGATCGACAGTCCGGTGGCGATCTGGTACGGCCTCAAGCGGGGTCTTGAAATCGACGCGATCCATTTCGACACGCCGGGGTTCACGAATCCTCAGGCGGTGGAGAAGGTGAAGGATCTTTGCCGAATCCTCTCCGAATGGGGCGGTCCCCGCAGGCTCCACATCATCAATTTCACACCGCTCCAGCAACTCATCTGGGCTTCTGCGCCGCCGGCAATGCGGATCACCCTCATGCGCCGGATGTTCGTCCGGATTGCGGAGAAGGTCTGCGGTGAGATCCACGGGAAAGCACTTGTCACGGGCGAGAGTCTCGGGCAGGTGGCGAGTCAAACACTGGATTCGATCGGCGTCATTCAATCGGCGGTGAGTGTCCCCATCCTCCGACCGCTCATCGGATTCGACAAATCGGAAATCATCGAGCGGGCGAGGAAGATTGGCACATACGAGACGTCCATCCTTCCCTACGAAGACTGCTGCGCGCTGTTCGTGGCCAAACACCCCGAAACGCGGCCCGTTCAGGTTGAGGCGGAGAGGGTGGAATCGGCCCTGCCGTTCGCGGACCCGGTGGAGCGGGCGTTTGCGGAGAGGACGGTCGTCGACGTGAGATCCGGCGGGGTGCTGGAGCAGGCGGAGTCGGCGGCGTGATCGGGCGGGACGGGGAAACGGTGGAGAATCTTCTCCGGGGGATTCTTTCGAAGCGGATCATGATCATCGACGGCGCGATGGGAACGATGATCCAGACGCACAAGCTGACGGAGGCGCAGTACCGGGGGGCGCGATTCGCCAATCACGGCCGGGATCTGAAGGGAAACAACGATCTTCTATCGCTCACGCAGCCGTCCATCATCGGCGGGATTCACCGGCTCTACCTCGAAGCCGGGGCGGACATCCTCGAAACGAATACGTTCAACTCGAATGCCGTTTCGCTCGCGGACTACGGCATGGAGGCTCTTGCGCACGAGCTGAACGTGGCGGCGGCGAAACTCGCAAGGGCGGAGGCCGACGCGTTCACCAAGGACGATCCGAATCGGCCGCGGTTCGTGGCCGGGGCGATCGGCCCGACCAACCGGACGGCCTCGATGTCGCCGAACGTAAACGATCCGGGGTTCAGAGCCGTGACGTTCGCCCGGCTCGTGGAAGCCTATGCAATGCAGATTCGCGGTTTGATGGAGGGGGGGGTCGATCTTCTCTTGATTGAGACGGTGTTCGACACCCTCAACTGCAAGGCGGCGATTTTTGCGGCCCACCAAGTGTTCGACGAGAGAGGGGAGCGCCGGCCGCTGATGGTGTCCGGGACCATCGTCGACAAAAGTGGGCGCACGCTTTCGGGTCAGACCGCCGAGGCCTTCTGGATCTCCATTTCGCATGGCGAACTCTGCTCCGTGGGCCTGAACTGCGCGCTGGGGGCGAAAGAAATGAGGCCACACCTTGGGGATTTGTCGCGATTGGCCGGCGTGTATTTGACCGCGTATCCGAACGCCGGGCTTCCGAACGAGCTGGGAGGGTACGATCAGACGCCGGAGCAGATGGCGTCCATCCTGGCCGAATTCGCCGAGAGCGGGCTGATCAACATGGTGGGCGGCTGCTGTGGAACCACGCCGGCGCACATCCGTGCCATCGCGGAGGCGGTCAAGGGAAAGAAACCGCGCGCGATTCCATCCATCCCGCGGACGCTTCGGCTAAGCGGATTTGAACCGCTCGTTATGCGGTCGGACTCGAACTTCGTGAACATCGGGGAGAGAACAAACATCACGGGATCGCCGAAGTTCTCGAAGCTCATTCTTGCCGGAAGCTTCGAAGAGGCGCTCTCGGTGGCGCGGGACCAGGTCGACAGCGGCGCCCAGGTCATCGACGTGAACATGGATGAAGCGATGCTCGATTCGCAGGCCGCGATGGTGCGCTTCCTCAACCTCGTCGCCTCGGAGCCGGACATCGCGCGTGTCCCCATCATGGTCGATTCATCCAAGTGGTCGGTCATCGAAGCCGGTCTCCAGTGCCTTCAGGGAAAAGGGGTCGTGAATTCGATCAGCCTCAAAGAGGGAGAGGAGGCGTTCAAGGCCCGGGCGAAAACCGTGCGCCGGTACGGGGCGGCCGTGGTGGTCATGGCGTTCGACGAAAAGGGGCAAGCCGACACGCTGGAGCGAAAGATCGGAATCTGCCGCCGGGCCTACCGCATCCTCACGGAGGAGATCGGGTTTCCGGCGGAGGACATCATTTTCGATCCGAATATCCTGACCGTTGCCACGGGCATCGAGGAACACAACGGATACGCCATGGCGTTCATCGAAGCGACACGCTGGATCAAGGCGAATCTCCCTCATGCCCGCGTGAGCGGAGGCATCAGCAACCTTTCGTTTTCCTTCCGCGGAAACCACGCGGTGCGGGAGGCGATGCACACCGCTTTTCTCTACCACGCCGTTCGGGCTGGACTGGACATGGGGATCGTCAGCGCGGGACAGCTTGGGGTGTATGAGGAAATCCCCAAACCGCTCCTGGAGCTTGTGGAGGACGTCCTTTTCAACCGGCGTCCCGATGCGACCGAGCGGCTGGTGACGTTTGCCGAATCGTTGAGGAAGAAAGGGAAGGTCAAAGCAGGGGAGGCGGAGTGGCGATCAGGTTCGGTTGAGGAAAGATTGTCGCATGCGCTCGTGAAGGGCATCGTGGAGCACATCGAGCGCGACACGGAAGAAGCCCTCAAAAAATATGGTCGACCGCTCGCGGTGATCGAAGGTCCTCTCATGGCGGGGATGAGTGTGGTCGGCGATCTGTTCGGCTCCGGCAAGATGTTTCTGCCCCAAGTGGTCAAGAGCGCCCGGGTGATGAAGAAGGCGGTGGCCTACCTGACGCCTTTCCTGGAGAAGGAAAAGGCGGAGCAGGGAGCGGAGGCGCGAAACGCGGGGACGATCGTCATGGCCACGGTCAAGGGCGACGTTCACGACATCGGGAAGAACATCGTGGGCGTGGTGCTGGGGTGCAACAACTATCGGGTGGTGGATCTCGGCGTGATGGCGCCGTGCGAGAAGATTCTTCAGGCGGCGCGCGCGGAGAAAGCGGACCTGATCGGCCTCTCGGGGCTCATCACGCCTTCATTGGATGAGATGGTCCATGTGGCGCAGGAGATGCAGCGTGACGGTTGGAAGCTGCCGCTCCTTATCGGGGGAGCCACGACGTCGCGCGTTCACACAGCCGTCAAGATCGGACCGGCTTACGAGGCGCCCGTGATCCATGTGCTGGATGCGTCCCGAAGCGTGACCGTGGTCGGGAGTCTGCTTGGCTCGGACCGCGAGAAGTTCGTTTCAAAGATTCATGGTGAGTACGAGGAGGTTCGGCGTCTGTATCGGGAGAAAGAGACGCGGCCCCTGCTCACGTTGGGGGAGGCGCGGGCGAGACGCCTTGCGCTCACCTGGGGACGGAATGGAATCCCCAAGCCCGCCTTCGTGGGCCTCCGCGCCGTCGAACCTTCGATTTCGGAACTGCGGCGCTACATCGATTGGACGCCGTTCTTCCAGACCTGGGAGATGCAGGGGCGTTATCCGGCGATCCTGGAGGACCCGGCTGCGGGCGCCGAGGCGCGGAAACTGTTTGCCGACGCGCAGGCGCTTATGGATCGCATCGAATCCGGTCGGTGGCTCAGGGCGAAGGGTGTGGCCGGGATTTTCCACGCGAACAGCGTGGGGGACGACGTGGAAGTGTACCGGGAGGGCGACCGAAAATCTGTGAGCGCGGTGTTCCGCTTCCTCCGGCAGCAGACGGCGAAGGATGCGAGCCAGCCGCAATTCTCGCTCGCGGATTTCATAGCGCCGGCGACATCCGGCGTTCAGGATTTCCTCGGTTGTTTTGCGGTGACGGCGGGGATCGGGCTGGATGAGCTGGTCCGGCGATTTGAGAAGGAGCACGACGACTACCGGAGCATCATGGGCAAGGCGCTGGCAGACCGGCTTGCAGAAGCCTTCGCCGAATTCCTGCACGAGCGGGTGCGAAAAGAATTATGGGGCTACGCGAAGGAGGAACACCTTGCCGCCGAGTCGCTCATCCGTGAGGAGTATCACGGGATTCGTCCGGCTCCGGGGTACCCGGCGTGTCCCGATCACACGGAGAAGCGGACGTTGTTCGAAATCCTCGACGCTACCCGGAGCACCGGCATCGAACTCACGGAGAGCTTTGCGATGATGCCGGCGGCGTCGGTGAGCGGATTCTACTTTGCGCACCCGGAGTCGCGGTATTTCAATGTGGGCAAGGTCGGGCGCGACCAGATCGAAGACTACGCGCGGCGGAAGGGGATGCGGGTCGAGGAGATCGAGCGCTGGCTCTCACCGAATTTGGGGTACACTCCAGCCGGCAGGTAGGACATCTCTCGCCGCTCACGCCGAATTCCCCGTGGCCCTGGCGGCCGCCACAGTTCGAAGCGCGACAGGTTTCTGAAAGGGCTCGCCCCATCACTTCATGAGGATTCTCCTCGATTTCCACCGTTGTACGCCTACTATTGAGCCGTGCCACACGATGAGTGGAAGCTTTCGATCATTGCCGATGCTTCAGAGCCGGCTACCGGCGAATTCCATGTCCGCCTTTATCGACAACGGGGTTCATGGTACGATGAAATCCGATTCGACAGCCATGAGTTGAGGAAGGGACGGAAGATCTTCATGCCCCATGTTCATGTGAAGATGCAGACGGCGGTGATGGACTCGGTGGGAGCGGCTGCAAAGGCGAGAACCGTTGCGGGCGAAATTGCTCCACTGTTGGAAGGAATCTTGAAGCGATGAGACTGTTGACCGAGAACGCCGGCAAACAACGGATACTGGACACCGAGCGTCTGTCGCTTTCTGTGATTCAGAAGAAGATTGAGAAGTTCGAAAGAAAGCATGGTGACAAGCTGTCTACGTTTTCAAAGAGGCTGACCTGTGATTCATCCGATTTTTCAACCCTGGCCGACCTCATGGAGTGGGAAATGTTGGAAAAGGAATTGCGGCTGAGGAAGGTCACGGGCAGAAAGCGTCAAGTTGCCCGATAGGCGGTTCGTGGCCGTTGAGCACCTCCATGCTCACGTTCCAACACACCTTCATGGATGCGACTATGAATGACCCGGCCTCAGCAGCAGGAGTCTTTCCCCGCATGGAGAAGTCATAGTCATGAATCCAAGCCTCCGCAAGTTCACGCTTACGACGCATGTCGTCTCGTCGGTCGGATGGCTCGGCGCGGTCGCTGCCTACCTTTGTCTCGCCGTAGCCGGTCTGACCAGCGACGATGCCCAGCTTGGTCGTGCCGCCTACCTCTCGATGGAGTTGGTCGGCTGGATCGTTATCGTTCCCTTCAGTCTCGCCGCTCTGTTGGCCGGGCTCGTCGAGGCGCTGGGTACTCGGTGGGGCCTGTTCCGGCATTGGTGGATCTTGGTGAAGTTTCTGCTGACTGCTGGCGCCGCCTTGATCCTGCTGCAACATATGCAGGCAGTAAGCCGGATGGCAGGTATTGCGGCAGAGACGACATTTGCCACGACCGATGTTCGTGCGCTGCGAATTCAACTCGTGGTCCACGCTGCGGGTGGCTTGCTCGTATTGCTCGCAGCCGCGGCACTGTCGGTATACAAGCCATGGGGCATGACCCCGTACGGGCGACGCAAGTCACACGAGCGGCCTGCGGAGTTCGTGGCTGGCGGGCCCACCATTCCCGTTTCTGATGACGACTCGAGGGTTAGTCCAGGCCGGGAATCAGCCGTCAGGACTCCACGCTGGGCGTACGTGGTCGGCATCCACGCCGTTGGCTTGGCGCTGTTGTTGGTGATCCTGCACCTTACCGGCGGTGGCTTGCGGGGCCATTGAAAGTTGCACGAAGCAGCGCGTTAAGCGCTCAGCCGCCGCTCGGTGGAGACGCCGGGGATTTGTTTCGCGTGAGCGAGGGATTCAACGGCGGCGTTCCACAGTGCTGCCGCGTCCTCGGCGTGGGCGCCGAAGACGGCATATCCCATGGAAGCCGAAACTTTGATGGAGTGGCGCCCCAAAGGAATGTGGACGCGCGCGGTGGCCAGGGTTTGCCACAGGCGGATGAGAAACTGGGCGACCCCCGCCATGTTGGTTTCGGGCAGTAAGACTCCGAACTCGCCACCGCCCAACCGGGCTCCGATATCCGAAGCTCGGCACGTTTCGGCGATCGCGCTGCCGAGGGCCTCGATGTAGTGGTTCCCGATGATCCAACCGAAGCGGCTGTTGACCTTGACGAGTCCATCGGCATCCAAGAGAACGAGAGCCACAGGTTGCCGGTACCGTTTGGCAACGGCGACCTCCTGGTGGAACAGCCGTTCGAAGGAGGAGCGGGTGAAGAGACCGCTCGCCGGATCGAGGGCCGCCTCTGATCGGGCCTTATGGATCTCGGAACGCTGTCTCAGAACGATGGCAACCCGTGCGGCCACTTCGCTCGCGTCAAACGGCTTGGTGATGTAATCGGAAGCGCCGGCGTGGAGTCCTCTCAGACGGTAGTCGACGCCGGTGGAGGAGGAGAGCAGAATGACACTTGGAGTTGCTTCGGTTGCCCGGAGTCGCTCCAGGACCTCGAAGCCATCCGAATCCTTTAACAGGATTTCGAGAATAACCACGTCCGCGCCGTCGCGATCGACGGAACGCACGGCTTGGTCACCCTCCGTGGCCTCGGAAATATCGTAGCCCTGTTCCGTAAGGTGGATGGTGAGGACTCGGCGGCAATCTGGATCGTCGTCGACGATGAGGACTCTTGGACGGTCCTTCTCCACTCGGTTTCCCTCTGGGATCTCCATGCGAACCTCCCCTCTGGATCTCATTATATTGTGTTCCAATGGCCCGATAAGAAAATGGGGAATATCCCCCATGGAACGGTGATTGAAATCAGCGCTGATCAGTGACAAACCGCCGTTTGGTGACCTGCCCTCTTTAATTAGGTCCGAGTGGAATGTTAGGCTTGGGCCTGGAAAAGGAGGCGAAACATGGCCAAGAGGCGCAGACACCGAGCGGAAGAGATCATTGGCAAGCTGAGGCAGGCGGAGATTGAGCTGGCTCAGGGGGCGGGTCTTCCCGTCGTATGCCGCAAGATCGGGATCACCGAGCAGACCTACTACCGGTGGCGCAAGGAGTACGGCGGGATGACCGTCGTACAAGCCCGGCGGTTGAAGGAGCTTGAGGTGGAGAATACCCGGCTCAAGAAGCTGGTGGCGGACCTGAGCCTGGACAAGGCGATCCTGAAAGAGGCCGCCTCGGGAAACTTTTAAGCGCGGTACGTCGGAGGCAGTGTGTGGAGCATGTGCGACGGGAGATCGGGGTTTCAGAGCGCCGGGCCTGTCAGACCCTGGAGATCTCCCGGACCTGCTATCGCTACGCACCGCGCGTGAGCTTGGAGGAGACCCGGATGGAGCGAGAGGTGATTGAGCTGGCGGCCCAGTATGGCCGGTATGGGTACCGGCAGGTGACGGCGCTGATGCGGAACCGGGGCTTTGGGGTCAACCACAAGCGGGTGGAACGGATCTGGCGTCAGGAGGGGCTCCAGGTGCCCCGGAAGCAGCCCCGACGAGGCCGACTCTGGCTCAACGACGGGTCGTGCATCCGGCTGCGGCCGGCCCATCGGGACCACGTCTGGAGCTACGATTTCGTGCAGGATTACACCCATGACGGCCGGCCGCTTCGGATGCTGACCGTCCTGGACGAGTACACGCGGGAGTGTCTGGCGATCAAGGTGGAGCGCACGCTGGACAGCCAGGCTGTCCTGGAAGTTCTGGCAGGGCTCTTCCTCACGCGGGCCGTTCCCGAGCACATCCGAAGCGACAACGGTCCCGAATTCACGGCCCACGCCGTGCGGAACTGGCTGGCCCAGATCGGGGTCCAGACCCTGTTCATTGAACCCGGATCCCCTTGGGAGAACGGATACAACGAGAGCTTCAACGGGAAGCTCAGGAACGAACTCTTGAACGGCGAGATCTTCTACACGCTGAAGGAGGCTCAGGTCCTGATCGAACGATGGAGAATCCACTACAACACGATCCGGCCGCACAGTGCGCTCGGATACAAACCGCCGGCACCGGAAACGGTCGTCCCGGTGCCGTACGGAATCACAACTAGACCACCCGACGAGCAGCCCCTATACTCTCATCACGGGTGGCACTAAACAGGGGGGCTGGTCACTTCAGGCGGCTTGCGCCACGGACCGCCGCCGATTGGCCGTCCTCTTCGAGAGGGCGCGGCGCCCGGCCTGCCAGACCGGGTCCTTGGAGAGATAGTGGTCTCGTACCTGCATCGCCTCCGGATCAAACACTTCTTCCCGGCACTTCAGACACCGCAAGCGCCTCAATGCAGGAATTTTCACACGGTGATTCCTAGCGAGCCGAATGGTGTAGTCCGAAATCACGTACTTGACCTTTTTGCTCCCACAATTTGGACACTCGTCAAGAATCATGAGCCTATTCTAGCACCTTCGATGAGATGAAAAAATAGTAGGTCGCATTTTCCCCTGTCCCCCGGATGGTTCCCTTCGTGTAAATGAATGTGCCATCATCGGAAGGGGAGTGAATGACGTAGAGCATTTCGCGTTTCTTCTGCCGATCCGGGTTCCTTGAGCGGAGCACTTTCTGTATCCTGTCGGCATTCAGGATCGACTCGACCACGTTGAATGTCTCAAGTTTGTCCTGATCCATTTCGCCCTCTGCTTTTCGGGAGAACAAGTATCGCCCACGCCGGACAAGCTGCTTGATCCGGCCCAAAACGGAATCCATGACGCGGGTTTATCTCGCCCGCGAATACTTTTCAACCCGATGGGCGCGGTGCGGGCGCAGGACGTGCCCGTACCGCGATATCGGCGGCAGGGACGCCGCCCTACCAATGGGCGCGATGCTCTTCAGCCCAGCCTCTGAGTCCTTTGATCCGGATCGTCTGCTTGCCGTGGCGGACTGTTCCGTTGAACTCCCCGAAGACCTGGTGAAGACGGCTCCAGGCGAACCCGAGATGCGTTTTCTTGGTATTCAGATAGAGCGGCTGGAGTTGGAGATCGAGGGATCCGTCATCCCCCTGCATACGCCACGGGCGTTCCAGGTTTTCGACATCGTATTCGAAAGTCACGTTACCCAGCTTCACGATCTTGCCATCCACAAGAAAACAGTTCTCTGTTGCGGCTGAAAGATCGCCGAAGCCGCAGCCGAGGTTGAGCCGGATGGAGCGTCCATCGCCGAGGTAACCGCAGGCGGTCGCCCAGTTCCAGAACGTGATTCTTTCCCAGACGCCGCGCCCCCAGTCGAGTGTGGCCAAGGCCGCCTTCCCCAGATGAATCGACTTCCCTTTGAGGTGGATGGATCCCGTGACGCGAAGTCCGCTCGTCTTGTGATTGTAGTAATACCCCCTGTCTCCGATGGGCGTGTGCATGACGATGCTGTCGTGGCCGCGAGGCAGGGGATCGGCGTGAAGCTCCACATCGACTCCCGGCCATCGGCCTCGGATCTCCCGTCCGATCGGGCTGTGTTCAAACTGGACAAGGTGCCCCGGCAGATGGAGTCTGGACGTTCCCATCTCGCTCGATTTCGCCATGAGGCAACCGAAGCCCAGGGGAGAAGGGGCCATCCGCTCGACTACTTTCTGTTTCGATTTCAGATCCAGAACTTGGATGGCTCCAATCGCAAGGTATCCCAGGTGGGCGATCATGACGGTGATGAATTGGTCGCCATCGAAAATGCCCAGGTAGTCCCATTCCTTCAGCCTCAGGCGTTGGGCTTTCAGAGGGTTGAATTCTTTGAACGGCCGCCGGGACCAGCCTTTCTCAACGAGCCGGCCGTCGGGCCGTAGCAGGGGGCCTTTCGATCGGATTTCGTGCTGCATGGTGGGGATCTTATGACTCAGGGGAAGGTCTGCGCAACCCCATTCGATCAGGTATACTTGGCTTCATCATGACCGCGAAGCTCAAGATCATCGTCTTCGGTCCCACGGGAGGAACGGGACGGGCGGTCGTGGAACAGGCGTTGGAGTCCGGCCACAAGGTTACGGCGTTTTCGCGAAGTCCCTTCGTGCCCCGAGGCAAGAGCGACGGATTGACCGTTCTTCGAGGGGACGCGTTCGATGATGCGGCTGTGTCCAATGCTGTCAAGGGACACGATGCGGTCGTTTCCTCGCTGGGGACTCGCCCTTGGAAGCACTCCAACGTTTGCTCGGAGGGAACGAAATGGATCCTCCAGGCGATGAATAAGCAGGGCGTGAAACGGTTTGTGGTCGTCTCCGCGTTAGGAGTGGGCCCGACACGCGAGTCGCTCGCATGGTTCCTGAAGCCGTTCTATCAAACGGTTATTCGCCGGGCGCTTCGAGACAAGGAAACCATGGAGGCCGACATCAAGAGATCGGACAGGGATTGGGTGATCGTTCAGCCGCCGATCCTGACGAACGGGCGATCGATGGGAAATTATCGAGTTGCAACGGATGGTTCGATTCACCACGGGTTCATCTCCCGGGCTGATGTGGCGCATTTCATTCTTCGGGATTGCGTTCAAGGGTCACGCTACGTCCGCCAGTCGCCGGTCCTAGCGTACTAAGAGCCTCTAACAGAATGCCGATTCGTAGGGGAGCATCTTCAGATGCTCCCTCTTGGTTGCTCCCTCTTGTCGGGAGGGTCTGAAGACCCTCCCCTACGCATTCTGTTAGAGGCTCTGAACTCCTACCTCCCTCGACTCCTCCTTACAAAGGAGGGGGATCCCCGTTTGTTCAGCGATGCTGACGACTGAGCAGGTGCTCCTTGAAAACCTCGTCGTGTTCGACCCGGAACGACGTTTCGAATTCATCGTTCGACGCACCGGCCATGTAGCGTTTAGTCGTCGTCAGCGCCTGGTCCGGGGCTTCGAGGATCGAGCGGCCGATGGCGGTGGCGCGGTTCATCAGATCGGCGTCGGGCACGATTTCGCTGACGAGGCCGATCCTTCGGGCTTCCTTGGCGTCGATTCTCCGACCGGTCAGGCATAGATCGCGCGCCAGGCCGTTCCCGACGATCCAGCGGAGGGGCGAGAAGAGCGGAGGGGCGCCGAATTTGATTTCAGGATGGCCGAAGGCGGCCGACTCGGAGCAGAGGCGAAGGTCGCAGAGCGTGACGAGGTCGAAGCCGCCTCCAAACGCGGGACCGTTGATCGCCGCAAGGGTGGGCTTGGGGAAGAACCAGACGTCCCGATGATAGCGGGCGGATGATTCGAAGAGTTCCTGGTAGCACGAAGGCTCGTTGAATTCCTTGAGGTCGAATCCCGAGCAGAAGGTCGTGCCGTTTCCCGTGAACACGACCAGGCGGACGGTTTCGTTCGATTTCCATTGGTCCAGGCACGACGAGATCTCGCGCCGCACCTGGATCGAGAGGGCGTTGCGTTTCTCCGGCCGGTTCAACCGGATGAGGCCGATCCCCCCGTCGAGCATCTCGGTTTGGATCGTGGCGAAGGTGTCCATCGTGCAAAGGGACTTCCTTAGGGGTGCGATGAAAAGATTCCGTCCGTGAAGGTGAAGAGATCGGGCACGACCCGTGCGGGATCTTCCTCCTGGGGCACGTGTCCCAGTTCCGAATACACCTTGGATATGGCGTGCGGCATGTGGGATCTGAAGACATCCGCCCCGGACGGCGGGGTCCACGTGTCTTGATCTCCCCACATGAGGAAGACCGGTTGCTTAACCTGATCCATCCGGGCGGCGACTTCGCCGCGTTCGGTTCGCCCCATGAGATCGGCCAGCGTCCGATGCCACGCGAGGGCGGCGCCGGGAAACCGGGTGGGTTGGTAGTACAGGTCGATGAGATCCTTCGTAATGCGATCATCGTGTGCATACACCTCCTCCAGCGTATTCCGCATGAGCGGACGGGAAGGCAGGCGCAGCAGAAGGGGGCCGATCGTCGGCATTTGAATGACTTTGAAAATGGCCGGGAGCGAACCGGGTGGATGTCCGCCGCCGGCCGAATCGATCGCCACAATGGCCGCAATCCGGTCGGGCCGGCTCGCCGCCGTCCAGATGGAAACGGCGCCGCCCATAGAGTTTCCGACGAGGATGGTTTTGGGCGGGCAGGCGATCTCCAGGAACCGGGCGACGATACTGGAGAATGCGGGGAGGCCGTATTCGAAGTTCGCGGGCTTGTCCGAGTAGCCGAAGCCGGGGAGGTCGAGGGCATACGTGGTGTATCCCGGCGGGGTTCGGTCCTGAATTCCTTTCCACGTGAAGGCCCCCGCGCCGTATCCGTGAATCATGACCAGAGTCCGCTCCCCGGCGCCGGACTGGACGTAGTGAATCCGGACGCCGTCCACGTCCATGAACTGCTTTCCGGAAGTATCCGGCGTCTGGGTACAGGCAGGGAGCAGGGAAATGAGAAACAGTGCACGGACGATACGATTCATTGGACCGACGCATTCTGTGCAGAGATCGAGTGCGTGTGCAAGCGGAATGCCTCCGGGGATCTGACCGGCCGATTGGCCGGGTTGACACGGTTGAGCGGGGAGGTTACACGAATCCCTCATGTCACCCGAAGGAGGTTCGAGCATGTCGTACCAGAAGTACTTCACAGAGGAACATGAAGTCTTGCGCCAGACGGTCAAGAAGTTTGTGGAGAAGGAGATCACCCCGCACGTGGATCAGTGGGAGGAAGAGGCCGGATTTCCCCGCGAGGTATACCGAAAGGCGGGAGAGCTTGGGCTTCTGGGGGTGGGATTCCCCGAAGAATACGGGGGCCATCCGATGGATATTTTCGGCGTGTTCGTGGTTGCCGAAGAGCTGATTCGATGCGGGGCGATGGGAATTCAGGTCGGACTCGGCACCCACGGGATCGGGCTGCCCCCGATCGTGCGGCTTGGAACGGAAGAGCAGAAAAGGAAATGGGTTCCGCCCGTGCTGAGGGGAGAGAGGATCGCGGCACTCGCTGTAACGGAGCCGAATGCAGGGAGCGATGTGGCGAGCATTCAGACCAAGGCGGTTCGCGATGGGGATTTCTATGTGGTGAATGGGGCAAAGACGTTCATCAGCAGCGGCGTGCGGGCGGATATTGTGACGACGGCGGTGCGGACGGGTGGACCGGGGTATCCGGGAATCAGTCTGCTTGTCGTCGAGAAGGGAACTCCGGGGTTTCGCGTATCCAAGAGCATCAAGAAAATGGGTTGGTGGTCGTCCGATACGGCCGAACTGGCTTTCGAGGACTGCCGGGTTCCCGTCAAGAATTTGCTGGGCGAGGAGAATCAGGGCTTCTACGGCATCATGGTCAATTTTCAGGGGGAGCGGCTCGGCATTTCCATCGCCGCCGTGGCCGCGGCGCAGCTCGCCTACGATCTGACCTTGAGTTACGTGCGGGAGCGCAAGGCGTTTGGGAAGCCACTCACAGGTTTTCAGGTGACGCGGCACAAACTGGCGGACATGGCCACGGCGGTGAATGTCGCGCGCGAATTCACCTACCGGATCGCCGCGCGGTACGAAGCGGGAGAGGAAGTGGTGGCGGAAGTCTCGATGGCGAAGAACTTCACCTGCCAAGTAGCGGACAAGGTCTGCTACGACGCCGTGCAGTTACACGGAGGGTATGGCTACAGTCGGGAGTTCGTGGTGGAGCGGCTTTATCGGGACACGAGGATTCTGCCCATTGGCGGCGGCACTCAGGAGATCATGAAAGAGGTGATCGCGAAGCGGCTGGGGTTCTGAACCCGCGTAACTAGCGCCCGGTGACCTTGGAGGCGAGGTCGGGCGCCACGAGATCCTTCAGCGTGTCTCGAACCAACTTGTCGGCGACTTCCTTGCTGTCGACTTCGTAATTTCCCTTGTCAATCTGCCGGCGGACTTCCTGTACCCGGTCGGTGCGGACTTCCGGGATGGAATTGGTTTTCTGCGTGTAGTCCGGGGTCGTTCGAGTTACGCGGTCGCCTGAATCGCTGCCGCCGGAGGGCGGGGTGCTGGGAGGTTTCCGGCCTCCTCCACTCGGGGGAACTGGGGGAGGCGGGGGGGCCTGACCTATCCTACTGATATCATTTGCCATTTCAAATCTCCTTTATTTCGTAACCACCAAACTTCAAGCCACATTAGAGTAGTTCGGCAAGTTTCACGTGAACTTTAGCTCCCAACTGAGTCACTACCCGGAAAAGATTTCTCTTTGCTTCGGGACCGGGTCCGGGCCTTGATCCGGAGTCGAGATCAGTCGTGAGAGTCCAACCTGACGAGAGGGAAGCCCTCGCGATCTGCTGCCATGGAAAGTCGCTCATCCATGCAAACGAATTCCAAGGTCGTCGGCCGGTACTCGCTTGCCACGAGGGCCGCCGCAAGTTGAAGGGAGTCGGAAGACCTTAGCCCGTGTATCCTCAGCAGGCGGACTGCCGCCTCTCTCACGGCTTCGGTCGGCTGGACCTCCATCCAGCTCTCTTGAAGATTTCGAAGGTTCTGAAGGGCGATCCGTTCTTCGCCGCGTTCCAATTTCCTCTCCCGCACGAGCCGAGCCAAGGCGGCGGAGCATTCCACTCGGGCGGACCACCAGACCAGCACGCTTGAATCGCGCTTTCCAAGGCTGCGCAGAGCCGAGGTCGTCTTCTCCTCGACCAGAAGGGGTACCAGGGCCGAACTGTCCCAGAACTTCAGCGGTCCTCCTCGCGGTTCGTGAGCAGGGCTTTGACTGCGCTCCCCTTCGCCCTCGCGGTCGGCATGTCGAACAACCGCTCCGGAATCCTGCGCGCACCGGAGTGAATCACGCCCGCGCGTTCAAGCCTCGCCAGGCGTGCATCGGAGGGGAGGCGATTGTCCCCGGACCGCACGGGTTCCAATATGGCTATGGGGATGCGTCGGTCGGTGATGACGACCGATTCTCCCGCGCGGACCCGTTCTAGGAGGGCGCTCAGTCTGTTCTTCGTCTCCGTGACCGAGGCTTTTCTCATCGGGCTAGAATAGCCATATCAAAATGGCCTGTCAACCTCTCAAAATCTGCCCCCGTTCTGTCCCCACCCGTGGTCCTTCCGGAGCGGCCGGCGGGCATGCCCGACCTTGGCTGTGGTGCTTCATCGCGGCTCGGGGACGCCCGCGGTGAGTGGAAAGATGCGGTCGAGCGTGAAGCGAGCCGCACTCGCTTCTTACATGCGCCGACCATGGAAGGTCGGCATGACGAAGCGAGTGCTGTCGCCGTGATGGCGACGGTACTTTCAACCTTTGACGGCGGGCCAGGATGCCCGCGATGGTGATGAAAGTGCGCCTGCCCAGAATCGAACTGGGAACCTCTAGCTCCGGAGGCTAGCGCTCTGTCCAGTTGAGCTACAGGCGCGACGATGGACGGTAGTTTAGCGTAAATCATTCAATCTAGGAATCGAGTTCATCCTTTGAACGCTTCTCGCTTTGGAATGTGTTTTTCCACCGACTCGTTCATGCTACCGTGACCCACGTGGCCACGGGTGAAATGGAATCTATGCATGATTTCGATGCGATCTTGCGTCGGGGCGAGGTGCCCGAATGGAGAGATGTTCTGGACCCCGGTTTCTGCAAGAAAATGGGGCTCAATTCCATCTGGCAATACGGAATTGCAGTCAGGGATATGCAAGAGGCGATCAACGTGCTCTCTCCGGCAGGATTCGGCCCCTTCCTGGAACTCAAAGGCAGGGTGTGGCCGTGGGACGAGCGCGGTCAACCCCGAACCTTCCGCGGCCACATCGCCTTGGCGCAGAGGAATGGGTATGAGGTGGAACTTCTCGGGGCAGGCGAGGGATCCACTTTCTACTCGGACGCCATCGATGCGGGGGGCCGATTCATTCTGCATCACGTAGGCGTCCTGGATCACCATGTCGATGAAAGGGAGCGGGAGTTCATTCTCGCAGGCTTTCCCACAGCGGTTCGCGGGCAAGTCCGCGTGGCGGGTCCTGCCCTCTATGTGGATTTTGCGTACATCGACTGTCGAAGCGAGATCGGTCTGTACGTGGAGTTTATCGACTACCGGCTCTTTGGAATTCCCTGGCGCCCTCTGCCCGCCGCGAACCGTCTCCTCGCCCGGATTCAGAAGCAATTGACCCGACGGGGCTCGTAAGGCCGAACTCCAAACCTAACTTGGGGTCCCCCTTCCCTGTAGTGCCCTTCAAAGGGACCTGAGGTGTTTGCTGGTTCTCGCCACTACCTTGCATGGCCCCATGGAAAGGGATTGCTCGTCATACACGCTCGGAGGGTCGATGCACACGCTGGGTGAGGGATGGAGGAGCGGAGGAGTGCGGAAAGGCCGTCAACGCGGTCTACAGGCCGGCAGGCCCCCGAATTCCGAGTTTGTGCGGATTACGCCCCCAATCTTGACGTTTCATGTTGACGTAGCCCGGCCCCCGGTTATCAAGGCGGCTCGCGGCCAAGGTCAAGCTCGTTCTTGCAAGGGCCAGATAGCTGGCGCAGAATCCAAAGGATGGAGCGTTGGCTTAGAGTGGGATTGCTCCTTGGAGTCTTTTCAGCCCACTGCAGTAACCCGACTGATCGATCGGAGCATACCAATGACCCTGGCCCCGATGCCTTCGCGTCGCAGCCTGCCGAGCCGTCATCGTCAGCAGACTCATTAGGTCCGGTCCAGCCGCCACGCCCCCAAGACCCTCCTCAACCAGAGACACCGTGGAAGCCTGAGGAGATTCTCGGATTCAGGCCTACAGACCTACCGATCACGAGAAAGGGGACGTGTACTCCAGCAGGTCCGCCCTACTCTGACACCGTCAGGGAACTCACCTTTAGGAATAGTACCCAGATCCGTTTGGAAGGGACGCTTGCGAATGAGATCGATTGCGCACTGTCTCTCATCGGGAAGCTTTTCCCAGCCTTCGATGATCCTTTCGCCCGGCCAAGATGGAGCCATGACGAGTTGGTTCTTGAGTTCCCGAACGAGTTTTTTGAACCGGGCACGGAGGAAAAGGAAAAACGCAAGGCCGTCTGGACGGCGCTTCAGGTCTTTAGCAAAGAATACCCTCTCAAGAGTATTTATCGGCTTACGCAGAACCTTCCGTACCTCGTCCTATGGTTCGAGGAGCCTCTGAACCTGCCGTATCTTGCCAAGAAGGTCAAGGAGGCAACCGGAGCAAGAAGTGTGACCCTCAATGTTGTTGGAGGAGACAGCTCTGACACATATCTATTACGGAAGAACAATCGGTACCACGTCGTTTACAAGTCGGGGTCGGGCGATTGCCCGGCCGGCTGCATCAATGAAGATTATTTCTATTTTCTCCTCAACGAGGCTGCGAGCGAGGTCGTGTTCTTGGAGGCCCGAGGCCCAACCATCACGACCTTGTTCAATCTTCCAGAGCCTCCGATCGGGAAGATCCCCTTGTGGAATATTCCCGAATCCTACTCTGTCCGGGCGTACTCAAGTGCGGAAGAAATATTTGAGAAGGCCGGTTCGTCACCTGATTGGTGGGCGCGCCGGCATGCCGTCGAAGTCATGGGGAAGCTATTGCGGATCGATGACCCCACAAGCGGCAGTGATTATGACGACTGGCCCGGTTCCGACCGTTCGACGTATGACAGACTTCGGGACGAAACGAGAGCCCGGAGAAACGAGGGCATGGCCATCTTGGAAGCCGCGAAGTCCGACATGGATGCCGATGTGATGCGATCTTCTGAGGACTGGCTCAAGAAACTGACCACCTGCGTTATCCTTGGCGGTGACAAGCTTGTATTTGCTTGGGACAGCGGTCGATGCAAAGGTAAGCGTGAGAGTCGTTTCCAAATCCGCACGGACGGTTGCGCAGCCATCTATGTCGCCGAACGCTCCGGATACTACACTCCCACGGCCTCCGCTATTGTTAGTGCTACGGACGTTCAGTCTTTGGTTGGGGCTGTGGAAAATATCGGCCCGAGGGCCGAGAAGGAACTGTCTTGTGTGTGTGATGGATGTTCACAACGGAGCGTTGCGTACGATCCGAACGGCTTCACACCGGGGACCTTTGAGTCCGGGACCTATAGGCCGAACGAATCCAAGATACGGTCCATCCGTCAGTTTTGTGCCTACGGTCCGAAACGAGAACAGAATGTGCCGATGACCCCAGCCCAACTGGCCTTGGAGAATACCGTTAGCGCGTTGTTTGCGAAGTACGCTGAGCCGATCGACATGTGCGGCCAGCCGAATAAATAGATTTCTATCTATTCTCCAGCGGGTAAGTGTGGAAGGGTTATCCTCATCACTGCGCTCGGACAGCCAAGGCACAGGCCACGTGACGGTGCGGGCCGGAAGGGGCCGGTGAAATCGCACGCAGCGGTACCAGCGGCCGCGAGGCCCAAATCAAGCATTGCTGCCGACTTGCCCCCAATCGCTACCGGGCGATGGCTGGTGTAAGTGTTGACCATCCATGATCGCCCAGGTAGAGTATTCTCCCATGGGCAGCAAAGGAGGTCCTGGCACACGGGCCCGTAGCTGGCCCCTTGGAGTCCACAATCAACCCCGCCCGAATCCTCCACATCTGACGCCGATCAAAGAGTGGGGTCGCGAGCCTTGAGGTCTCGAGCGGGACGGGCTATTTGCCTGTGTTGTCTGCTCGCTTCTTGGGTCGCGAGCCTTATCTACGGCGGCTGTGGGGAGGAGAACACTCGTTCCGTACCAGAGAAAATAGTAGTAGACAAAGTCGGTGCACTCTTCTTCGTGTTCAGCAGTCGCTACAAGGTCACAGAGTTGGGAATGAGCAGACTCGTCACCCAGCAGTCTGGCAAACTATCCACAATTTACCCGGTGAAGGTCTGGCACTTTCTCTGTCCGTCTGAACCTTATTCGACCGATCCAGGCACACGGTTACGGTTCGGGATGGTTCCCAGCGGTTGTGTACAGGACAGTCCTCGTGGGTCTACAGTCGATGAAACCGTTTTGGTGGCAGGAGAAAGATACAGGCAGTGGACCATGTTCCGGCCCGCTTCCGAGGAAGGCTCCGCTGCTCAATACTCAGAACGAGAGTTTACCTATGAGTGAAGAGCGATGCTGCTCCTTGGTAGAGGCTGGGAATCTCTGTTTCGATTTGAGTAAGCGCTCACTTCACCTTGCCCTCGAATTCAACCAGAGCCGTGCAATCAATCGGTGGAAGGAGCTTGGCGATGCACACCCCCTGAGTGCGATCACATTGCTCTATAAATGCGTGTTCGAGATCGCGATGTAGCCGGGATCGGGCGCTTCCCTTGATCCGGCCATCTGCGATCTCACCGCGCCATTGGGTGATGTGCGAATTCGCAGGGGAATCAAATTCCACGTGGTCGGGAATGGTTACGAAAAATGTGCCGTTCGCCTCCACGCCGCCATAGGCATCTTCATCATCATCCGCAACCGCTTTCAGTATTATTTGACCCCCTTGCTGCACAATCTCAAGGGAACCACTCCCGCAATCTCCCGAGCAGCCTTCCAATCTCTTTCGTACGTACAGTTCGGCTTCCTCTAGCGACAGCCCAAGGTTGATCTGGAAGTCTGTGGCCAAGAGGGTTTCGGCCGGGCAATCTCCCAGAAAACGGTCTTTCGTTACCCTGATCTCATATGCACCGGTGGCGGTTTTGCCCTTCCCGGAACCCCTGAATGCTCGCGCCAGAGCAATTTGGCCGAGGGACCTGAAGCCCAAATCGACCACCTCACGCCAATCTTGATTTTGAGTAATATCCATCTCGCCAAGCCACGTTCTTGCGCTCTTCTGAGCATCCTCGTCCGAGTCCTCTGCCGCGGAGCTCAGAATGGATAGAGCTTGCGGCTGCCTTGCGAGCACTTGGGCCCGAAGCGAATCGTACGCGGTATGTTGTCCGGATTGCCGGTCCCAATCTACGGCGGTGCTCGGCGAATCAAGAACAAGAAGTTGGCCGACCACCTCAGCGGCATGAAGACGCACCCACCAGAACGGGGAGGACTGAAGCGTCTCAAACAACTGGTCGGCATCCTTGAACGCGGTGGCAGGGTATGCAGGGGGGATGTTCCAGAGCGGGACCAGCGGCCGCTCTATGCTCCCCAGATGTCCGACTCGAACCACTTCCGTCATGGCTTCATTAACGACGAAGTACGTGAACATTTCACTGGAACACTGAATGCGGCCGTCTTGCGAGCACGTCTTGACCACAACGTAGTAGTGATTGCCCTTGTGGCCGATCCCAAGGTCCGGGCCGTTCAGCACCAGGAAGTTGGGTGAGGCGTCTGAAACTTCTTGCAACGATCTAAGCTGTTTGGCGAGCTCGTAGCCGTTCAGTGGCTCGTTGAACTCGAGCATGAAAAGATTGGATGAGATCGGAAGTTGTCGTGATTGCTTGACCGGAAGCGTTGATAAGAATTGTCCAAGCGCCGAGGCCGGCTCAGCAACCGTACCGTTGTCGAGCATCGGGCCGAATCCCGATTTCAACCGGAGCAGGATTTCGCTAGGCTGAAACCGAATAAGCGGCTTGGCACTACGAAACTCGGGAAATAGATCCTTCACGAGATTGGTTGCGCATTCAATTTGGCCAGCCAATTCCTCTTCCAAGCGTATCTCGTGTGAGCTTCTGAACGTCAACTCAATGGCCGCGGCCGAGGCTGGCCCGTCCATCGGCCTGCACCTGCCTCTCTTGCGGTCGGGATATCGGGAGTAGAGCGCATCTTCGGATGGGAATGCCGCCAGCTCACGAATGCTTGTCGACACATCTGGAGACGGAGCCTCCAGCGAATCTTTATCTCCTTCGCAATTCAGGATAGGAACAACGGAGAGAATTGCGAGGACACGCTTGGTGCGGCTCATCTCCCCAATATCTGCGAGTCTATCTTCGCGATGGAACCTTCACGAAACAAATGAACCTCCCCGCGGCAAGCCGCGAGGAATCATCAAGTTGAAGCGCATTTCAATCTACGGACTTTGGAACTTGAGTAGGAGGGCGTACACGTCGGCTTGGAAAGGTTGCTTTCAGTATTCTCCAGAAAGATTTCACCGGTCATCTTGCCGTTCACAACCTTACCTATTATGGCACCGCCGATATCGCGCGACAAGGCTGTAGGATCAGGACTTTCGACTTTGGTCCTGCCCGTTCTGGTTGAGGGGCAAGTCGTCGCCATGCAAAACATTTGGCCGAACCCTCACGGAGCGTGATTGCCCGTAGGATGGCAACATGACGCCAATCACTCTTCTCAGGAGGCATGGCCAGACGGGAGGTGAATGACGGATTCCCCGGGCGAAGGTGAAGGGGGACGACTCGTCAAGGTTCCGCAACGATCCTGAACGTTGGACCGAGCGGCCGATGGGGCCATTCGTCAGCTTCTGGACTTGAAAGTGATTTCGTTTCTGATGGCGTCGAAGGTCACTGCGAAATTGTTCAGAAAACCCTCGCGGCCGAGCAAACATGTATTGAACGGCTGCTGGGCGAATCCGACGTCACACGGAATCTCATGGCCGCCCAGCACGATGCTCGCGGAGTGGAAATTGGCCTTTACTTGGCCGGCAATTCCGCCGATGGGCACCTCCCGTTCGTTCTCCACAGGATCAATTCCAATAGCGACCGCCGCATCGGTGGGAAAAAGGCAGTAGTCTGCGCCTGTATCCACGAGTGCCCTGAATGGTGCCGTTTGGAGCTTGCCCCTACGAAGCTTGATCTCGACCAGCGGCATCCAAATAAATGTCCTCGTGGGGTGCGCTTTGGACGGGTTGCACGGTACTTTGCAGTACCTAAACTTGAGATTGAGGTGCGAAGGCGCGGTCAAAGTCCGGTACCAGCATCATCACGAAATCCTGGCCTTCAGCCTTGTGAGAAACCTCGGCCATGCTTTCTCCTGATGCAACAACACGCGAGTAGTCGCGCGTCAGAGCGACCCATTTGCCACTGTGCTCCTCACGCAAGACAGAAGTCAGATCTAGTGGATCCTCCGCTTTTGGCTCCAATGGTCCTCCTTTGCAGTCAATTGTACATTTTTTCGCGGGTAGGTGTACAGCGGCACGACTTCGCACTGGCGGGGAATCAGGACTGAGAGACACCTGACGATTTCATCCGCCTGGCCGCCGCTCAAGGATGAGGCTCTGGACGGAGCGGCCGATGGGGCCGCGGGAGTCGTGCAGGCGCGTATCGGCGAGGCCGACGCCTTTGGACTCGGGGATGGTGGCGGCATCCAGACAAACCCACTCGCCCTCCATGGGCCGATGAAGATAGACGGTCAGATCCGGATTGATGAAGGTGTATTTGAAGACATCCAGCACCACGCTCACGCCATTGCCGGAATCAGCTGCGGCCATGACGCGCTGAACGGGAGACGGCGTTTCTCCCGGGACCACCGGGACTCGCATCCGCATCCACATACTGGTGGGGCCCTGACCATAGACCCCGCGCGCGAGTCGTCCTTCCATCGCGGTGTGATATCCAACGGAATCCATGAAGAACGGGAATTGGAACACGGCGGATTCTTCGGGCGACGGAATGGGAGGCTCCACGGCCGGCACGGGCACGGCAGGCACGGGGACGTCAGCCCGCCGGATGCAGAGTCCCGTGGCCTGGACGATGCGCTTGCCGCTCGTTTCCAGCCAAGCCGTGACGATTCGGGTCTTCTTCCCTGAGCGGACGATTTCCGTCCGGAGCTCGAATTCGGCTATGGGAATCGGACGCAGAAACTCGACCGTCATGCGGGCTACTTGGAAGACTGGACCATCCGACGGCAGCCTCTCGATCGCGCGCGCGAGTAGTGCCGAGCTCGGTCCCCCGTGTTGGTGATCGGGGCTCCACGGCCCGCGGGTGAGTTCCGTGGCGACGAATCGCGGCCCTTGCGGGACAAAGAACGACTCGGGAGAACTCATCGGGAGTCGCCGGGCCGCAAGCTGAGCCTGGCGGTGGCGGAGGATCGGATCTCCACCCAGTTCGCCATCATGGGGAGGTACTCCCCCTTGAGCCAGCGGGGCCGTTGGTCGCCATAATGGGGCGAGCCGGGCCAGCCGGAAGCGCCCGTGTCCACTACCCATGACGCATGGTCCATGTCCGCGAGATCGACGATCATTCGATAGGCCGGGCCGGCCATGTCTCGGAACGGAGTCTCAGGTTGGCCCAGGTCGAAATGGGCTTTCCAGACGGAATCGAGGGCGCCGGGAGCTTCCTCGCGGGGAAGGTTGAAGAAACCGGCAAGAAGTCTTTTCGATCCAAAAAGATGTTTGGTGTTGAGATCGTGGAGGCGACCCCATCGCCATGTCGCCGGGTCCCTTCCCTGGCTCCTGGAAAGATCGAGCAGCGCGCGGCGGAATGCGGCACGGATTACCTCGGCCCTGTGTTCGATCTTAGGAGTGCCGCGGTGGTCCCACACCACGTGGTCGGGATTTTCGACCCATTCATCGGTGACATTGGTGGAATAGCGTTGGGAGAGGATGAACTCCAGCCCGCGCTCGTCCACCTCGTCGCCAAGCGCTTCGATGATGGCCTCGCGGTAGGTCACGAAGAAAATGGTGGTGGCGGACGAATCGGTGGTTGCCCGGAGGTCCCATTGATGAAGAAGATCCACAGCGGCGGTTGCCATCGTGCTCTCTCCACGGAGCGCATCGAGGTCGGCAAGAAAGTGGGGAAGAAGCCGCTTGGCCCGTATAAGGTAGACGTCCGAATGAATGGCGGCAAAGGAAGCTCGGTCGTGCCGTGGCGTTTGCCGAATCAACTCCGAGATCCGCTCAGCGCGATAAGATGGGGCGCTGTCGATTTGAAGGAAGCCATCCGTGCGCAGCGGATCTTGAACGAGGTTGTTGCCGTGCGCGAAGAAGCCTTCGGGTGAATCCATGCCGAACGGCATCGACTCACCGCTGAGGGCGCCCGACGATGAATAGCGATCGGTCCAGCCCGGCACGGGGAAAGTGCCCAAGTGGTGGGGCCGGATGGGAATTCGTCCCGTCGTGAAAAAGGCAATCCGGCCTTCGCGGTCCGCGGTGCTCCAAGCCTGAGGGGGCGACGGGAACCCCAGGAGGGCGGCATAAAGGTCTGCCACCGTGGTTGCCCGATTGGCCCCCCGGAGGGCATCCAGCCCCGCGGAGGTGCCGGAAAGGTCCCAGTGGATGGATACCGGAGGAGCCCACTCGGGCAGGAGACCCGGATACACGTCATTCAGGAGGGGGCCGTTGCGTGTTTTCCGCAGGATGAATCGACGTGATTCCAGTTTCGACCCCCGGCGAACTCGAATGTCGATGTCCTGCCGGGTCAACGCATAATTGCCGGCCGGCCCCTCCACTTGCGCGGGGTCGCCCGGCACCGTGCGCTCGATGTAGAGATCGATCACATCCGCCACTGAAGATGTCGTTCCCCAGGCGACGTTCCGATTGTGTCCGGTGAGCACGTACGGAACTCCAGGGAGCGTTGCGCCGATGACATCCAGCCCCGGGCACGTGAGGTGCTGCTGAAACAGAATGGAGGGGAGGAGGTGAACGAGATGGGGGTCATTGGCCACGATGGGTTTGCCGGAAAAGGACCGATTGCCGGAAACAACCCAGGAGTTGCTTGCGGCGGAGGGGAAAACGGTGGACAGATCGAACCTGTTTGCGGCATGCTCTGGCGCATGTCCATGGGATGAAAACGGGCGGGATGGAAAGATCTGACGAACCCCATCCACGATGGCCGGGGGAAGTGGACGCGGTGGACCGGAGGTGGGGAGCGAGTATCCGCTGCTCCAGGGTGAAGATCCGTAGATCTTCTCCGCCCGATCGATGCCGCCGTGAAGGGCCAGGAGGAGCCTCGATGTTTCCTGGTGCCAGTTGTGTGAAACGGTCCACCCGTTGAAATAGCCGAGTGCGAGGGAGTCGACCGTGGTCCAGGGTTCCGGTTCTACACGGAGCATGCGGTACTCGATGGGGGGATGGCGTTTCAGTCCTGCGTTCACGCCTTGTGCAAACACTTCCAGAATCGCCTTCGTCTCGGGGGTCATGGTACCGTTTTCGGCGAGGGCCGCCTCTTCGAGGCCCCAGCTTCGCATGGTGCGATCGAATTCAACGGTGGTCCCGGAAAAGAGTTTCTGTTCGCCCACGAGTTCCGAGAGCCGGCCTCGGGCGATTCGGCGCAGCACGTCCATTTGGAAGAACCGATTCCGCGCCTGCATGAAGCCGGTGGCCCGGACAAGGTCCGGCTCGTTCTTCGCTTCAATATGGGGGATGCCATAGGCGTCGAGATAGATTTCCACCGGGTCGGATAGTCCTTCGATGGCCAGGGTTTCGGATCGGTCTCGCGGGTAGTCGGGGGCCAAGCGGTACCAAAGGTAGGAGGTGGCACCGCAGGAAAACGTTGTGAGAGTGAGTAGCAAGCCGTAAATCGTGAGTCGTGAGCCGTGAGTCGTGAGCCGTAAGCCGCAAGCCGTAGGTCGTGACATGGAGGAGATGAACGGGAGGCGCATGTCAAAACTTGAGCGGGACGCGGGCTCCGAAGATGAAGGTGTCGACGGCGCGCGAATTCTTCCCCGGGATCCATGTGATGTTTCTGTAGTACGCGTACGCTTGGAGGGGGATTCCCACGCGAAGCAGGCTCAGGGTGATCTGGGGGGTCAGGATATTCTTGTAACCGGGTCGCCAGAGTTTCTCCCGATCCCATTCCCAGATTTCGGAATCGGATTGCCAATCGGATTGGCCCAAGGCGTTGAACGTGTACCTCATTCCCAGTTGCAGGATGGGCGGAAAGCGGTCGGCCGCGGCCGGGTCCCGTCTGTTCAGCCACGTTGCCCTGGGGGCCCCCCGCCATGCTACGAACTCGGTTTGGAGCGAGAGCCCTAGAAAATCCCCGGGGTCGAGGACGTACGTCGCCCCTGCATACGGCGATTGCGTGAGGATGAGCGGATTTTCCGATCCGGTGGGCGTTGTGTATTCATGAGGGATCAGCATTTCGTAAAAGGTATCCACGCCGAAGGACCATCGTCCATCCAGCCATCCGGGGAAATTCTTATCTACCGCGAGGTGGGTACCGTATTCACCCTGAAAGTGAAGATCCCAGGCGGTTGTACCGGAGGCGACCACTTCCTCGGGTTCAGGTGGGCGCCCCGTAGGGATGGCGCCGAAAACCGTGAGGCTGGAGGCCAGCGACCGCTCCGCAAACCACGGGAAACGATCAGAGAAGCGATAGCGAACGCCGACAAACGAGTCCGCGAGCACCCCTTTGTTGCCGGTGATAGCTCCCGGCCGCGGCTGCCCCATGCTGGCGGCCCATTCCCAGAAATCCTGTTCGTTGTACGAGCGGCCGAGGCCGGGCTGGTAGTCGCCGGGGATCCACCCGAGCCCCGGGTCGATGGTCGTTTCGACGACCACGGGGATGCCCACACCGAGGGTCATGGACGGCGTGAGGCCGTAGTGCAATTGATTGACGAGGATGGTGTACCGTGACACCGCGTCCACCGTGATCACGCCCTGGAGGCCGCCGCCCGGTTCGTACCGCACGAGATCGTCCGCAAGGGGGCGAGGGCGTCCCCGATTGTCGAACATCGAGTCCACGCGGGAAAAATTGATGCTCTCATCGATCAGGAAGACGCCCTTCGGGGCCGTTTCGGTGAATCCGGCCCGTGCTTGCTGCACGGCCACCGTGGCCGTGATGAACCCGATGAGCAACAGGAGGCGCGGGAACCTCCCTCTCATCGGAGCATCCATGCCAGGCCAAGCCCGAAGTAGTTCGCCACGGCGTAGCCCACAAGGCCGGTCGCAATTCCGGAAAGAATGATCTCCTTGTTTCCGAGGGCGGCGGCAATAGGCGGGATGAAGGCGGGTCCGTAAATTCCAGCGGTGGACGTGATGATCATGGTGTCCCTATCTATCCGGGCAACGGCACAGAGAATCAAGTGGAGGAGTACGGAACCCGCGACGACGAAGGCCGTGTAGACGAGCAGCACGGGGCTTGAGGAGAGCACTTGCTTCATATCCACCGTGCTGCCGAGCGCGATGCAGAATACCAGGAGGGCGAACGTCCCAGTCGCATTTGTTCCGGGGAGGCGTCGAACTCGCGGAATGAGGGATGCGACTACGGCGAGCGATGAAATGCCGAGGATCATGACCGGTTCACGGCTGGTCTGGGGGATGAGTTGGCCGATGGCCCACCCTCCGGCAACGACGGCCAAGGCGAGAGCCACCCCCATGATCAGGTGGCATACACGGGCAGGTTCTCGAGCCGTTTCTTCCGTCGCGCCCGTCGCCGTGGAGAAGGCGAATGGCCGGAGCACCATTCCAAAGACTCGCCCCGCAAGGGTCACCAGGAACAGGAGATAGAAACTGGTCACGATGATGTCCGATGCGTTGACCAGAATGAAGGTTTCGGAGGGGATTTTCAACGCCGTGGCAATCGCTGCCATGTTGACGGTTCCGCCGGTGTAGACTCCGGCCAGCATTCCGGAGATTTTCCAACTGTCGGCCACCCGGTCCGAGAAAACGAAATGAGCGGCGGCGGAGATCACACCCACGGATAGGATGGCGAATCCGAAGGCGATAACGGTCGTTCGGGCGAGCTTCAGCCATCCGACAAGATCCGCGGAGAAAAGGAGGAGTGGGATGGCGAAGGCGATGGCGACCTGGCCCAGACCGAGGGAAACGGGCCGGTCGAATGCCATCCACGGCTGATTCGCGAGCACAATCCCGGCCCCGTAGCAAAGAACCACCGGGCTGAAAGTCTTGACGATCTTAACTCTAGGCTCCAGCCAGGTGAGACAGGCGGGTACGGCGAGGAGGATCGCGATTTGCAGCCCTGATTCCGCGGTGATCATCGTGGGATCATGCCAGCAGGAAAGCGCCGGTCAAGATCAGGACAACCTGGACCAGGATTCGGAAGACCACCTCGTTCACCCGCGAATGGAGCTGCTCGCCGGCCAGAATCCCGATCGCCAGCGCGGGCAGGAGCGACGCGGCAAGAAGGGCGGGTTCGCGTTGAAGGCGCGAGGTGGCGAGGTAGGAAAGGATCAGAATGGAGTTGAGAATGAGCCAGAGGGCGGAGAGCGTCGAACGGAAACGCGACTTGTCCAGAATGGCCCGGCTGGCAAAGTACACCACCAGGGGTCCACCGGTGGCGAATAGACCATGAAAAAAACCGCCGGCGGCGAGGAGTCCCGCGCGAGCTGCAAAAGGGAGTTCCTTGGAGGTGACCTTTTCCCGGCGGAGTCGAAGGAGTTCCATGGCGGCCACCGCGACGACGAAGAGGCCGAGGGCCGTCTTGAGGTGGTGCTGCGGGAATTTCGCGAACCCGAAAATTCCCAAGGGGAAACCGATTCCGCAGAGCGGGAGAACCTGGTAAAGGAGAAACTTCCATTCCACGTGGCGGAAGCCACGCGCTACGAGCCAGAGACTCTGGAGCCATCCCACGAGGACCAGGGCGACAACGAGCGAATCCAGAGGAAGAAAAAACGCCCCGGCCGACAGCGCGATGATCGTCGCGCCGAAACCGGTGATCGTTTCGACGGCGTGGGCAACCGCAACAATGCCGAGGACGGGAATGCTCAAGGTACCGGATCAGTCTCCCGGTTTCAGGAGCTGGTTCAGGAAATCCAGCACCATTTCTCTCGCCGGGCCTTTGTCGGACAGCGACGTCACCATTCCGTATAATGCAGCCTGGCCTGTGACGGGCGTATCTCCCGCAGCTTTCACGGTTTGCACGCAGGCCTTCAGATCGGAGAGAAAAGGTTCGACGATGGTTTCATGGGCCGGAGTGACCATCATGTGGAGGCTTGGCGGCAATTGCTGCCGATCCAGCCTCCAGCCGCGTTTTTCCATTTCTTCCCCGAGCTGATACACATTCAGGCGATCTGAATTGAACGCAAACACGCTCATGTCGGGCCGGCCGAGCAATTTCAATTCAGGAATTTCACGGATCCCGTTCATCAATCGATGGGCGGTCACCATGATTGTCTTGGCGAGGCGGAGATAGCCCTCTTCCCCCAGGTAATTCATTACGGCCCATGCCGCGGCAATCGCACCGCCCGGACGCGTGCCGGTCATGCTGGGGGACGCATAAATCCCGCCGGGCCAATCCATGTGAACGAAGAACTGGTGTCGTCGCAAAGCTTCGTCGCGGTAGATGATCGTGGAGGCGCCTTTCGCGGCGTAGCCGTACTTGTGGATGTCCGCGGAGATCGACGTGACGCCGGGCACGCTCAGATCGAAATCGGGGATGGCGTATCCCAGTTTTTTCACCCACGGGAGCAGGAAACCGCCGAGGCAGGCGTCCACGTGAAAGCTGATGTTGGTTTCCTGTGCGATGGCGGCGAGTTCCCGAATCGGATCGACCACGCCGTGAGGATAGCCTGGAGCGGAACCCACCATGAGGACCGTATTCCCGTTGACCGCCTTGCGGGCGGCGTCAACATCGGCGCGGAGATCATCGCGAAGGGGGATGTAGACGGGCTTCACGTTGAAATAGTGGGCAGCCTTTTGGAACGCGGGATGCGCGGTGATGGGGAGGATCATTTCAGGCTGAGTCACATTCCGCTCGGCCCGTGCGCGTTCCCGCGCCGCCTTCACCGTCATGAGGAGGCTCTCGGTGCCACCGGAGGTCATCGTGCCTGCGGCGTTGGGTCCGCCGCCCAGCATCGAAGCGGTCATGGCCACGACCTCGGCTTCGAACCGGCGCAGGCTCGGGAACGCGATCGGACTGAGCCCGTTTTCGGACATGAACATGGCGTGAGCTTCCTTGATGACGTCCAGAACATCCTGCCCCGCGAAGAAAACCAGGCTCCACGTTCGCCCGTCTCTCCAGTTGGCATCCTGGGCTCCCATCTCCTTCATGGTGGTGAGAACGCGCTCGCGGGACATTCCACCGGCTGGGAATTTCATCCGCGCATCTTACAGATCGGCCGGATGCGCGGCAAACGCTTGCGGGCCTCCGGTAGTTCCCGGTTGACAGACGTGCCGGGCCGAACTATGCACGTGGGAATCATCATGGATGGGCGCGGCGCGGCGCGAATGACGGTGTACGATCCGACGCGGCACGCGGCGGCGCGGACGGACGACTACGTTTTCAATCAGCTCATCCCTTATATCGGAAGCAAGCGGAAGCTCCTGGATCTCATTCAAGAGGCGGTGGGTTATGTTCCGGTTCGTCACGGTGAAACCTTCCTTGATCTTTTCGCCGGAAGCGGTGTCGTATCCCGATTCGCCAAGCAGCTCGGGTTCCGGGTGATCGCGAACGATTGGGAGCCGTACACAAAGCCCATCAACACGACTTACGTGGCCTGCAATCAAGTGCCAAAGTTCAAACGGCTCAGAGGTTATGCGGCAGCACTGGAAGAACTGAACTCGCTCCGCCCGAAAAAGGGATGGGTTACGGGGCATCTGTGCCCCAGGTCGGATGAAAAGTACGATGTCTCAGCCGACCGCATGTTCTATATGAGGAAAAACGGGGTTCGGATCGACGCGATCCGGTCCGCGATCCAGGAATGGCGGGAGACCGGGCTTATCAACGAGACAGAAGAAGCGTGTCTGCTCGCGCCGCTGCTGTACCAGGCGTGCTATCGAAGCAATACGAGCGGGGTGTTCAAGGGATTTCACAAGGGGTGGGGAGGTCAGACCCAAACGGCGCTCTATCGGATCGCCACGGACCTGCGGCTCACTCCCGCGGTGTTCCACGACAATGGGTTCGAGAACGCCGCGACGTGCCAGGATTCCGAGTCACTTGCCAAGGAGATCAAGAACGAGGTCGCGGTGGCCTATCTCGATCCGCCTTACAACCAACATCCGTACGGGAGCAACTACCATGTCCTGAACTCCATCGCCCTGTGGGACAAGCCCAGCGTTCCGAACCGGATCACACGGGGCACGAAATCGGCCATTCGGACCGACTGGCGGACAAAACGGCGGAGCGCCTACAATTATCGAGGTGAGACGGTCGCGGCGTATCGAAATTTGGTGCACTCGCTAAAAGCTCACACGATCTTGACGAGCTACAGTACGGACGGCCTGATCCCTTTGGAAGAGATTCTGCGGGCGAATGCAGAACGGGGCCGCGTGGATGTGGTGCTCCGCGGCTACAAGCGATACCGCGTCAGCTCTCAGCGATTCTCGCGGAAACCGATGAATGTCGAATACATCGTCGTGCTGGACACACGCCGCCGCTGCCGGACCTCCGCGGACGAACTGGCTGGTCGGGTTCGACGGGAGGAGAGGCAACTACTCAGGAACCACCCGGAGTTGAGAGATAGCGCCGCGTCCACGGCTTATTGAGGAACAGGTAGTTCCGGAGTCCGTCTGAAAAGAGGCCCGACTGTTCGCGCCACGTGGGCGGGTGACGCCCCGATTGCCGCGCGAGGGCATCCAGGACCTCTCCGGCGGGAGCGACCCACGCATCAGGATGCCGGGAGAGCCAGTCGATCAAATCCCGCGCGAAGGGCCGCAAGACGTAATTTCCCGATGGCATCTTTTCGGTGAAACTTGAGAAATGGGTGCACAGGATGGCCACGCCTTTCTCGCGAGCTAGCTTTTCAAATTGGACCTCCGAGAAAAGCTCGGGCAATCGGGACGGCGCGTAGCCGTTTGTACATGCGAACCAAGCGGGACCTTCTGCGCTACCCGTCGGGCGGGCGGGCATCCCCGGCATCCGAGCGAAGGTGTTGAGGCCCCAGACTCCCCATCCTTTCGCGTAAAGAATGTAGCGTCTGAACGAATCGTCCCAGCGATAAGGGGAATTCGTCCGGCTCCCTTCCGATGCCCGTCCGACGGTCCAATTTACCATCATGGAGAAGGGGAAGCTCCAGAGGTCTCCCGTGGAGTACGGGGTTTCGAGGTTGTAGTGATGGGGCGTGAAGATCCGGGGAGCATGGCCAAACCAGGCCAGGTGGTTCTCAAACGAATCCTTCATCATCTCGCGCGGGTCGTCGCCGGATGACGCGCTGTGGGAGGCGATCTCGAAACCGCGCAGGTTGAGTTGCCGGAGGTACTCTCTCCACGCCTCATCTTCGAGTGACACGCCGTGGCCCGGCGTGCGGGCTTCATCGAACGGACCGTCCTGGGTGTGATCGAAGCGGGGGCGGTGCGTCCACACGGCGAGGGTGGGGCGGAATCCGGCTGCGATGAACGCATCGTACACGGGGCGGACCGCCGCGAGGGAAGCCTTGTCGCTTTCGTCGATGAACGCGAGGGCGAAGGATTTGCCTTCGGGGAGTGGGATTGGCCTTGCGGGAGACTCGCCGCATCCGGCCAGGGTGCAGAGGACCACGAGGGATGCAGCCTCAAGCCAACGATGCGCGGAGGAGATCACTTTCCGAGGAAGAAGCGCGGCGGGTCGAATTGCCGGAGGAGCCGAAGCGCGTCCCGCCTCGGCGGGGGCAGTCGGCGAAGGCGGGGGGCGACGCGGATTTTCCATCCGCACGCGGCTTGAACATCCGCCACTTCCACGCCGGGTTGTAGCGCGGTCAGTACGAAGGACCGTCCGCGGCGCTCGAACACGCCCAGCTGCGTGACGAGGCACACGACGCGCGCGCCCGGACAGGTGATGTAGGGGACCCGCTCCACAAAGCGTTGTTTGGACTGTTCGGCCACCACGATGACGGCGGAGGAGAGGGAAGCGACGTCGTTGGCTCCGCCGGAGCCCAAGAAAAACGGTTTGTCGCCGGGGATCAGGGAACTGTTCAGATTGCCGAAACGGTCCACTTGGGCGGCCCCGAGGACGCCGAGGCTCCGAAGTTTTGGATGGGGGAGACACATGCCCAGAACCGTGAGGATGTCCGTGTTCAGCATGGCTGTGGCGAAGTTCCGGGAATGGAAAATGAAAGGATCGCCCTCGACGGGCACGAACCCGTATGTCCCGATTTCGACCATGAGCTTGAAGGAAGGCCGGCGCACCGAACGGTATCCGACGAAGGCGGCAAGGTGAGAGGCGCCCACTCCGGCGAGAACGCATTGATGACCATGCTGCCGGGCACGCTCCTTGATGATCCGGCTGGCCGCAAGAATCATCTTCTCCTGCGGCGTGGGCGTTTCGGAAACGGCGGCCATGGCGCGGAGACCGGTCTTCCATGTTTCGGGAAGCGTCTTCCGATGGAGTGCCGCCAATCGACGACGTCCCAAACGGCGTGCGTACTCGGCGGGGGTGCGCGCCGAGAGAATCCAGCGATTGATCCACGCATCGTAGGCTGCATCCTCCCGGCAGGCGCGGCGCACATCGAGAACAAAATCGGGGTCTTCGCCGTAGCTTTCCACCTCGCGGACGCCGGGAGAGATCATCGGGGCGGGATGGGCGCCGAAGGGCGCCTCGCAGACGGCGAGGACGAGGTCCGGTGGGAGCATGGTCAGGTGGGTGTAGCGGTCCATCTGCTTCGGCGAGATGATTTTTTCCACCGTGGCAATCACTCCCTGTTTGGCTGCCAGCGCGCCGTAGACGTGCACGCCGTAGGGAACGGGAAGGACCACCCTTCCATATCGATCACCCACGACTCCATGGATGAAAGACAAGTCCGGTTCGAGGGCTGAGGCCAATCCGACCTCGCCCCCGCCGAAGGGGTTGCGGAGCCGGGCGTAGGATTTCGGCGCGCCTTGTTCGAGGCTGCTTCCCATGACGGAGTGCATCGGGAGGAAGGGAATGCGAAGGGCGCCGGCCCAAAGCCGGAGGACCGTGGTGAGCATCGTCCAGTGTTCAAAGATGAGCGAGCCCTCACGGTAGGCTTTTGTGTAGACCGGATTGGGAGCGGGGTAGGGCATGCCGTCGCCGTTGAAAGAGCTGATGAGTTTGCGGATGAGTCCATTTCGGACCCACGGGGCCAGATTTACGGAAGTGGCGGACGTGACGATGACAGTGAAGCCCGGCTTCCGGCCTTTGAACCGTCGGAAGATTTCATGGCAGGCGGCGTGGGGAAACGGATAACCGCCGAGGTACATCTGGATCGAAGGACGGACGAAACGACGAGTGGCCTCCGAGAGAGGGAGGACTCGCGGGGATGGATCTCGCGCACCCATCACGGCGCGGTGATGGGGGGCGGTGGAAGTTTCCCCAAGGCCATCCTCCCGCACGATGCGCGAGGACGCCCTGGGGAAGAAATTGCGGTCGACTTACCCTTTCTTGACGAGCTTGTGAGCCTTCACGTAAGCCCACAGCTTCTTGTTCATTTCAGCGGGGGTCACCGGTTTCGCGCCGAAAACGGCCTCGATGCTTTTCGATTGGCCGCCGAAATTAATCGTCATGCCACCGAAAGGTAGTCTCTTGCCTGCCATTCTGTCCTCCTATTTTTGGACTGATTCATCACTCCCACCACTCATGTTTTTTGTGGGACGACTTTAATACAGGATGCGCAAAAGGCAAGCAAAATCTTCTTGCGCTTCCAGGCCGGCGGGGGGAGGATCGGGTCGTCGAGACCCCATGATCAAGAGGAAGCTGTTCATCAAGAGCGCGGGAAAACTGGAAGCCCTGATCGAGGCTCATCCGGGGAGCCCTGCCGAGGCGGTGATCGTGTGTCACCCACACCCACAGTATGGCGGCGACATGAACCACGGCGTCGTCATGGCTGCGTATGACTGGGCCAAAGAGGCCAAGTGCCTTGGGGTCCGGTTCAACTTCAGAGGGGTCGGGCAAAGCGAGGGGACATTCGACAACGGGGATGGAGAGCAAGCGGACCTGGCGGCCGTGGTGGACTATGTGCGCCGCGAATATCGCGTCAAGCGGGTGACGGTGGTGGGCTATTCCTTCGGCGCATGGGTGGCGTTTCGGTTTGCGCGGGTTGGGGGACGGGCGGAATCGCTGATCCTGATCTCGCCCCCCGTCTCGATCATCTCGCCTTGGGATCCCCCGCCGGCACCGATGAACGTGGGGATTGTCTACGGGTCTGAAGACGCTTTTTGTCTTCGAGACATCGTGGACGGATTGGCCGCCTCACTCGGCGCGAGGGTTCACGTGGTAGGCGGCGCGGATCATTTCTGGTCGGGCCGGGAGGGAGACATTCCGGCTGCTCTGGACGAGCTCCTTCCGCGGTTCCGGGCAGCTCAGTGAGGCCGGTTTCCGCCGGGTAGCGAATCGGGGCCTTGCAAGGGTGCTCGATTCACCGGTAGGATTCGCCCACGGCTACGCCGAGCTGTCGCTCCCATTTGGGGGTCGGGGAGCTCATTTCCTTTCGCGGTCTCGACTTCGTGAGTGGCTCGACAGTCAGGCGGCTTTGTTCGAGAAGGTTAAGAAAAGCGGCGATCTCGGAGTCGTTGTCGAGCGGGAGGGAAGGTCTTATCGAGCGGTCCTCCACCCCTCCCAGCCGGGGGGCGGTCATCGTTTCGGGTCGAGCTACAACATACGACTCCTCATCGTACTTGCATTTTTTCTCACCGGACTTCTCGTCTACCTTCGCGGAGCTTCGGAACTCACGCGGAAAGTGTTCATGGAATTTGCCGGGGCAGGCGCACTCATGGCGCTGACGTGGTGGCCGGCCTACTCGGAGAACGCCATTCCTGAGACTCGGCTCTTTGCGGCCATATTTGCCACCGGCAACTTTGCGGCGGGCCTGACGATTGTCGAGTTGATTCGCTTCCTCAGCATCTTCCCCTCCCCCCGTATTCCCTTGCGAAGGCTTCCCGTTCTTACGTGGGCTCTCAGGGCGTACATCATTCTGGCGACGGCCGTATTGTTCCGTTGGGATTCGCCGCTCCTCTTCTGGGCGCTTTGGACCGTGGGCCTGCCCTTGGTCGTCATCCTCCTGTTCGATACGTATCTCCGAGCGCCCTTGGCGGTGAACCGAACCCGCATGGAGTGGATTTTCATCGGCCTTGCGGCCAGCCTGACGCTCGCCGTGTTTCTCCACGTCCCGAGAGTTGTCCTGCGTGAAGCATCGCTCCTCGATGAGGAGTGGAATCTCCTTGTCCTGCTGCCGATTCCCATCGCAATGGGATTGGCGGTGGAGTCCTGGAGAATTGTCCGGGTGAATCGATTGCTGGAATCCAGCATCGCTATCATCACCGGTCTGCTTGTCTTGGCCGTCATTTATGGCGCGCTTTTTCTCATCCTTTCCCACACGCACGTGCCGGTCGGCCTGTATCGCCGGTCCGTCATGATGTCCGGCCTCGCCGCCAGCGGCATTGTGGTCTCTCTGCTCTACCTTCAACGCGAGAAGCTGCTCATCGTGGCCCGTCGCCTGTTGCGTGGAGAGGAGAGTCCCCGCCCGCAGGCGGTCGAGATGGAACAGACGCGGTTGTTCGATGCGACGGAACCCGATGCGGTTGTCGTTCAATTGCGAGGGGCTCTGGATCGACTGTTCCAGCCGGCGTGGCTGGTGGCGTGGATTCGCCGGCCCAGTGGGGCGCCGCGAAGATACGGGTTCGGCGATGAGGATGGTCGCGCCGAGGCCGAGGCGACTCTTTCGAAACATCATTTGACACTGGAAGCCCGGCTCAAGATTCAGAGACGCGCGATGCTTCTGGCTGAGGTGCACGACCTTGATGGAGTGAGCCCTTCGCTTCTCGATGCCGCGTTCGCGCCCATGCTCGACCGCAATGGCCAAGTTCTGGGCGTGGTGGGTATCGGACCCCGAGTGGACTGTCGGTTATACGACCGGGAATCGCTGGACAGTCTCACCCGACTGGTGGGGAAAGCGGGTCTGTTGATCGAACTTCTCATCGAACGGTCGGAGTACGATGCGGCCATCGAAGGGGAGCAGCGGAGTCGAGAACGACTCGGCCGGGAGATCCACGACACGGTCGGCTCGGAATTGACCAACATTATCCTTCTCGCCCAGTCGTTCAAGAACACAGGCGCCGGAGTGCCGAGCCGGGTTCCGAATGTGGAGCAGTTGTTCGGGCTGATCGAAAAACGGGCCCGGTCAGGCCTGGAGGAAGTTCGAACGGTCAGTTGGTCCCTTCGGTCCCAGGAGACGGATCAGGATTTTCTGGATTGGCTCAAGCGATATGCCGCCGACAGCCTCACTCCGTTGGGAATCGAACTTGAATTCAAGAATCCGCCCGACGCCGCCGGAACCCGCGATTCCAGCGCGCTTCGCCCCGAACTACGCTTGCACCTGTCGCGAATTTTCCAGGAAGCGCTGTCCAACGTCATTCGACATGCCGCCGCCAAACGCGTGATCGTCCATTGGAGTCGAGAGGATGGCCGCCTCCGACTGGCGATCCAGGACGACGGCGTGGGATTCGATCCGGAAAGGTTGAATGGATCCCTGTCCACGGGTTTGGAAAACATGCTCCACCGCGCGAGGACCGTTGGCGGTGTCCTGCAGATTGCTTCTGAACCAAGGACCGGGACCCGGGTTGAAGTGGTCGTGGGAAGGGCGTGACCGTGTCCGAGGCCGGCCGAGTCATGATCGTGGAGGATCAGAAGCTCACGAGGCTGATGCTCGCCTTGTTCATCGATCAACAAACCGAGTATGCGGTTGCCGGGTCAGCGTCGACTGCGGAGGAAGCCATGGCGCTCCTGCCCCGAGTTAAGCCGGATGTGGTGCTGATGGACCTGGGCCTGCCCGGAATGAACGGCATCGAGGCGATACGCAAAATCAAGAGCGAGTCGCCCAATGTCGAAGTCATTGTTCTGACGATTTTCGACCGTGACGAGGCCGTGTTCGAGTCCCTGAAGGCGGGCGCGAGCGGATACCTATTGAAAGACTCGACTCCGGAAGACATCGTCGCCGCCCTCGATACCCTGACGAAGCATGACGGAGCCCCGATGTCTCCCGTCATTGCCAAACGCGTATTGGAGGAGTTCCGAAGAAACACCGCCACCGGGACACCCACCACGCTCCTCACGCGAAGGGAAAGGGAAATCTTGGAACTTCTCGCCCGTGGGTCCGCCTACAAGCAGATCGCCGACACGCTCAAAATCTCCTTCGGAACCGTACAGAGCCACATCAAGAACCTTTACCAGAAACTTCAGGTTAACTCGAAAACGGAAGCCGTGAGCAGAGCGATGGGCAGACCTATTCGCGAATAGCGCCGCGAGCGCAGACCCACACCCCCCCCCGTGGGAGAGGGCATTCCGTCTCCCATTCCATGGTAGTTCATCGGCTCCCATGCGCGTGATTTCATGGGATTGTGTGACCGAACGAGCCGCCTATAGCATGCGCCCATGTCTTCACGCGCGTGGCTTTCCGAGGCTCCCCTGGGCGGAGTCATTCTTGGATTGGTGACCCTCGCGTGGGTGGTCTGGGGTTTTCGTGAACTCGTCCGGCGATTCTGATGGGCCGCTCCCGCCGCCCGCAAAAGCCCCGTCGGTCGCGGCTCGTAAAGCCACTGCCCAAAACCGCCTCATGCCCAAAGTGCGGAATCGGTTTGGATGAGAAGACCTATGAAAACATCCCGCTCATGAAATGCCCCGACTGCAAGGGCGTGTGGTTCGAAGGGGACGCTCTGAAGCAACTCCTCCAAATCGCACTTCGCCCGCAAACCAACCTGTTCTTCAACATCTGATTCGCATCAAGATCAACCGACGGTGGAACAGGTGACAGCTTCAGCAGTGCAACCCGCACGGATCCAGGTCACATTTGGACAGGCGGTCCGCATTGTCTCCCTGCGCAGCGGGTATCAACGGCAGCCTCCAGTGGGAAACTCTTGAGCTTTCCGCCTCTCCACTATCTGTTGAGCAGTGCCGGGGGTCCGGCGCCGCTTGTGCAGGATATTGGGTTTTGCCTCATCCTGTCGGGGATTCTTTGCGTTCTGTTCACTCGCCTGAAGATACCCACGATCGCTGCCTTCCTGGTGGCCGGCGTCCTCGTAGGGCCGGAAGTCGGCGGGTTCGTCACCGACAAGGGCAATATCGAAACTATCGCCAGCTTGGGCCTGACCCTCCTGCTTCTTGTCATTGGGCTGGAAATGGACGTCAAGAAACTGCTCGAGAGCGGCAAGACGCTCATCCTCTCGGGCCTCCTTCAATTCCCGTTGTGCGTTGCCTTTGGATACGCGGTAACTCTGGCCCTAAGGTCCACCGGTTGGTCAATGGTTTCCGGCACCTATGTGCCGATCTACGTCGGGTTCACGGTGGCGGCGTCCTCAACCCTTCTTGTGGTCAAACTGCTTCAGGAGAAATATCAGATGGACACGGTGGTGGGCCGCGTCGGACTCGGCATCCTGATTTTCCAAGATATTTGGTCCATCGTTGTACTGGCGGTACAGCCCAATTTCCAGAACCCGGAGATGGGAACGGTCGGTCTAACATTTCTGGGCATCGGCATCGTCCTGCTGACGTCCATCCTCCTGGCCAAATACGTCCTGCCTACGGCCTTCAAGTGGATCGCGAAGACGCCCGAGCTCATGCTGGTGGTGGCGACAGGCTGGTGCTTTGGATTGGGTGCGTTCGGCGCCAATCTGGAGCACATTCTGGCACTGATCGGAATTCATCTGCACCTTTCGGTCACCATGGAAATGGGCGCGCTTATCGCCGGAGCGACGATCGCCGGCCTCCCTTATGCTCACGAAGTGGTCACAAAAGTGGCCGTCGTGCGCGACTTTTTCGTGACTCTTTTCTTTGTCGGCCTGGGGATGGGCATTCCCCGACCCGAGAGCATCGACATCCTTATTTGGGCCGCGATCCTTGGAGCCATTTGCGTTCTCGCCCGATACGTCGTGTTCTTCCCACTCATGTACTTCACGGGCCTGGACCGCCGAAACGCTTTCGTCGGAGCGACCAAGCTCGCTCAGATCTCGGAATTCTGTTTGGTCATCGCATATCTGGGGCTCGGCTTCGATCACCTTGAGAGCAGGATGGTCAGCGCCGTCATCTTCGGATTCGTGATTACAGCGCTCGGTACGCCCGCGCTTTTCGTCGTGGCCGATACGCTGCACGACCGTTTGGGATCACTGCTTTCTCTTCTCGGTTTCAAGATACCGCCCGTTATCCACGCATCGGCCTCTGAAGAGGAATCCCCCGAGGTGGTCCTGCTCGGTTTCCACCGCGTCGCTTCGTCCCTATTGCACGAAATCAAGCGAACACGCCCTGAAATGCTGAAAAGAATGTTGGTGATCGACTTTAACGTGGCCCTGCATGCCAAGATTTCCGCCACGGGGGCCCGTGTGAAATACGGCGATATCTCCAACACGGAATCGCTGCATCACCTGGGTATCGATCAGGCGCAGGTGATCATCTGCACCATTCAAGACGATGTCTTGAAAGGCACCTCAAACACCCAGCTCGCCAGGAATCTCCGCCATCTCAACCCCACGGCCATGATCATCGTGAACGCCGTGACTCTGGATTCCGTACCGTCGATGTACCGGGCGGGAGCGAATTACGTCTACCTCGCCCGGATTGAGACGGCCACGGCATTGGTGCCGGCCATCGAAGCCGGATTGGGGGGCCAAGAATCGCTCGAAAGCTACAAACGTGGTCAGGAGGCGGCGCGGGGCGTGATCTCCTCCCGCGAAGAAGCGCTTCCCTGAAGGCGCTTCGGCGCCCGCATCCAGGACGCACATCCTCACCTTTCACCTCGTCCGGTCCCTGCATTGAAGATGCGCTGGTGTTGTTCCGGGCAGGTTCGTGAGAAAGTGCGGATTCGCAGACGGGGACGCGGACACTGAAGGGCCCGCTACAAAGCGAAAAGCGTGCAGCCGAGCCTTCAGGCTCGGCATGATTGACGTGGAGAAGAAGATTTGATTGCGTGGTCGGCGTGAAAATCGGGAATCTGGATCGTTATTGGAGACGTAGCCTGCGCGAACTGCTGAACGGTTCAGTCATCGGGCTGGGGGTCCTCTCGGCCGGTATGGGGCTGAATGGGTTTCTGCGGTCAAGCAATTTTATCGACGGAGGCGTGACGGGCGTCTCCATGTTGGTCTCGAAAATTACGCCGCTACCCCTGTCGTTCTGGCTGCCGGTGGTCAACCTGCCCTTCATTGCCGTGGGGTACCGATACATCGGGCGGGCCTTCGCCGTGCGAAGCGTTGTTGCCATCGCGGGCCTCGCCGCAGCCGTCGCCTTGATTCCCTACCCTGATGTCACCCCGGATAAGCTGCTGACCGCGGTATTCGGCGGCTTTTTCCTCGGCGCGGGCATCGGGCTTGCGGTGAGGGGAGGGGCGGTCCTTGACGGCACGGAGATTGCCGCTCTTTTGATCAGCCGGCGTATTCACGCGCTGAGAGTGGGCGACCTCATCCTGGGCTTCAATGTCGTGCTGTTTCTCGTGGCCATGTCGGTCCTTGGGGTGGAAGCGGCGCTCTATTCCATCCTCACGTACATGGCTGCCGCCAAAACCCTCGATTTCGTCCTCTACGGCTTGGAGGAGTTCACGGCGGTCACCATTGTCTCCCGGCAGAGCGATGCGATTCGGCAAACCATCACCGGCGAGATGGGCCGCGGTGTCACGGCGTTTCAAGGGTATGGAGGAATGCATCGGGAGGGCCGGGACATTCTGCTGTGCGTCGTGACTCGATTGGAGGTCGGAAGGGTGAAGGAAATCGTTCGATCGCTGGACGAGAAGGCCTTCGTGACCTGTCACGCGTTGTCGGACGCCGAGGGAGGCGTCATCAAGAAGACCCGCTTGCGATAGGGATCGCGAGATCGGCCGGTCTGTCTCGCGTTTCGAGCGGAATAGGCACCGCCCATGCGTGGGGGCAACCGCATGCCGGCAGAACAAGGCGGCGGAATTCAGAGGGCTGTTTTCGTCGCCGGAAAAAGAGTGAAGGAAAGAACCGTCAGCTTTGAGGGGTCGGTTTCTTCCGGGTGACGTAGACCGCGTACAGGGCAAGTCCGACTCCAAAGAGCAGGGCCCCCGTAAAGGCTGCGAAAAGAACCAGACTCGCCGTGTCCATACTCAATTGCTACCACCATCGATCTTGCTCGTCAACCACAGCGCAAGCACGAGAAGCACAACCCCGATACCTACCCCGTACAGGTCGACGGCCTTCCGCGAACCGTCCACGACCGCGTCAGCAACCCCCCCGATGACGGCCGCCAGTCCAATCTGGGTCGCAATCTCCGCACCCTTCTCCAAGACCCGTCCGCTCCCCTTCCTCATGTCCGCACACCTACCACGTCTTCGCGGGGCCTACAAACCAGGAGGCGCCGCGCAGGCAGACTTATCGGTGGGCCTGATGCCGGCTCTCTTCGAGTTCCCTATTTTGGAGTTTCGGTCCAGAGGAAACCGCGTGGATCGTTCTCGCCGAAACCGGTCGCCCGGTCATCCGCATAGGGAGATCGGAACGTCCGGCTCCCGATGGATTCGGCGCTATCCCTCCTCCGGGGGTTCGGGTGGCTGGAGGTCCCGCCGCGCCTTCACGGCTTCCGCATCCGCCGCGAGGCGGGCCGTCACCTGGGGGGTCAGGAGATGGCGGGGCAGAAATACCGCGCCTGCGACCAGCGTCGGCACCACGGCTGAGCCGATGACGACCGCTACAAGGTGTGAGTATTGATCCTGTGTCACGATGCCGTGCGTGAGACCGAACAGCGCCGAGATCGTGCCGAAGGTCAGACCGGTGGACATCAGCAGCGTGTAGTACCAGCGCTCCTTGGGGTTTCGCCTGAAGAGGCCGACGATCGGGACGAGGCCGAATATTTTCGTGGCGATTTTTCCGCCGAAAAGGGCGAGGAAAACCAGCGGTGCCGCGATAAGGGCCGGGACCGAAACAAGCGACCCTGCGCGCAGGAAGTAGAACGGGCTGAGGAAGCCGATGGTGAGCGTGCGCAGCCTCCTGATGAACTGATGATCGGCGGAGAGATCTTTCGAAAGCAGCATCCCCGCGATGTAGGCGGGGAGAACGGCCTCGCTGCCCGCCCAGAGGGCGAGCGCGCCGAGGCTAAAGAGGATGAACAGGACCCATTTGGTGCGGAACGCCGCGGTCCGGTTTGCGTAGTGATTGATGAGGTGCGGGGTGACGAGAGGAAGCAGAATGAAAGCCGCGACGGAGCCGAGGACGAACACGCCGGTCTTCCATGTAAAGGGAGCAAACATTAGCCCCAGAGCGACCACCGTTCCGAGATCCGTCACGAAGCAGGCGCCGAGAATGCCTTTTCCGAATTCCGTTCGATTGAAGCCGGTCTCCAGCATGACGGCGTACACGACCGCCATCGAGGTGGTTGAGAGCGCGATGCCCGCGAGCCAGCTTGAATGGGGCGACCATCCGAGGACAAACCGTGCGATGGCTGCGCAGCCGAGAAACGGGGCCGCGAAGCTCACGAGGCCGACCAGCGACACTTCTTTCCACTTCGTGCGCATGGTGCCCGGATCGAGTTCGGCGCCCGCGAGAAACGTCAGGACCACCGCGCCGGTTCCGGCCAGGAAGGTCAGCCAGGGGAGTTTGGCGCCCAGGGCGTCGGGACCGAAAAAGTGGGTCGCCCCGGCCCCGGCGGCGATGCCGATGACAATTTCCATGAGGGCGTTCGAAATGCGGAGACGGGTCCCCAGAAACGTGGCCACGAGGGCGAGGCCGATCCAGACGGCGGCGATCGCGTAGGTGTTTTCCATTCGTCAACCTCCTCCAACAAAAAATCCGACTCGCTTCGGGGTTGATTGCCCTCGTTGGGCGTTGAACGGCTCCCACGGATCTTCAGCCCCGTAGGAGTCATTGGCCACGGGCGGACCGTGGCGGTTTCGGCGGACTCCACTGCCTCAAAGCTAGTGTCGGAAGTGCGCCTGGAGGGATTTGAACCCCCAGCCTACGGCTCCGTAGGCCGTCGCTCTATCCAGTTGAGCTACAGGCGCGGTGAAGGGGAGGTTATCACGATCATGAAGTGAGGGGAAGACGGGTCCGTTGCGTTTGACATAGAATCATCAACGGATAAGATGCTGGAATCCGGCATGGAGATGCTCAAGGGGAGCGAATGTGTTTTGAACCGAGAATCTTCGGAAGACCCGCCCGAACCCGTTCACCGGCCTCCTATGGTCTCCGGATTCCGCATCCAACACATCACGCTCGTCGCTGTTCTTGGCGGCTTGTGCGCAGGGTCCTGCTCGGATGACGCATCGTCGGATCGAGTATCCGGTGGGCCGGCGCCTGCCGAAGAGGTCGGAACCGAGGACGGAAACACCATCGAGCCAGCCGCCTCCACTGGTACGACGTCGCTTTTTTCCTGCAACAACCAGCCCTTCGAATGCTGCGTGAAGGAAGCCTACGACTGCATGATCGCCGTCCCCGCCGGAACGTTCGTCCAAGGATCGAAGACGGGAGAAGGGAATCCCGAAGAGACTCCTCGCCGACTTGTCACGCTCTCCGCGTACTACACTGAAAAATACGAAGTGACCAACGCGAATTTCAAGGGGTGCGTTGCGGCAGGGGCCTGCACGGCGCCCTTGATTGAGAAGTCGAATACGCGAGATTCGTACTACGGGAATTCTGCCTACGATGACTTCCCCATGATCTATGTGACTCGGGATCATGCCGCCGCGTACTGCACGTGGAAAAGTCGCCGACTCCCAACGGAGGCGGAGTGGGAAAAGGCGGCGCGGGGTCCGGCGGATGGAAGCCTCGTCGGGCTGGCCGGCGGCCAATGCAGCGTCGCCGATTCTGCCGGCACCGGGAATGTTGCCAACTGCAACCTGCGCCCCTACCCCTGGGGTGGGGCGATGTCCACCAGCGCCCCCTTTGCCTCGGGAGCCGACTGCACGAAACTGAATTTTCATGATGGCAAGGATTACTGTGTGGGCGATACATCGCTGGTCGGTTCCTACCCGGCCGGCGCGTCCCCTTACGGAATCTTGGACATGGCTGGAAACGTCTTCGAGTGGGTGAGCGACCGGTACGATTCAGCCTACTACGGTTCGGCGCCGGCGACCGATCCCACGGGGCCGGCCACGGGCGCCTTCGGTGTCTACAAAGGCGGAGCATGGGACACCGGCTCCGACTACGCGCGATCCTCAGACCGCGTGGACAAGAGTCCCGCGGGAATGTTCAGAAACCTGGGTTTCCGTTGCGCCAGGACGCCGTGATCGTTTGATCGGCTTTCCCGAGTCCCTGCGACTGTTCAATTTTGTTGACCCTGGCGATCATCCTTAGTAGAACAAGGGTGAGCGTAAACAATCGAAAAGGGGGTTGAGATGGGGACCAAAATTGGCGAAGTGTTGAGGAAGCGGGCCATCATTCACGTGTCGCCTTCACAAACGGCCCAAGATGCGGCAAAGACGATGGCGGCCTCGAAAGTCGGGGCGGCGGCGGTGCTGGAGGGCGATCGGCTCGTAGGCATCGTAACCGAACGCGACATCATGAACAAAGTTGTGGCTGAAGGGCGCGAGCCCAACAAGACGCCGGTCGAATCGATCATGACACGCAACCTCCTCCTCGCCGATGCCGATGAGGACTACGACGTCTGTCTCAGCCGGATGCGCCAGGCGGGCATTCGCCACCTGCCCCTTGTGAAGGGTGACCATCTCATCGGCATCGTCTCCATCCGGGACATCACATTTTTCGAGATGGAGAAGAAGGACGAGGAAATCCGCCTGATGAATCAGTACATCCACTACGTGCCGGGAGGGATGCCGGAGTAGTCCCTCCTCGATTGCAAGAGCCGTTCCGTATCTGCATTGTATCCTCATGACTGACCGGGAGTTTGGTGTCTACGTTCATATCCCTTACTGTAAGTCCAGGTGTCCCTACTGCCATTTCAACACATACCTGCGGCCGGACCTGCCGGAGGCGCGTTACTCCGAGGCCATTCTGAGGGAAGCCGCCCATCGCCTTGCGGGAGGAACTTCCGAGGGGCGTGGGTTGGCCTCAATCTACTTCGGCGGCGGCACCCCCTCGCTATTTTCGCAGCGCGCCATCGAGCGCATGATCCGGGGTCTGTGGGACCTGAACGCCACCGTGTCGGAGCCGGAGATCACCATCGAAATGTATCCGGAAGCCGAATCCATCGCCAAGCTGGACGATCTTCAGGCCGCCGGCGTGAATCGTTTCTCGTTCGGCATGCAATCGATGTACGAGAATGATCGGAAGAGATTGTGGCGGACGCGCTCGCTTGATCCGTGGACCCTCGCGGAGGGAGCGAAACGAGCCGGTGTTCGCAACCTCTCTATGGACTTTATCTACGGGCGGCCCGGACAGACACCCCATGCGTGGACCGAGGAGCTCAAGGAGATCGTCGGCCTCGGGCTGCCGCACCTCTCGCTCTACCTCCTGACTCCGGAGGACGACACGCCGCTGATTTCTCTCCTCGCTTCGGGCCGGTTGGCCCTCCCGGAAGATGGGGAATCCGCGGAAATGGCGCAACGTGCCTGGGACGTGTTGACCTCGAACGGGTATCGTCAATATGAGATCTCCAATTTCGCGAGACCCGGCTTCGAGTGCCGGCATAACCTCCTCTATTGGACGCCGGGGCGGGAGTACCTCGGACTCGGCGCGGGTGCGCATTCGCTCTGGGGCGGCCGGCGATGTGAGAATACGGCATTACCGGAGGAGTACTTGAATCAGGTGGAACGGAACGGCCTCAGCATCGCGCAGGGAAGAGTCATCGATCGAGAGGATAAGATGCAGGAATTCTTCTACTTGGGCCTGCGGCGCGATTTCGGAGTGTCGATCCGGGAGTTCCATGAGCGGTTCGAAACAGATCCCAGGCATGCTTTTCCCGGACTTTTCCAAAGAGGGGAGTCGAATGGTTGGCTCGCGCAGAGAGACGACAGCCTCACCCTGACTCCGCACGGACGCCTGTTTTCCGACGCCCTCTTCCGGGAGCTGTTCTGAACGTTTGACTCCCTGGGCATATGGCCGAATGAAACTTTCGTGCAAGATGTCCGCAGGCTTAAGCCTGCGCCTACCTCGGATTCGACTCTTGGGTAGCCGCGTGGCTTCAGCCCGCGTCATTCTTTGGATGGCCTCAGATCCATGAACCCCTTCGTCCTCCTCTGCTCCGTCGCCTTCTTCGCGTTCATGAGCTACGAGTGGTCGCGCACCCCCATGACTCCGCTCCTGGCGAAGGACTTGGGATCAGGGCCGGAGACGATCGGTCTGATTATGGCGGCGTCGACCGCCGTGGGGATTTTCGTGAAGCTGCCCTCCGGAGTGATCTCGGATGTGGTCGGGCGGCGGTGGGTGGTCCTCGCCGGCATTTGTTTCTTCGCCTTCACGCCGTTCTTCTATTTCGTGGCCGATTCTCCGGAATCGCTCCTCGTGCTCCGCACCCTTCACGGATTCTCCACCGCGGTGTACGGTCCCACGGCGATGGCGGTGGTCGCAGGCCTCTTCAAGGATCGGCGTGCCGAGGGCATCGGGTGGTACACCGCCTGCGTTCAAACGGGGAAATCCATCGGGCCCGCCCTTGGAGGCGTCGCGCTAAGCCAGTACGGATTTACATCCGCGTACCTGCTCTGCGGAATATCGGGACTTGTGGCCTTTGCCCTGGCCGTGCTGTTCGTTCGCGCTTCGGGTCCTTCGGCGAACGGTGCGGAGAGGGCCATGCAGCCTTCGCCGAAGCTGCCCATCGGAACGGAGATCCGGAGGCGATTTGGGTCAGGACTCAGGGAAATCGTTTTCAATCGCCAGGTCATGATGATCTGCTCCGCGCAGTCCGTGCAGCTTTTTGCGCTGGGCGCACTCCAAGCATTTGTCCCACTCTATGCGGCCTCGCTGGGACACCCGCCGGCGGCGATCGGCCTGTTTTTCGGCGTCCAATCGCTTGCATCGCTTGTCTCCCGCCCGCTCATGGGCAGGCTTTCCGATCGTTCAAGCCGTGTTCTGATGATCGTGGCCGGCCTGGGGCTCTCTGCCGGAGCTTTCTACGCCTTGCCGTTCGCCTCGCGATTGATCCCTCTCTATGCACTGGCGCTGATCTACGGTGTGGGGGAAGCCATTACGCACACGTCCACCTCGGCGCAGGTGGCCGACTTGTGCAAAGCCTACGCCCTCGGATCGGCGATGGGACTGTTCGGTTCGGTCACGGACGTGGGGCACGCCTCCGGTCAGTTTTTCACCGGCGTGCTCGTGGCGAGGCTGGGCTTCACCGGCGCCTATCACTCGGTTGCGGGCCTGCTCGTCGTTACCGGACTGGGTGTGCTCTGGGTATTCCGGTCTTCGTTGAGAGGGCGGGGGCAAATTGATAGAATGCCATCCTAATCAGGCAGGGAGGTAACCATGCCGACGAAAGAAGAAGTGATGGAATCGCTGAAAGGCGTTTACGATCCGGAGATCCCCGTGAACATCGTGGATCTCGGTCTCATTTACGATGTCGCGTTGATCGGGGAAGGCTCCGAAGTCAACGTCAAGATGACCATGACTACGCAGGGGTGCCCGGCCGCGCAGATGCTCCCGGGCATGGTGCAGGATACGGCCATGAACGTTCCCGGCGTCACAAAGGTCAACGTGGACGTGGTTTGGGAACCCCAGTGGCATCCTTCGATGATCACTCCGGAAGGCAAAAAAAGGTTGGGAATCGAAGAGTAGTCGGGGCATCGTCTTGGCCGATCGCGATCAGCTCTACATGGAGGGTATGGAGCACCTCTTGGAGGACCGGTTCGCTCATGCGGTGGCCGCCTTCGAGGCCTCACTGCGGATTCAGCCGGGTGATCCCGAGGTCTTGGAAGGACTGACACAGGCGCTCATCCGTTTGGATCGGCTCGACGATGCGCTCGAAGCGGCGAAGAAATGGGCCGAGGCCACCCCGGATGCCGTCCTTCCGCACACCAATCTATCCATCATCTATCAGAAGAAGGGCATGACGAAGGAAGCCGAACACGAGGGCGCACTCGCTCGCACCAAAAGCTGGACCCAGGAAATCCGGGAGGAGAAAGTGCGTTCGGCTCAAACGAAAACCTGAAGCTAGTACCGTGTTGAGTAAGTCCCGCAAGATTCCCTGTACGGGCTTCCGGCGTCAACACGGTACATACGCCCCGCCTTTATTCGGAATTCCGGCATGGGAGCGGGGCTACCGTGCGGCGCGTGAGTGAGGGATCTCTTGCAGGACATGTTCAACGCCGCACTAGAATTCAATCCCGCGTTGGGCCTTGATGCCGCGCTGGTTGTGGTGGCGCACGGCCTGCATGTCCGTCACGAGATCGGCGTGGTCGATGACTTCGGGCTTCGCGTTCTTCCCGGTCAGGAAGAGGTGCAGCGCCCTTGGCTTGGCGCGCATGAGATTGATGACGTCGCTGATTTCGAGGTGGCCGGCGTCGATGGCGTTGTTGATGGCGTCCAGGATGATCATGTCGAATTCACGGCTGTGGATCTTCTCCTTGGCAAATTCCCAGGCCTGCTTGGCCCGGAGATCCTCGCGGTCCTGCGGTGATCCCAGCGCCACGGATGGATCGGGTGGGGCATAGAAACTGAAGTTGCCGATTTTTTCAGCGATCTTGTGTTCCCCGCTGCGCCCGATGTGTTTCACGAACTCGACGACGAGGACTTTCATGTCGTGTCCCAGCGCGCGGAGGGCGCAGCCGAGGGCCGCCGTGGTCTTCCCTTTGCCGTTCCCCGAATAGACGGCGATGATCCCATGCGCCTTGTCAGGCATCGGCGTACTGTACTGTTTTCCCGTTCACATCACAACGAAAGGGAATGACCATCTGGTATTTTACTCCCTCCACTGACACAATGGCGACATGCTGATTCTTCACGGCGTTCAACCGCTCCATTGGGCGGTGGCGGGCGCGCTGATTGGGTTGATCACGCTGGGGCTGCTCTTCGTGAGCAATCGCAGCCTTGGGATTTCCACGGGCTTCGAGAATTTGTGCGCCTTGGGGAGCCGACTGCCTTTCTTCCAGAAACCGGACTTGAAGGGGGCGGGGAACTGGCGATTACCGTTTCTCGTCGGCTTGGTGTTGGCCGGAGTGCTTTCGAGCAATCTAAGCGGGACGTGGGATCCGTTGTGGGCACTGGGGATGTTCGACACCTTCATCGGATCGAGCCACGCGGCCAAGATCGCCTGGATGTTCGTGGGGGGTCTGTTCATCGGCTTTGGAACGCGATTGGCGGGCGGCTGCACGAGCGGGCACGGCATCTTCGGGATTTCGAATTTTGAAATCGGGAGCATTGTGTCCACGGTGAGTTTCATGGCGGCGGGCGCCGTGGTGACGAACCTGATCTACCGGTTGCTTCTTGGAGCGTAGACGGATGGTTTTAGTGTATCTCGTCCTCGGCGTTGCGTTCGGGCTCGTGCTGAGTCGGAGTGGGGCGGCGGATTACGACTACATCCAGAACATGTTTCTCTTCAGGAGCTTTCAGCTTTACGGAATCATCGGGACGGCGGTGATCGTGACCGCACCGGGATTGTGGCTTCTCAAGCGATACGGAAAGACCGTCCGCGGAGAACCGCTGGGCATCAAGCCGAAGCCGAGGCATCGCGGCAATCTCGTCGGGGGAATTCTTTTCGGAATAGGCTGGTCCATCACCGGCATGTGCCCCGGTCCGATCTTTGTGAACATGGGCGAGGGAAAAGTCTACGCGATCGCGGCTCTGGCCGGCGCTCTAGTGGGAACGTACCTCCTGGGCGCCGCGTATCCCAAACTTCGCGCTCCGCTCGGCCTGCCTCCGATTGAGGAAGGGACCGGGAAGGGGTAGGAGCTCCTAGCGGCATGGCAGGGTAGCCGCAGGCTTCAGCCTGCGACTGGGCGCGCGGCCTAAAGGCCGCGGCTACCAAAGTCATGAGCGGGGAGCGAGGAAGAAATGGGGGGAGTGGGTCAGGGGATGTTCGCCCCGGATCACGTCCACCTCGAAAACTTCCTTCAGCGTAGCCGGGGTGAGAGTTGAATCCACCGGACCATCGCCGACCACGCGGCCGCCGTGGAGCAAGATGACCCGCGGGCAGTACTCGGCGATCAGGTTGACGTCGTGGGATACGATGACCAGCGTCATGCCGCGAGTCTCACGGAGTTCCATGATTTTATCCAACAGACGCACCCGGTATCGCAGGTCCAGGCTCTCGGTCGGCTCATCAAGGAGCAGGACCGGGGCCTGTTGAGCCAGCGCGCGCGCGAGCAGAACGCGGCCCTTCTCGCCGGCGCTAAGGTCGGGGAAGGGCTTGCGCCGAAGGTTTCCAAGGTCCGTCCGCTCGAGAACTTTGTCAACGATGGAGTAGTCCTCCTCCGTTTCCCAACCGAGGCCGTTGCGATAGGGCGCGCGGCCGGTTAGGACGATCTCTTCCACGGTGTAGGGAAACATCACGGAGAATTCCTGCGGCATGACGGCGATGGTCTGAGCCAGAGCCCGGGGCCTCCAGTGGTGAAGATCGCGGCCGCCGACGATGATTCGACCGGCGAGAGGACGGAGCACCCCGGAGATCAATCGGAGCAATGTGGTCTTGCCGGTTCCATTTGGACCGACGATCCCAACCGTCTCGGAGGGCCGGATGGAAAGGGTGATCTCATCGAGTAGCGGCGTGGAGAAGGATCGTCCCGGCCGCGAGTGGGAGTAGCGCAAGTGATCCAGGACGATCTCCGGGGGTGGGGGCGTCCCACCACCCATCTGAGAATTGACATTCGAGGTTTGAGATTTCAGAGGTGGTGGGATCATGGGAGAATTCGTCGTCCCTTGCGGAGGAGGAGAAGGAAGAAGGGGCCGCCCGCGAGAGCCGTCAATGCGCCCACGGGCAGTTCGGTGGGCGAAAGAACCGTCCGCGCGAGTGTGTCCGCGCATACCAGAACCCCTGCGCCCAGAAGGGCCGAGGCGGGAACGAGCAGGCGGTTGTCGGGTCCGAACAAGAATCGCGCGGCGTGGGGAACGATCAATCCGACGAACCCGATGAGGCCGTTGAACGACACGGCGAGCGTGGTGAGCAGCGCGGAAGCGAAGAGGACGATGACCTTGCACCGCTCCGTCCGCACCCCCAACTGTCGCGCGGATTCCTCGCCCTGGGCGAGGAGGTCCAATGCCCGCGCCTGCGAAAAAAGGAGCCCGAACCCCACGATCAGCCCGAGCGAAAGAAATGCCAACGGGGCCCATCCCGCGGGCCGGATGTTCCCCAGCAGCCAGTAGACCACCGATTGGATCTGATGGGGCTGAAGGAAAATCATCACGAGGGTCATCGCGGCGCCGAGAATGGAATTGAGGACCACTCCGGCCAGAAGCAGAGTCTGCGGATCGAGTCGATGGTGCCGGGTGGCGAGCACGAAGACGAGCACAGTGGCGGCCAGAGCGCCCGCGAAGGCGAAGCCCGTTGACGCTCCCACCCCGATTTCAATTCCGATCACCGCGCCGAGGGCCGCGCCGCTGGATACCCCCAGGAGGTATGGATCGGCGAGTGGATTCCGAAGGAGCGACTGGAGCGAGGCCCCCACGGAGGCGAGCGACGCCCCGACGATGATCGCCATGACGACGCGCGGCAGTCGGAGCTGACGGATGATCAGGTCCCTCGCGGAATTGCCGGCCGGGTCCGGGAAGAGAAGAGACCGTAGAATGTCGGCCGGACCTATTTCCACGGTGCCGACCGTGACGGCCGCCGCAGCCGCGAGGACGAGGACTCCTCCCATCACGAGCACGACGCGAAACAATTTCATCCTGAGATTCAAAGAGGGCGGCATCACCACTTCTCCTCCGGGTGAAGAACCTTGGCCAGCTCCTCGATGCCTTCCACCAGGCGCGGCCCGTAGTGGCCGATGAGGTTGTTCTTCACAGCCACCACGCGGCCCGTGCGCGCCGCGGAAAGCACACTCCAGCCGGGGCGCGATTTCGCGATGGCCAGATCCTGCGGCTCGGGCACGATGATCACGTCGGGGTTCTTCTGAATAACGAACTCGTCCGAGACGGAGGACCCGCTTTTCTCCATGTGAGCGGCCACATTCACCCCGCCGGCACTCCGGATGATTTCATTCTGGAGACTTCTCCGGCCTGCGACCATGAGCGGCTCCCACCACAATACGGACAGAACCGTGGTTGCGCGTTTGCCGGCGAGTTTGTTCTCCAACTGTTTCAATCTCTCCTTCATGCCCTGCACCACCTTGCGGGCCTCGACCGTCCGCCCGACGGCCGTGCCGATGTCTACGATGAGGTTGAACAAATCGTCGAGACTCCCGACCCGGGTGGAATCCGTCAGCTTGACCCGGAGGCCGATTTCCCGGGCGCGCTTCAGACCCTGGGCCTGTGAAGTGTCGGCCAGGATGAGATCGGGGCGGAGCTCCGCGATCATCTCCAGATTGGGGATAAGCCCGCCGACGCGCGGGAAGGGTCCGCTGCCGGCGGGCACCATGCAATAGTCGCTGATCCCGACGACCCGGTCGCCCGCTCCGAGGTCGAACATGAGTTCTGTGATTGATGGAAGAAGCGACACGATCCTTCGGGGGGGGGTCGGGGCGGATTGCTCCGCGGCCTCGGATCGGGCGGGCCCCATCCACGAGAGGAGAAGGCCGACGACGACGGCAAAGCACCTCAAGCGATCATTCCTCCGATACGATTGCGATGGCGGCCGGGGGAATGCTTGTGGGAAACCGATCCCCAATGGTGGCGCGGGTTTTCGTGTCCACAACCACCACCCCGGGGTTCGCGGGATCGCGGTCCAGGATCAAGAGGTGGCCTCGGCTGTCCAATTCGAACGACTGAAGGGCGGAGGCCGTCGAGCTGCCCGTGTATATGGCCGCGCCCAAGGATCCTGTCGCGGCGTCGAATTCCAGAAGGGACGGTTTGAACGTTGCAGGGTAGGCGGAATCGGTAACGGCGAGATAACCTCGGCCGGACTCCGTGACGGCCAAATCCTCTCCCGGTCTTCCGGAAAGCGCGGCACCGCCGATGATCGTGCGAACGGCATGCGTCTTTACATTCACCGCCACGACGCCGGCTTCCGCCGCCGGATTCTGAGCGAGGTAGTCGCCCGCCCCGGCGATGAAGACCTCATCTTTGTAGAGGGCATTTCCACTCGCGTTCTTGAGTCCGAGGTCGATGGTATCGATTTCGGGAGTGGCAGGATCCGCATCGATCAGGGCATCCGACGCCGGATCGATGACGGCCAGGAGGCTGTTCCCCGTCTCCGAAAAAGCACTGTCGAGATTCTGAAGGATCACGTAGACCCGGTCGTCCACCTTGATCATCTGGTGCGGTCGGGGCGTGGACGTTTTGTTGAGACCGGACACCCCCTTGAGGGAAATCGTACCCAGCTCATCTCCGGTGGTCGGATTCACGATCAGGATGTCATCGTAGGGTGGCTCGAACCGCGTGACGTAAGCCTTCGTCGCGCTGAGCTCAAGGATATCATGCGGATTGGCCCCTTTGCCGATGGAGTATTGACCGGCGGTGAGATAATTGTTGTTCGGGTCGAGCAACTGAATGTTGTCGGCTCCGAAACGATTGATCACGTAGACCCTCGACCCGAAAACGCGGACCGTAGGATCGCTGGAGACCAGTTCGAGCTTGTCGCTCAGGCTCCAAAGGGCGGGGTCGGGACCGAGGCTCAGCGAGGCCACGGTTCCGCTTCCGCCGAAATCCGTTGTGACGATGACCGCGCCCTTCGAGGGGGCGAGGCCGCCGGTTTTCTCCTTCTCCGCGCATCCGATGCCCAGCAGGAATGCGGTAAATAGGATTAAGCCAAGACGGGATGTGAGTTTTCTCATGTTTGATTCTCCTTTCGTAGCATATGAATCTTTACGGTTTTACTTATGGGAGCGACCAGAGTGATCGACTCCAAGGGATGATTTTTTCGCCCGCGAAGGCGCAGAGGAAGAGGGTCAAAACTTCGGTCCATTCGCTGCACGCTCCGAGGAGGTCCCCGGTGACCCCGGCAAGGCGGAGCAGGCACCATCGTCCGAACAGCCACGCTGCCAGCCCACCGACCAGAAAAATCGCGCCTCCGGCAAATCCGCAGAGGAGGAGCATGATCGACAGGCCGGAGCCAAGAATGACGGCGCGGCGAGCCATGCCGGCCGGGTGGATGAACGGGGCGGCCGTTCCGTCGATCCGCGCGTAGGGCAAGCGGCCCGCGAGATCCGCCTGCATGCACCTCGATACAACGTAGGCGGCGACCATCCAAATGGCGAGGTGCAACGAAATCAGCCGGGAGAGCGCGATCCATTTCAGCAGGATGACGCTCACCACGGCGATGACACCGAACGCTCCCGTCCGCGAGTCCTTCATGATGTCCAGCATTCTTTGACGGTTGCCCCCGCCGCCGAGGCTGTCGGCCCAATCCGCCAGGCCGTCCAGGTGCAGGCCGCCGGTCAATATCGTTCCGGCCACGATCGTTGCCGCGGCGATGCCTTCCGGCCAGCGGTCGCCCGCCATGAAATCGAGCATCCGGATCCCGGCGTAGAGCAGCATTCCCAACGCCAAGCCCACGATGGGAAACCAGGGGAGCGCATCCGAGAGTTTCACGGCATCCGCGCCGGGGGATGGAAGGATGGTCAGCGTGCGAATGGCCGTCACAAGGCCTCCGAACGGGTTCCGGCGTGTTGCGGAATGATCCGCGATCAAGTCGTGCTCCTTCCCGAAACGCCCGCCGATCCGAAGGTGGCCATCTCGTTGTAGATCTTCACGGCTGCTTCGATGAGAGAAACGGCCAACGCCGCTCCCGTTCCCTCGCCCAGACGCATTCCCAAGTCCAGAAGCGGCTCGACGCCGAACCGCCGGAAAAAGGCCTTGTGCCCGGATTCCTGCGAGCAATGGCTGAAAAAGAGATAGTCCTTGAGACGATCGCACATCCTGCAAGCTACGAGTGCTCCGGCGGACGAGATGAAACCGTCCACGACGACGGGAATGCGGCAGGAGGCCGCTCCCAGGATGACGCCGGTGATCCCGGCTATTTCAAATCCACCGACCGCGGCGAGTGCGTTGAGAGCATCGGACAGACTGTCACGGTTCACGGTCAACGCGCGCTTGATGACGTTCACCTTGCGAGACAGGGCGTTGTCATCGATTCCCGTTCCGCGGCCCGTCACTTCTTCCACGGGCGCCGGGAGCAGGGCGGCGTAGAGAGCCGCCGATGGCGTTGTATTGGCGATGCCCATATCGCCCACGCCGAGAAGCGCTGCCCCGTCCTTCTGAGCCTCCCGGGCGAGCTCGATGCCCACGTGAATCGCGCGAAGCGCTTCATCAACGGTCATGGCCGGTCCCCGCGCAATGTTGCTCGTTCCCATTCTGACCTTCCGGCGAACGAGACCGGGCGCATTCTCCAGCGGATCGTCCACACCGATATCCACGACGCGGACCTCCGCCCCGACGTGCCGCGCGAGCACGTTGACCGCCGCGCCGCCCGCCAGCATGTTCCTGACCATCTGCGGCGTCACCGCTTTCGGATAGGCGGAGACTCCTTCCTCGGCGACGCCATGGTCGCCGGCAAACGTGAAGATCGTCTTCTTCTCGATGTGGGGTTCAAGCGTGCCCCGTACCGAGCAGAACTGAACGACGATATCCTCCAAACGCCCCAGGCTGTCTTTCGGTTTCGTCAGGTTGTCCAGTCGGGATCGAACGTCGGCGTCCATACGATGGTCGACCGGCGCGATGGAATCGAAGATTTCGCTAAGACGATCCACGAGGTTGCTCCTTCACGGTAATCGGCATGCCGCAAACCATCAGAATGACCCGACCGGCCATGTCCGCCACCTGCCGGTTCAGTCTTCCCGCAAGGTCCCGAAATTGTCTCGCGGCGGCGTTTGGGGGCACGATGCCCATGCCCACTTCGTTGGTGACGATGATGAGGTCGTGGCGTGGCTTCCGAATCGCCCTCTGAAACGAAATGATCTCAGCATGATCGCCGACTTCTTCTCCGAATCTGTGCATGAGGTTTCCGAGCCAGACGGTGAGGCAGTCGATGACGCTCACTTCGATCTCTTTCGGGAGGTCGAGCAGCGCCTTCGCAATCCGGATGGGTTCCTCGATCGTGAGAAAAGATGAGTCACGCTCCCGTCGATGAGTTTCGATGCGCCGGCGCATCTCCTCGTCCACCGGTTCGGCGGTCGCGATGAAGGCTTTCATTTTGTAGGCGTCGGCCAGTTCGAGCGCGTAGTCGCTCTTCCCGCTCCTCGCTCCACCCGTGATCAGCACTATTTTGCCCATGCCCATCAATTCCACTTCAGTTCAGGATGGATCGCCCGGGCCAGCGCTTCCAGGAGCAGCACGAATCGAGTGCTCGGAACGTTTACGTAATCCTGGCTGAAAATGTAGATTCGGCCGTTCTTGACGGCATCCACGGCTTGCAGGGGTTTCCACCGCTCCAACAGCGATTCCTTGCGCCATCCCATCCTCTCGAGGTCGGGAACCAACTCGATGATGACCTGCGGGTTCAATTGAAGGATGCCTTCGGCGGAGAGAACGGGATACTCAGGCGAAAGTCCGCCGTAGGCATTCCTCCCACCGGCGAGGGTCAGCAATTCGTCGAACAATCCTCCGCGGGCGAACGTGCGTATGCCGTCCTGGAGCACCCCGCCTCCCGCATTCGGGCCGAGGGAGATGAGGACCGTGGGGCGCGGGGCCTTCCGCACGCGGTCTCTGATTCCGTCCACCCGCCGCCGCAGATCAGCGACGAGGGCCTCCGCCTCCACGCCTTTCCCGCACGTCGTCCCGATCGTGGCGATGGAATTCAGAATTCCCGCGGCATTCCGGTGATCGACCCCCAGCGTTCGAATGCCGAGATTCATGAGGATTCGTTCCTGTTCGGCCTGCTCCGGCAGGAGCACGACAAGGTCCGGATCGAGGGCGGCTATCGCCTCATAGTTGGTATCGACATATCCTCCGACTTTGTCCTTCCGGGCGGCCTCCGGAGGGAAGGCGCAGAACCGGGTTACCCCGACGACGCTCTCACCCAACCCCAGCGCGAAAAGGATTTCGGTTACGCTTGGGGCCAGGGAAACGATCCGGTGACACGCCGGCTGGGTTGACTCCGCGCGGAGGCCCGAGGCAAGCGTCGCGAGAATCGCGGCGACCGAGATGAGGTTCGGGGTGATCATGCCGTTGAACTAGAAGGTAGCCGTGAGCGATCCGAAGTAGGAGCGCCCCGGCAACGGGAATCCGTTGTAATCGACGAGCTGATTCGCCGTGATGTTTTTCGCCTCGGCGGTGGCCGAGAATCGCTTGAGGAATTTGAAGGTGACGCCCGTATTATGGATCAATCGCGCGGGCACGAGGAGGAAATTGGATCGGTCCAGAAAGTTGCCCTCGGTGAATTCGAATTCGTAGAAGACTTTTCCCCAGGCGTTGAAGATGCCGCTTCGTGCCGTGACTTCATTGAAAGGCCGGCCGGGGACCGTCCGCCCGCGGTGGGTGGCCGAAGGGCTGACGTCCGTTGTCCTCTGGTGCGTGTAGGTGGTGGACACTTCCGCGTGCCGGAGCAGGGAGGCATCGAGTTGGGCCTCGAGTCCCAAAACCCGCACGCGGTTGAAATTCTCGGCCACGGCCGTCTGCTGCGAGTTTTGGACGAACTGGATCAGGTTCGTCACCCGGCTGCCGAAGAGCACGATACCCGTCCGGAGGGAATCCATCACGCCCGCGCGCGGCACTTCGTGGAGGAGACCCGCATCGGCATTCAGTCCCGATTCCGGCTTGAGATCGGGATTGCCCTGGATGAATCCGCGGTCGCCGTACAACTCGGTGAAGTCGGGAATTCGATAGGCGGTGCCGACATTGGCCGAGGCCGTAAGATCGTGGCGGATCTTGTAACGAGCGCCGAGCCTGCCGGTCGGGTTGGCCAGCGTGCGGCGCTCCGTTGCGGAGACGCGGTCTGACGTTTGTGGCGCGACGAGCCAGGCCCGGTTCAGCGCGTATTCAAATCGGCCGGAAGGAACGATCAGCAACCGCGGAGGGAAAATCTCCACCTCGTCCTGTAGCGTCACCACCATCGTGTCCCGTCGGCCCGCGGTCAGCGGATTGGGGAAGAGGGCGTCTCTGGGGGTGAACGCTTCCTGCCGAACCTCCGCGAAGGCCGTCCATCGTTGACGCTCGCCGATCGGCATGGCCGCGCGCCCGTTCGCTCCCCAGCCCAGCGTGCGATCACGGTTATCCTGACTGGCGACGCCGATTTCGCCCGCGGTGTCTTTGAAGGATTGTCGCTGGAGGGTGACGAAGCCGGAGACCCTTGCTTCCACGGATTCCGGCCCGCTTCGCATTCGGCGCCAGGCGAGGGTGGCCGATTGGCGCGCCGTTTCAAGGGTGGCGGTGCGACTGCGAAAGTTTCCAAGGCCGGGCACGCCCTGATCTTTTGTGTGCGTGTGAATCGCCATTTCGATGGCGTCGTTCGCGCCCAGCTCGTACTCCGCGCGGCCGGCGGCGCCCCACGCCAACGATTCGTTGTTCGATCGCGTCACCCGATCGTCGTCATCCTGATTGAAAGGAGTTCCGTTGTCGTCGAGATAGGGAAAGTCCCCCTGTGTTTGCTGGACGTCCGTGCCGAGGAGGTACCGGAATCCCGATGTGTGCCCCGAGTGGACGGCGGAACCCAGGAGCGAGTCGAAAGACCCGCCGCCGGTCTTGATGCGGGTGAGGAAAGTTCCGTCGGGCCGACGCGTGTGGATGTCCACGATCCCGCCGATTCCGGCCTGACCGAACTCGGCAGGAGTCTGTCCGCGGAAGACCTCGATGCTCTCGATGAGGTCGAGAGGGATCGTCGAGAGGTCGAGCCCGCCGCCCTGAACCGTGTTCAGGGGAACGCCGTCCAGGTAGAACCGGACCTGGTCCGCCGTGGAGCCGCGGATCGAAATGGTGGCGAAGCTGCCGAGGCCGCCGAAGCGGCTGATTTTCACCCCCGCGACCGATTGGAGAATTTCCGGGAGCGTGACGGGCCGGTCCGCATACCGCTCCGTCAGAATCAAGGTGGATTGGGCCGTGGGGTCGACGACGCGGCGGCCGGTGACGACCACCTCCTCCATGATCGGGGGGGGGGAGTCGGCGGTGGAAGGGGTATCCGCGCCTGCCGAATGGGCGATCGGCCACAGGAAAACGGCCATGATCCCGGCCATGGCTTTTTTCCGGACAAAAAAAATCCCGTTCCGATTGCTCGGAACGGGGATTGCACCCAGCTTCTTCATCACGCCTTATCCCTTTCCGCGAGGATCGCGGCGTTTTTCCCGTTCTCGACCCGTTCTTCGGGTCGTAACCCGGCAAAGTCCGGGCCTTGGTGCGAGCAGGTTTTCTGGCTCCCCCGCCGCTTGGTCGTGCCTTCCCGAACCGATTTCCGGCCAGTGGCTTTGGCTTCGCCTTTCGGCGGAGCGACCAAGCGTTTGTCCCTTGCCTTTCGGCAAGGGGCGGGGTTACAGCGGCGGGACCGCCTCCGCATTCAACGGAGTTCCCTTTTTTCACTCCCGCACGTTCGCGCGGGAGACTCGCACCGTAACGCCCGCCACGCTACCGCAGCCAGTGGGAATTTGTCAAGGGTTGAGTGAGACGCCCCCGATCTTCTTGAAACGGGAACAGGAACGCTCTCGGATGTTGCTGTTGGCCCTTCCCCTGTGTGCTACCATGGGGTGCCATGAAACCGGATTCCGCCGAAGATTACATCATTGTCAGCGATCTTCACCTCGGACCGGGCCGGAACCCTTCCAGCGGAAGATACTTCCATCTTGAAAACTTTTTCTTTGACCAGGAGTTTCTTCTCTTCTGCCGGTTCCTCATCCGGAAGGCGCGCGAACGAAAGCGAACGGTGAAGCTGATCATCAACGGCGACTTCGTGGACCTTCTTCGGATCGACCGGGTGGATGAGCAGCACCGCGAGCGGTTCCGGTTGAAAGGCGCCAGGGGAGGAGTATCCCGGTTGGGGTATGCGACGGTCCTTGAGGAGCTTGAGGCGAAAATGGACGCCGTGGTGCGGGGTCACGCGGTATTTTTCAAAGGGCTTGCCGAACTGCTCGACGCGGGCCAACAGGTCATCATTCTCCCGGGCAATCATGATCACGAGCTTCAGATTGAGCCGCTGAGAAACAAGATCCGCGGGGCCGTGAGTTTTCACCTTGGCGCGAACAGCGATGCTCTGAATCGCCTTTGCTTCCGTTCCTGGTTCTTTCACGTGCCGGGTTTGCTTTGGGTGGAACACGGCCACCAGTATGATACGTATAACGCCTTCGACTACCTCATCAAGCCGGAGCTCCCCTCGACCCCGTGCGGATGCTACCCGGACGAAATCGACCTGCCCTTCGGCTCCTATTTCCAAAGATACCTCTACAACCGGTTTGGTCAGGTCACCTTCGTCGTTCCGGGACGGAGGTCGAATGCGCAATACTTCTTGTGGCTGCTGGTCAATCGCCCTTCGGCGATTCTGCGCGCGGCGTTCTGGTACGGCCCGCTCTTTTTCAAGATGGCCAAGCCGTGTGTGCAGGGTCACCAGGATTGGGAGAAACGGGTGGCCGAGCGGCATCGGGGGGAACTGAAGAATCTGGCGGAGGAGTCGGGTCTGGGCGCGAACCTGGAACGCATCGAATCCATGAAAGAGCCGGGCGGGCACGTTTCCCTCATCGTCGAGCGGATTTTCAAACGCGTTGTACTGGGCCTGGCTTCCGCGCTGGGAGGGACGGCGCTGACTCTCTGGCTGTGGTTTCTGGCGCAGTCCGTCCTATGGTCCAATCTTGAAAGTGGATGGGCTCGATCGTCCCTGTTTGTGCTCACGAACATTCTGTTGGTGACCCTGCTGCTGTCCGGTCTGGTCTTTTGGCTCTACCGGACCATGAAGCGCGAACCGAAGTCCCCTTATCGCCAGGCTGCGGCCGAAATTGCGAGACTCGCGGGAGTCCGCTTCGTCGTGTTCGGACATACGCACAGTGAGGACATCTGCCCGATCCCGGAGGCGTCCGGCTGGCATTTCAATACGGGAACGTGGATCACCACCTTCACGGCGTTTCGTATCGAACCCCGGGAACGGATTCAGTTTACTTATCTTGAGATCCTGGATGGACGGGCCGATCTGATGTCGTGGAGTCCCGAAGTGGAACGGCCCAAGCCTGCCGTCCTTCTGGAGGAGGATTGACATTGTGAAACGCGTGCTCCAGACCCTGATCGGGCTGCTGCTCACCGCGGGACTCCTCTATTGGGCTTTTCGAGGAAAAGGCGTGGAAGCTCTGCGCCAGATCCCGCCTCTTCTCGAACGGGCCAACAAGATCGAACTCCTGCTGGCGTGTCTCGCCCTTCTGGTGAGCAACTACGTTCGTGGAGCGCGCTGGATTGTCATGGTCCGCCGTCCCGTGAGCCGTTTCTCTTCGTTCGCCGCGGTCTGCGCCGGGTACGCGGTGAACAACGTGCTCCCGAGAGGGGGGGAGATCGTACGGCTGCTCTACCTGAATCGGACTCAGAAAATACCGCTGGCCACGGCCACGGCGACCATCGGCGCGGAGCGACTTTTGGATGTCGTGGTGTTGGGCCTGGTCATCATGGTGGCTCTGGTCATCATGCCGGAAGGGCCGTTGGATTACCTCGGTCACTGGCTTGTTTACGGGCGCTGGGTGGCCTTCGCGGGGTTTGGAGTCATGCTCGGTCTGATCACCGCGATTCGCTCAGAGAGGTTGATGAAAGCCCTGGCCGGTGCGGCGGAAAAACATCCTGCCGGCTGGCGCCGTCGGCTTTTCTCCCTGCTCCACTCGTTTACGGACGGACTGAGTTTCATGCGTTCCGCCCGGAGCTGGGTCATAACGACGCTCTGGACGATTCCCCTGTGGGGCCTCTACATGGCCACGTTTACCCTGGGCCTCGATGCCTTCGGCCTGCTGGAGCGGATCGGAGCTCGTGGCGCGTTTCTCATCTTCGCCGTTTCGGGCCTGAGCACGCTAGTCCCCACTCCGGCCTCGGCCGGGGGCTACCACGTGATCGGCACGGCGTTTCTCGTTCACGTGTACGGGGTGGATCGTGTGGAAGCGCTTGCGTTCATCACAGCCTTCCACGGGATCACGTACTTCGGAGCCAACGGCTTGGGCAGCGGTCTCATTTGGCTGACCGATGTCCTCCTGAGACGCCGCCGGCTCCCTTCTCAAGGAAGCCGGCCTGGAGTGGAATCCGCGGCGGGTCAGGGATAGTCGACCCGCAGCTCCGCGATGAGGAGTTGGCGGTTGGAAATGAGTATCCGGTATTCGCGGCCTTGCGCGCCGGTCGAGAATTCGGGAAGAAGCTGATCGCGCCGGATCGGGACGCCGCGGTCATCGGATCCCAGGGGATTCCTGTAGCCCCGGAAATTCACCGTCAGCCCATCCGAATTCGGCAGGTTGCTTTCCACGTCGATAATCTTGATTTCATCCGGGTCGTGCAGCCGGATCGATTCGTCCGGTGTGAACCACGTTCGCGTCCCGTTGATTTCCACCAGGAGATACCGGACCTGGGGACGGCTGAGCCGCAAGAACCACTGCCCGATCTCCTTCGAGGACTGTGTGGCCGTGATCCGATAAAGGTCGCCTCTCTTGTCCACGGACCACGCCGGCAAGAGATCCTTGGCGGTGTCGACCGGGTACGATAAGTCGTGCCCGCGGTTGTCCCGCCGCTGGTCGTGGGGAATGAAACCGACGAGATTCAGTTTCACGGGCGACGATCCGGCTGAGCCCGTCTCAATCGACAGCAGCGTCACTTCATCCCCTACGGCGGCGTCGAGGACATCGCTCGGGCGGAGGGCGACTTCCTGTTGATTCCGGCGCACACGGAGGACCGGGCCGGCCGCCGATGCCGGAGCGCGGCGCTCCGTTTCAATGTGGATCTCCCCGCATTTCAGGCTGTCTTTTCGGACGAGGATCGTGGTTTCCTTGTTGATCGTGAGGGGACGGTGGAGGTCGCTGTCGCCACCGACGCCGGCCACGTCCACGGACAAACCGCGCCGATAGTTCGATTGGATGTGCTCGACTTCGATCCGATCGCCCTCGGCCAGGCGGATCGTCTCCCGGTCCTTAACGATGATCGGCCGCTCTCGGTTGATGCTCAGGACCAGAAACTCGAGTTGGGGGGGATCGAACCGGACCGGTGGGAGGTCCAGCTCGGCGTTGAACGTCTTGAGAAACTCATTGATCACCATCGACTGGTATCTCATCCGGAGCGAATAGGGGTTGATGCTCTTGCTGGTTTCCACGCCAAACGCGGGGATGCCCGCATTCGTCACGGCGTAAAACGTGGCCGAGAGGCGCTGCTCGGGATGGGGTGAGTCCGGATCGGCGGTGCGGGTGTTCTTCACGTGGAAATGGTGCTGCGGTGTGGAGATCTCGGCATTGACCCGTTCCACCACTCCCTCGGCGATGTCTCTCAACGGGACGATCTTCTTGCCTTCCGTCTCGAAATGCTCGTAGTCGATGATGAGGCTCTGGCCCCAGCGCTTGGGGTTCACCTGGTCGTCGCGTGACTCCGGCGAGAAGAAACCGGACCCGTCGTGGAGATTGAGGAGGAGTTGGCTTTCCCTCATGAGTTCCTGCAACACCTGCACCACCTGTTCCTCGTAAATCTCCTCGCGCTTGGTCTTGTTGAACTGCCGATTCATGTCCGCGTTGATCGCGCGGGTGTTGCGGATGATGGTGTGGAAGTTGGCTCGTGGGACGACGATCAGATTGCCGCGCTTCATGCTCTGATCGGCGTACAGATCGGCGGTGAGGTATCCCGTGGGTTCGTCCCCCTGAATGCCGCCGATGATGAGTATGGTGGCGCCGGGCTCGCGGCCGTAAATCTTGAAAACTTCGAGGGCGTAGTCCGTGTTCTCAAAGTAGGTGAATCGTTCGGTGTGGGCGCCGGCAGCCGCCGGCATGAGGATCCCGGCGATCAGGGCGAGGAGGAGCGCGAGCGAAATCATTCCGGCTCGACGAGTCCCGCTCCCACGAGGGGGAAGGGTTCGACGGGCCGGAAGGGCAACCAGGTTTCGGTGAGGATCTTGTAGTCCGAGCCTTCACGAACCAGGTACAGCCGTTTGAGGCCCGTGTCATTGAGTCCCTTGGATCGGTAGTGCTGGATGTACTGCGCCACGACCACCTCTTCGCCGAAGGGCGTTGTCCTGTCATACCGCAGGAGTTTCAGTTCCTCGAGGCGGATGCTGACGCCTTCCTTGGAGGCGAATACGCGCGACTTGTAGTCCTTCCAGGCGGCCTTGTTGCGGCCTTGTCCCCTGAAGCGATCGGAGTAGTAGCGGATGTACGATGGGAGGTCGCTTTTCTCCCAGCTTTGCGACCAGCCTTGCAGGGTTCGACGGAGAAGCTCCCGGTCCTTCAAGGTCTTGTCGCGGCCCGCGTAGGTGGCCTTTTCGACCACGGCAATGGGCGTCAGATTCACGGTGATGAAATTCGAGAGCGCATTCAGAGTCTCGTTCTTCACCACCACGCATCCGCGCGAATTGAAAGGGGGCCGGCTTTCATCCTTCGGATCCACACCGTGAAGCCAGATGCCACCGCCCGATTTTCCAAGCCACTGGTCGATCTCGTTCGGGTAGTTCATGGGGAACGCCATGGCTCCGAACCGCGGCTCGAGCCGTTGCCGTGGGATGCGGGCGGTGAGGAAATAGACGCCCTCGGGTGTTCGCTGGTCTCCGCGGGAAATCTTGTCTCCGGAGGTCTTGCCCGTAGTCGTATCGTAGGTGGCGATGCGCTCCATGTTGCCGCCCAGGTTCTGCTTGTAGAGGTAGACGCGCTGGGTGGATTTCTCGACGAGGAGGGCGTAGGGAGCGCTCCCGCCGACGTCGACCAAGGCGTTGGGGTAGTGAAGTTTTTCCCGTTCCTCCCGGATTCGCCCCACCAGACCTTTGGTCTCCGAGGCTTCCTTGCGCAGGGCTTCGTCGGATGGGAACAGGGGAAGCACCTGATCGTACTGCTCGAGTGCTTTCTCGTGGAGTCCCTGCGAACGGTAGGCACGCGCGAGGAGCAAACGGGCCGGGGAGATCCCCGAGTCCTCACGGAGGGCGGATTCAAGGGCTTGGACGGCGCGATCGAGTTGTCCCTTCTCGAGCGCGATCTGGCCGGACAGAGTCAGGGCCTGTGCCCGGAGGGATTTATGATCGAGAAGGGGCTGGAGATGCCGTTCAGCGGCCTCGAAGTCCCTCTCTCCGATGAGGAGCTGCGCGAGTCGGAGACGGAGGCTGTCGAGCTGGGGATTGAGTTTGAGCGCCGTGGAGTATTCCAGAATCGCCTCGTTCTCGCGCCCTTCTTGCTCGAACCGCACTCCCTTCTGCGCGAAACGATTCTCGCCGAATTCGGGCATGGCCCGGGCCGCTCGTTGGAAGTAGGCGAGGGCCTCGGACCAGCGGCCTTCGGCCCGATGGAGCAAGCCCAAGTAGTAAAGGTTGACCGTTTCAGGAGGCTGGGATTCGAGGAGGGATTTGAGGAGCGTCCGCTTGTCCGCGGGCAGGAGTCCGCTATCGAGCAGTTGGCCGTAGATGGCCGCGGCCTGTCGGAGGTGTTCATCCGCATCCTGGATTCGCGGGGAGGGATCCGGCGGGGCGGGGACGGCGGACGCGGTGGACGAGCCGAGGATCAGGCCCAGGTAGAGGCAAGCCCACAGGGCGAATCGCGCGTTCATTCCTTTGAACCGGTGTCCGTGTTCCAAAACGGCCCATATTTTAGTGACTTGAGCCCGTGATGTCAATCTTCCCGGGGAGCCGGCATTTTGTCCTTGACAACTTACTGATAATGAGTATCATTTGCAATTACATGAATATGAGAATCAGTATCACTACAAGGGGAGGAGGTTCGCGATGAAGGGTCTGGGCGGCAGCATCGGCCCGGTCGGCGGGGAGAATGGAGAAGACGAAGGCCTGCCCATGGCGATCCGCGGTTGCCCCAACGGCTGCGTTTGCCTGTCGTTTGGCGTGGCGGCCGTGCACCTCCAGCCGGAGGAGTTCGTCCGATTCATGGGTTTGGCCTCGGACGCCTTGGCCCGGATGTGGTTCGGTCAGGCGGAAGGCGGCGCTGGATCAACGGGGAGTTCTTTTCAGTGAGACTTGGTTTCGGAGGGACGGGGGGGGCGGTGCGTTCAGGAAAGTTGACCGTCGTCAAGGACCGGTAGGTGATAATGCGTATCATGTGCACTAAGACGGTCATGATAACGAATCTCAACAGAGAGGATGAACGAGGGCGGAGCGCCCGGAGGGAGGTCTCGTGTTCGAGGCGACCGTCATCACGCTAAGGGAAGGGATGGAGGCGTTCCTGATCGTGGCGATCAGCGTGGCGTACCTCAGAAAGACGGGCCGGAAGGCGCTGGTCCGGGCCGTCGGGTGGGGCGTGATGGCTTCGGTGCTTGCGAGCGCGGGCGCCGGGCTTCTGCTCGACCGGGCGATGAATCAGCCGCTCTGGGAAGGGATCCTGGCGGTGGCGGCGGCCGGTCTCGTCGGCACGCTCACGGTTCATATGTGGTTTGCCGCGCGGACGTTGAAGAAGCGGGTGGAATCAAGTCTCGATTCGGCCTCCGAGAAGGGCAGCCTCGGCGCGTTGACCGGCGTGTTCCTCTTCACGGTCCTCATGGTCACGCGCGAGGGCATGGAGACGGCGATCCTGTTGAACAGCGTGTTGTTCGGCTCCTCGGCGAGGGACGTGCTGGCCGGGGCACTCATCGGCTTGGCCGCCGCCGGCGCGATGGCGTGGGCCTGGGGGCGCTACGGCCATCGAGTCAACCTCGCGCAGTTCTTCCAAGTCACGAGCCTTTTCCTCCTCATCTTCCTGGTTCAGCTCCTGATCTACGGGTTCCACGAACTGACGGAAGCCTCCGTTCTGCCCTTGAACAAATCGCTCAACGATCGCCTGCACTGGGCGACCGAGCCTTTTGGTCCCGAAGGGCGATACGGACAGTGGCTCACGTATGCCCTCGTTCTGGCGCCCGTGGCGTGGCTGATGGTGGCGACCGTTCGGGAACGATGGCTCCGACGCGCCTATTTATAGATTGATTATCGAAAGGAGAATCGGAATGAAAAAGGGATTTGGGTTTGGTGTGGCGCTCTGGGGCTTCTTGTCCTGCCTGCTTGTGTCCGCTTGCTCGGATGATGATGGTTCGGCCTCCGCTCCGGGGACGTCGGTGTCGGACGCGACGTCCTCGGGCCAAGGCTCGTCGAGCGCCACCTCGGTGCTGGGTTCCGTTCAGGCGCCGACGCGGTATGCCTTCGAGAGCAAGTTCAAGCCCGGCGAGAGTTCCGTGAGCTACTCGGGCCAGACGATGAGGCAGGTGCTCATCGAGGATCTGAAAAGTTACGCCAAGGGGCTTTCGACGAAAGTGGATGCGGGCGACTTCAACGCCGCGGCCGAAGGAGACGTGGTCAAAGCCCTGGACTTCTACTACCGGTTCAAGAGCGACACGAGCGGCGATTTGCCGATCGCGCTCAAGACCGACCCCGCATCGAAGCAGAAGGTCTACAAGGATCTCGGCAGCGCGGACCTTGTGGGCAAGACGGCCGGGAACGACGCCTCGACCGATTACAAGAACTGGAAGGGAGGTGCGTTTGCGGGCTGGAAATCCACGACCATCGCCGACCACGGAGGAGGGGTGTCGACTCCGGAGCAACTGATCACGGCGCTTTTCGAGACGCTGGAGGCCAACGTCCTGGGCCGCAGGAACGGTGAGAAGCGGTATGGAGTGGATGGGAACGGGGTCCCGAAGACGGACAAGCCGTTGCCCGTCCACGTGACGGCCTCCGGCCTCGACCTGGCGGAGCTGATCCAGAAGTGCCTGGTGACGGCCGTGACGTATTCGCAGGGAACGGACGACTACCTCGACGACGACGTGGACAACAAGGGATTGAAGTCCTCGAATGCCAAGCCGGACGCCGAAGGAGCGGCGTATTCGACGCTCGAACACGCCATCGACGAGGCCCTCGGGTACTTCGGGGCGGCGCGCGACTACCTGGACTACACCGACGATGAAATCGCGGCCGCGGGCGGGCGCGACGGCTACAAGAAGGGGAGCTACGACACCGACGGTGACGGCAGTATCGACTTCAAAAGCGAATACAATTTCGCGGGGTCGGCCAACGCGGCGAAGCGCGACCGAGGGAGCCATGCCGCGGCGAAGACCAATATCACGCAGGAGACGATGACGGCCTTCCTGGAAATGCGGGCGATTGCAGGGGCCGCGGCGGGGCGCGAGCTGCTTCCAGATGAAATGGCGCGCGTGAAGGAACTGCGCGACCAGGCCGTCCTTGCTTGGGAGAAGGCGTTTTCGGCCACCGTTCTGCATTACATCAACGAGGTTCTTCAGATCATGGCCAAGTTCGGAACGGCGGACTACAAGTTCGAGGACCACGCCAAGGCCTACTCCGAGCTCAAGGGGTTCGCCCTCGGGCTCCAGTTCAATCCGCGGAAGAAGCTGAGCGACGCTCAGTTCACCCGCCTTCACGAGCTGCTGGAGGACGCTCCCGTCCTTCCGGGGGCGGCGGCGGACCGAATTGCCTCGTATAGACAGGGCCTGATCGAGGGCCGCGGCCTCCTCCAGTCGGCCTACGGGTTCGCGGAGGCCAACATGGGAGACGCGAACGGCAAGGGGGGCTGGTGAGTCGGGACGGAAGGCGCGCGGCGTTCCCCTGGCTGGTCGTCCTCCTCTGCGCCGCCGCCGCGGGCCGTATCGCTTTCTGCGGGGACCCCGAGCCGGGGGGGGGGATGCCTGCGGGGTCCGCCGGGAACGAGCCCTTTGACCGCCGAGCGCTGCTCAGCACTGTCGGAGCGGAGGTCGTTCTCCCCCTGCTCCGGGAGTTCAAGGCCGCGTCGGATGAATTGAGGACCGCGACGGGAGAGCACTCGAAAGGGGTGGCCGCGGGCGCGGTGGATGTCGGCGAGAATCGCGCCGCCGCGCGCCAGGCGTGGCGAAAGTCCATGACCGCCTGGCAGGAGCTCGAGCTCCTTCAGATCGGACCGGCGGGACCGAGTTCCAAGACAGGCGGGGGCCAGGGCCTTCGCGACCGGATCTACTCGTGGCCGACCGTGAACTCGTGCCGGGTGGACCAGGAGTTGGTGGAAGGCGCCTACACCGTTCCAGGTTTCTTCGACACCGAACTTCCGAATGTGTTCGGGTTGGACGCGTTGGAGTATCTGCTCTTCTTCGACCGGCCTGAGAACACGTGTCCTCCTCAAGTCTCGATCAATCAGGGCGCGTGGGGGGCGTTGACGGATTCGGAAAAGGCCAAACGTCGTGCCGACTATGCTCATGCGGTGGCCGGTCGGATCGCCGAGGATGCGGATCGCCTGCTCGGGGCCTGGGATCCGGCGCAGGGCGACTTCGCGGGACAATGGGCCGATGCCGGGAACGGCTCGTCGGTGTATTCATCCCCGCAGAAGGCGCTGGACGAATTGCTCGGCGCGCTGTTCTACATCGATCTCGTCACGAAGGACCGCAAACTGGCGAAGCCGGCGGGGCTGAAGGACTGCTCACAGGCCGTCTGCCCGGATGCGTTGGAATCCCCGTGGGCCGATCATTCGAAGGAGAACATCGCGGCCAATCTCGAGGGGTTCCAGAGGGTGTTTCGAGGCGGTTCCTCAAATGCCGCGTTGGGATTCGACCACGCCCTGGCGGCGGTCGGCAGGGCGGACCTCGCGACGGAGATCGACGCGGACACGACCAAGGCGCTGCGGGCCGTCGATTCGATCCCCGGATCGCTTAGGGAGGCCCTGACGGCGAATCCCGATTCCGTGCGCGCGGCGCATGCGGCCGTGAAGGCGATGACCGACGCGCTCAAAGGAGATTTCGCCACGGCCCTCCAGTTGTCGCTTCCGAAAGAGGGTTCGGGGGACTCGGACTGATGGAACGATTGCCGGTCGACCTGGGTTGGAGCGCGCGGTATCTCGCACCGCTCCTGGAGCCGTTTTCTTTCTTCATCGACCCTTCAGAGCGGCTTTTCTGGGTGTATCTTGCGGGAAGCGCATTCGTGGCGCTCGGCGTTCAAGCCGCGGCGTCATGGGGGGTGGGTTCATCGGATCCCGACGGCGCCGGCCGCCTCTTTTTCTCATGGAAGATTTGGTCCCACCGGTCGGCGCGGTTGGATTACAAGTTCGTGTTCGCCAAGGCTCTCCTTCGAGCGATCTGGGCGGCGCCGTGGGCGCTCTCCGCCTTCGGCCTGGCCGGTGTCGTGGTCCGAGCGTTGGATCGCGGATTCGGCGCGGCCGGCGCCACGGCCTTGACGGCGGGGCAGGTCACGGGACTCTACACCGTCACCCTCTTCCTGGCCTGGGATCTCAGCCACTACCTGCTTCATCGGCTCGCCCACGAGGTCCCCTTCCTCTGGGAGTTTCACAAGGTGCACCACTCGGCGGAGGTGATGACGCCCGTCACGCTGTACCGCAGCCATCCGGTGGAAAGCGCGCTGTTTGCCGTCCGCGGCTGGCTCGTCACCGGCCTCGTCGCGGGGATCTTCTTTTATGCCTTCCGGGACAAGGCGGTGCAGGCCCAGGTTCTTGGAATCAATGCGATTGGGTTTGTGCTCAATTGCCTCGGGGGAAATCTCCGGCACTCCCATGTCTGGCTTTCCTACGGCGGAGCGTTGGAGCGGATCCTCATCAGTCCCGCCCAGCATCAGATTCACCACGGCACCGCGGCGAAGGAGTTCACGGCGAACTACGGCTCATGGCTGGCCCTTTGGGACGCGCTGGGGGGATCGCTTCGATTGGCGCGGGAGGGGAGACCCGCGCGCTTCGGGTTGGACGGTCCTGTCCTGAACCACCGGATCGATGATTTGACGTCGGCCCTTCTGGACCCGATGGCGGCGGCAGTCAGGCGGGTCTTGCCGAGAGGCCGGTCCGCACGGGTGTGAGCGTCGGTTGGATCCCCCACATGTCACGGGGAGCGAGGCAACGACTCTTCTCCGGTTGGATTGGGGCGATGTTGAGTGGCCTCACCCCGGCCTGGGCCGGCGAGGGGGAACGGACGCGTCATGAGGTCGAGTGGCCGACGCGTGAGGAGAAATCGGCCGCAGGCCCGTCCCTCGAAGTGGTGGTTGAAGAGAGCCGTCCCCGCATTCCGGGTTCCGTTCATGTGCTGGACGAGACCGACCTCAAGCGGTTCGATTACGCGGACGTTCATCGCGTCCTCCAGCAGGTTCCCGGCGTGTACGTGCGAGGGGAGGAGGGCTACGGACTTCGACCCAACATCGGTTTCCGCGGCGCGAGCTCAGAGCGCAGCTCGAAGGTGACGCTGATGGAGGACGGCGTATTGTTTGCCCCCGCTCCGTATTCCGCGCCCGCCGCCTATTACTTCCCCCTCATGGCCCGGATGACCGGCGTGGAAGTCCTGAAGGGGCCCGCCTCGATCCGATACGGACCCAACACGATCGGCGGCGCGCTGAATCTGCGGAGCCGGCCCATCCCCCGCGAGAGCAAGGGATTCGTGGATCTCGGACTGGGCACGGACCGATTCGGCAAGCTTCACGGATACTGGGGATCGGGCGGCCCGCGGTGGGGCGCGCTCCTGGAGGGTGTCCGGCTCCAAACGGCCGGTTTCAAGGAATTGGACGGGGGGGGGAACACCGGCTTCGAGAAAAACGAATTCGTGGGGAAGGTCGAGGTCCGGACCGATCCGGCCGGCACTCTTCAACACCAAGTCGGTCTGCGGTTGGGATACGCCGATGAAATCTCGAACGAGACCTATCTCGGGTTGACGGATCAGGACTTTGATCGGAGTCCCTACAGGCGGTATGCCGCCAGCCGGCGCGACCGGATGGATCTTACCCGAACCTCCGCCCGTTTCGACTACCGGGTGGCGTGGGCGGAATCGCTTGACCTTCAGGCCGCCCTGTACCGGCACGACTTCTCGCGTGCCTGGCGGAAGCTGAATCGATTTCGGGGGGGGGGCGATCTCAAGGATCTGCTGGAGAATTCGGAGGAGGGCCAGCCGGCGGTCTACGCGGCCGTCCTGAAAGGGGATGAAGACTCGGCGGGCGAGGACCAGACCCTCCTGGTGGGAACCAACGACAGGAAATTCGTTTCGGAAGGGGTTGCTCTCGTGGGGCACTGGCGCCCGACTTGGGGACCGGTCCGTCAATCCATCGAGCCGGGCATTCGGTTCCACACGGATCGTATTCGGAGAAATCACACGGAAGACGGCTACCTCATGACCGGCGCCACGCTCGTTCCGGATGGAGGCGAGTCGTCGACGACGGCAAACAGTCTGGGTTCGGCCCGGGCTTGGGCGATCCATCTTTCCGATCAAATCGAAATGGGCCCGTTGCTGCTTGTACCGGGCGTGCGAACGGAGCGGATCGGAACGGAGTTCGAAGATCGGCTGAGCGGAAACCGCATGGTCGGCTCCGGAGCCGTGTGGCTGCCCGGAATGGGTGCGCAGGCCAAGATTCTCCCGTGGCTCGTCGCTCTGGCCGGGGTTCACGAGGGGTTCAGTCCCGTTTCGCCGGGACAGCCCGCGGAGGTGAGACCCGAGCGGAGCACCAACTACGAGGGCGGGACTCGACTCGAATGGCGGGAGGGGGAAGCCGGGGTCATCGGGTTCTTCAACGACTACTCGAACCTGACCGGGGAATGCACCCTTTCCAGCGGCTGCCCCGAGGAACTGCTGAATCGCCAGTTCAACGCCGGCGCGGTATTCGTTTATGGGCTTGAGGCCGCGCTGAAGCATTCGATCCAGGCGCCCGGCGGCGTGCGCCTCCATGGCGATGTTGCCTATACTTACACGCAATCCGATTTCCGCACCCGCTTCACGTCGGAGAATCCCCAGTTTGGCGATGTGGAGCCGGGGGATGAGCTTCCGTACGTGCCCAACCACCAGGCCACGCTGATGGCCGGAGCCTCGCGCCGGGCGTGGTCGGTCGACCTGTCCCTTTCCTACGCGGGGGACATGAGGGACGTCGCCGGGCAGGGGCCGATCCCGCCGAACGAACGCGTCGAGGGCCACGTGGTGATCGACGGTTCGGTGGGCTACGAGGTGACGGAGCGGGCGCAGATCTACCTCACGGCGCAGAATCTTCTCAATGAGGAGTACATGCTCTCGCGCCGGCCGTTCGGCGCGCGCCCGGGTCCGCCGCTCCAGGTTCTCAGCGGGCTGAGGTATCGATGGGGTGGGGGAGGGCATCGGTGATTGTGTGTCTGTGCGCGGGAGTCCGGGAGCGTGATTTGGAGCGGACGTGCCGGGAGGGCGCCCGCACGCTGGAGGATGTGTCGCGAGAAGTCGTAGCCGGCGGTCGGGACGGTCGGGGAGCAGTTCTCATCCGTTCGCCGGCCCGTCTGGAATCTTTCCAAGAAACCTGATCTCCGTCAGTGTTTCCAAAGTGAGAATGAATATCATGTGCGATGTATTTCGATGGATTTGACTATCGTTACCAATAAGATCGGAAGGGTGGTCCGAGCGAGCGCGATGAGGCGGTGGCTGACGGCCCCGGCCGCGGGGCTTCTGCTGCTGGTCCACTCCGCGGCGTGGGGGGAGACCTCCTGGGAGAAGGGCCGGCAGGAGGTCGAACGGTACCTCGCCGCGGGGATCGGGGCCTACCGAACCGGCGACGCCGCACAGGCGGACAAGCACTTCTCCGATGCCTATTTCGTCGCCTACGAAGCGAGCGGTCTTGAAATCGCCGTTCGGCAGTTCATCTCCGCCAATCGCAACTACAAGTTGGAGAGGAAGTTCCGCGATCTCCGCCTGCTCGTGGATGCCAAGGCGCCCGTCGGCGAAATCGAAGCGAAGGCGGAACAACTTCGCATGGACCTGACGGACGCGGTTCGGAGTCTGAGCGGATACGACGCCGGGCAGGCCTTCGGCGATCCGTCGGCCGATGAATCGGGTGCCGGCGGGAGCGGAGGAGGGTCGCACTCCTCGAACCAAGGGGCCTTCCTCCAGTCCTTCCTGATCATCTTCCGGGAGGGCATCGAGGCGATTCTGGTCATCGGCGCATTGATCGCCTACCTCGCCCGTATGGGGAGGATGAGGGAGATCCGGATCCTCTACGCGGCGTCGGGCCTCGCCCTGGCGGCAAGCGTTCTGACCGCCTACCTCTTCAAGAAGGTCATGGACGTTTCACCGGCGAGCCAAGAGGTGCTCGAGGGCCTGACGCTGCTCCTCGCCTCGCTCGTCCTTTTCTATGTGAGCTATTGGTTGATCAGCAAGACGGCAGGGAGAAAATGGCAGGAATACGTACAAAGGAAGGCGGGAGAGGCCGTCACCGGGGGAAGCACGGTCGCTCTGAGCGCCGTGGCTTTCCTGGCGGTCTACCGGGAGGGGGCGGAGACCGTCCTCTTCTATCATGCCTTGGCCGCCGGGGAAGGAATCTCCGCCGGCCCGCTCTGGGGCGGATTCGCGGCCGGTTGCCTCGCGCTGGTCCTCGTCTTTGTCGTCTTTCGTGGCGCCATGAATCGATTCCCGCTCCGTCCGTTTTTCGCGGTGACAAGTCTTTTTCTCTACTACCTCGCGTTTGTTTTCGCAGGAAAGGGAATCCGCGAACTTCAGGAGGGAAACCTCCTTGGCGAAACAGCCGTCGGCTTCATCCCGCACATCGAGTGGGCGGGGATTTACCCCACACTCGAGGGGATCGTGGCGCAGGGCCTTTTCGTCGGGGCGCTCCTCCTGGTTGTTTTCACGTTCATGGCACGGCGTAGGAGGTCTTCCCCGGCCGTCGGCGCAATCGTTCAATCGAACACTCAACAGGTTGGAAAGGAGAAATCATGAAAAGAATCATCGGAATCGGAATTTCGTCGGTCGCCGTTCTGGCAGCGGCCGTTCAGTTGAGTCTGGCGTTTACGGAATACCCCATCGGCCTTCCCCAGGTCCGATACGGGATGGAGGTGGCCGCGGTTTATCTCCAGCCCATCAAAATGGACCCGCCCATGTCGGCCGAAAAAGAGGAGAAGGCGGACATCCATATTGAAGCCGACATACACGCAACCGACCAGAACCCGAACGGATTCGGAGAGGGAGAATGGGTCCCCTACCTTGCGGTGAGCTACAAGCTGACGAATCTCGACAACGGCCAGAAGGTGGAAGGCATGATGATGCCCATGGTGGCCGCCGATGGTCCGCACTACGGCGACAACGTTCTCATGCCCGGAATCGGCAACTACAAAGTGGAGTACACGATCGAGAACCCTTCGAAAAATGGGTTCGGGCGACACACGGACAAGGCGACCGGAGTCCGGCCGTGGTTTCCATCATTCAAAGTGGAGTGGACCTTCAAGTACCTCGGGCTCGGCAAAGGGAAGGGATATTGATGCGGATCGGAAATTCCGCATCGGAAAGGAGCAAACCATGACGACCTTGAAGCTCTGGTCGGCGGTGTTGTCGGGCTTGATCTTTCTCGCCCTTTCAGTCGTTCGCTCGGAGGCGGAAACTTCGGGTCAGAAAACCGAGCGCGAACGGGAAGTGGACGAACGAATCGTTGTCCTCGAGGACGAGGTTGAACGGCTCGGCTATCGGCAGAAGACGGGGACGTCCGTCCTCGAATCGCTAAGCGGATTGGAGCTTGGGGCCGGTTTGACGATGGTCAACCATGCGACGTTGAACAACGACGAGAACAGTCCGTCGGGTGGCGACACGGCCGAGACCAGTCTATCGGGCGATTTGTCCATTTTGTTTCCGCTTGGGACCTATGGGTTGGGACTCACTCGGCTGCTTGCGGGGCAGGGAGATGGGATTGCCCCCCATCTGCCCCCCACGTTCTCGGGGCCCAATGCAGATCTGGAGGTGAACGAGGACAGCTTTAAGCTGGCCGAGGCCTGGTTTGGCGCGGAGCTTCCCTATCCTTCTTTCCGGGACAAGCGGGTGTCGTTCGCCGTGGGAAAAATCGATCCTGCGGGGTTTTTCGACCAGAACGCCGTGGCGGGCGACGAGACCCACAGCTTTCTAGCGGACCTGTTCGTGAACAACTTGTCCATCGACTGGGGCGGCGATGACAACGGATACGGACTCGGCACCCGGTTTGCCTATCGATTCACGTCCATTTTCAACAAGGCTCTGAGCGTGGAGGGGCAGGTGGGTGTCTTCGAGGGCGACGGCGATTTCGCCCGGCCCTTCGACCACCCCTTCCTGATCGGCGAGTTGGATGTCAGCCGTTCCTACTACGGCCTGAAGGGCAACTACCGCTTTTATGTTTGGACCAACCAAACGGATCACCAGGATTTTGCAGACGTTGCACGGACGGGCCGGTCGAACTGGGGCTTCGGGACAAGCCTCGATCAGCAGGTCATGAGCGGATTGGCTTTGTTCCTTCGTTATGGCCGCCAGGATCCGAGGGTTGGCCGGTCCGATCAGGTCGTCACCGTGGGCGGCCGGCTCGTGGGGAACGCCTGGAATCGTGGCGGCGATCTCCTGGGACTGGCCGCGGGTTACGCGCACACCAGCGGCGATTACAGTGACGCGGCGCCCGAACTCGATGAAGGAAATCCCAAAGGGGGGGAGATGTACGCGGAGGCGTACTACACGTACAAGATTCAGGCTGTGGGCGGGTTGAACCTCAGCCCCGATGTCCAGTACGTGCGCGATCCGGGCGGCGACAAGGCGGCGGACGATTTCTACATCTTCGGGCTGAGACTCCAGTTGGATATCTGAGAGGAAATGTGTTGATCGAATGGCCGAACCCCTGAGCCACGCCGTACGGTATCTCTTTCCGGCGCTCTTCGTATTGGCGCTGTTGAGGGATCGCCTCCGAGCCAGGCACGGAGAAGGCGCGGTCCCGTTCGATTCTCGATTTTGGGCGGCAGGGTTGATCCTGGGCGGAGCGCTGGTCTTCCTCTACGCCTTCTTCGATGTGCGGACCGTCGTCGAAGGGATCCTCATGATCGGCGCGGGGTTCCTCCTGCTTCTGGTGTTCGTGGCCGGAAAGGGATCGTGGTCTCGATGGGGCCTTCGGATCGGCGGCGTTCTGCTCGTTTCACAGAGAGCGGCGGCGTTGGGGGCGTACGCGGGCGAGAAGTCGCTCGGACGGCTCAACGTGCTGAACTCCGATTTCCTTCTCTTCGCCGCCGGGGGAGTCATGGGCGTTCTCCTCTGTGCCATCGCTTTCGCGGCTGTGTCCAAGGTCGCTCCACGCGTCCGTGGATCGCCGGGCGGTCTTGTGGCCGGACTGAGCGCGGCGACCCTGGCCGCGGAACATTTCACCTGGGGATACTACTCCATGGTTCTCCACGGGTGGGCGACCGTGCCCGAGAAACTCTTCGGAACGCTTGTCTACCTGGTGAACCACATTGACGCTTTCAGCACCGCCCAGATGGCGCTCGCGCTCGTATTCTCAACCGCGGCCTACGTCCGGCGAAAGCGCGTGAGTCGGGAGGAAAGTGCTGCGGTGAACCCGGCGCTCAGGCGCAAGGCGCTTTGGGAGGCGAGGCAGGAGTGGCACTTCGGTCGCGCGGCGATCCTGGCGATCGGCCTTATGGCGGCGGTGACCTTCTACTATGAATCCTACGCGGGCGTTCCTCCACGCCTGACGCATGCCACCGAGGTGAAGGCCGACGGAGGGGAGATCATGATTGCGGTCGACTCGCTCAAAAAGGAAGAGTTGAGGCGCTACGTGTATGAGGATGCCCATGGGCGGGCCATCCGGTTCATCGTGCTCAAGGACGAAACAGGTTCAATCCGGGCGGGATACGATGCCTGTCTGATGTGCGGCTCCAAGGGGTACGTGAAGAATGGAAAGTACCTGATCTGCCTGGCGTGCGGTTCGGCCGTTTACGGTCCCACGGTCGGTCGACGGGGCGGCTGCAATCCCATTCCGTTCCCGCTCCGAGTGGAGAACGGCCGGCTGGTCATCCAAGAACAGGATCTGGTCCAGGGTGAGGGTGCGCGATTCTTTGCGAGTTCGGAGGTCGGATGATCTTCCGGATGCTCAGGGCCTCGCTGCGGAACGACCTGCGGCGGAAGAGCTTGGCCGTGGTCAGTGTCGCCCTGGGCGCCGCGCTGGCGGCGGCCCTCCTCAACCTGACGCTCGACATCGGAGACCAGATGAGCCGCGAGATGAAGGGGTTCGGCGCCAACCTCATTTTAGCGCCGCGCACGGAGGCGATTCCGTTGCAGATCGGCGGCGTGGACTACAACCCGCTCGCCCACAAGGAGGGCATCCCTTTGAACGGCCTAGGCAAGATGAAAGAGATTTTCTGGCGCAACAACATCGTGGCGTTCGCGCCGCTCGCCACCACGAACGTGAAAGTGGGGACGCGCGAAGCGACGATGGTCGGAACGTGGTTCCGCCGGAGCTATCCGGTGGAGGGAGACGAGCGGTTTGTGACCGGTCTTTCGCTGATTCATCCGTGGTGGGAGGTGGAAGGAAACTGGCCCGATGAGCAGGCGCAGCTCCCCGGCTGCCTGGTCGGGATCGCGCTGGCGCGGGAACTGGGGATTCGTCCGGGCGGTGTGGTCCGCGTGGGCCGACCGGGGGGGGGGCCGTCGGTGCCCCTTCAGGTCTCGGGCGTGGTGCGAACGGGTGGGAGCGAGGACGAGCAGATTCTTTGCGGGCTTGAAGCGATGGAGGACCTGACCGGACGGAAGGACGCTGTCGATCAAGTGCTGGTGAGTGCTCTCACATCTCCGGACAACGATCTGGCCAGGCGGGCGCGGTTTCATCGCCATGAGTTGACCACGCGTGAATTCGACACCTGGTATTGTTCCCCGTATGTGGATGCCGTGGCCTACCAGATTGAAGAGGCCCTCCCTGGGGTGGCGGCCAAGGTTGTCCGCCAGGTGGCGGAATCGGAGGGGGTCGTGGTTCGGAAAGTCCAATTCCTGATGGCCGTGGTCACCCTCGTGGCACTCTTGGGATCGGCTCTTGGAGTCTTCAGTCTCATGAGCGCCATGGTGATGGATCGCAGGACGGAAATTGGATTGGCGAAGGCCCTCGGCGCCTCCAACCGCACGCTGGCCTTTCTCTTCCTGGGTGAGATGGGCATCGTGGGCGTTGTCGGAGGCGCGCTGGGATGCCTGATGGGAATGGCCCTCTCCCAGTTCATCAGCTTGCATGTATTCGGCGCATGGGCGTCCCTCAAGTGGTGGGTGCTGCCGCTGACGGTGATGTTGTCCACGTGGGTGGCCCTCGGCGGGTCGCTCCTCCCGGCGCGCGTCATCTGGAAGATCCGGCCTGCTCAAACGTTGGCGGAGGGGTAAAGCGCGATGGATCCTTCGCGCTTTTTCTTGCGGCTACTTTTCCGATCGCTCAAGGAGAGGTCCGGCCGCGTGTGGGTGGCCGTACTGTCGGTCGGGCTGGGGACCTCCGTCATCGGTGCATTCATGACGCTGTACGCCGATGTACGTGTCCAGATGAGCCGCGAACTCCGGGAGAGCGGCGCGAACTTCGTGATCCAACCCGCCGACGGTGTCGAAACCCTTCCGGAGGATTCCGTGACGACAATGACGGGTCTGGTTCACGAGGGACACGTCCTGGGCGCTCAACCTTTCCTGTACGACGTGGTGGAGTGGAATGGACGCCGGATGGCGGCAGCCGGGATGCGGTTCGACGCGATCCGCACGGTGACTCCGTACTGGCAGATTCAGGAGGGCGAACCGGCGGGCGCGGCCGGAATGGATGCGTGTCTCCTGGGGAAGTCCGTCGCGGAGAAGCTGAATGTTCAACTGGGGGAAGCCGCGATGCTTCAATCGGGAGGACGGACCCATTCCTGCGTGATCACGGCGATCGTGGACACAGGGGGGGCGGAGGACGACCAAGTCTTTCTGCCTTTGCCTCACGCCCAGCGGCTGTTTGATCGGCCTGGGCAAGTACACATGGTGTTGGTCAACCTCCTCGCCGAAGATGTGGATGTCGATGCGCTCGCGCGGAAAGTGGAGTCGGCCGTTCCCGGCGCCCGCGCCCATCCCATCCGAAGGCTCCGGGAGTCGGAAGGCCGAATCCTGGGCAGGATTCGATCCATCGTTCAGACGGTCGTCATTCTTATCACCGCCTCTTCCCTCCTGGGGCTTCTGATTGCTTTGATGACGATGGTCACCGAGCGGCGGAGAGAAATGGCGCTGATGACGGTGCTGGGGGCCACGAGCCGGCGATTGAATCTTCACTTCCTCTGCGAAGTGGCGGTGATCGGGCTAGTGGGCGGCATCGTCGGATCTCTTCTGGGCGCGGCGATGGCGGAACGGATGGAACGGACCATGTTCGGAACCTCCATGGATTTTCACCCGGGGCTGATCCCCTTCCTTCTCGTTCTCTCGATGTTGCTCAGCCTGCTCGGAGCGATCCTCCCGCTCCGCCAGGTTCGGAAGATCCAGCCGGCCGTCCTCTTGAAAGGGGATTGAACATGACTTGCATCGAAACGAAAAGCGTGGGCAAGCGGTACGGCGACGTGCAGGCGCTTGAGGGGGTTGATCTTGATATCCGACCGGGCGAATGGGTGTCGATCATGGGGCCGTCGGGTTCGGGAAAGACCACGCTCCTCAATCTGATCGCCTGCCTGGATGTCCCGACGACCGGCGCCCTCCTCTTCGACGGGCAGGATATTTCGCGGCTGAACGGCGACGCCCTCATCCGATGGCGGAGGGAAAAAATCGGACTGGTGTTCCAACAGTTTCACCTCGTTCCTTACCTTTCCGCCTTGGAGAACGTCATGCTGGCTCAGTATTTCCACAGCATGGTGGATGAGCGGGAAGCCTCAGAGTCGCTGGAGTCCGTGGGGATGGGCGGCCGCCTGGCTCACAAGCCGTCGCAACTTTCCGGGGGCGAGCAACAGCGCGTTTGTATCGCGCGGGCTCTTATCAATCATCCTGCGATCGTCCTGGCCGATGAGCCGACGGGGAACCTCGACGTCGACAACGAGCGAATTGTCCTGGACCTTCTGCGCCGTTTCCATGCGGAGGGCAAAACCATCGTTGTGGTCACTCACAATCCGGAGATCGGCGAACTGGGTGATCGGGTGGTCACGTTGAAGCATGGACGGCTGGCGCCGGCAATTTGATCGGGGGCTGCGAAGAAGCGTGAGCGGCGGGACCAGCCCGGATGCGCCGCCTTCATTGGACCTCAGAAATCAGGCAGCTACCGATGGAGATGATGCAGCCGGATGGGGGGTCGGCCGGCGGGGGAGGAGCTACTCGGTGATTCGGAGATCGACCCGCCGGTTTTGGGCGCGGCCCGCAGGGTCGGTGTTCTGAGCGACCGGTTTCAGATCGGAATAGGTAACGACGTCCGCCCGGCCCAGGTCCACGCCCTTGGCCACAAGATAGTCCCGAACGGCCCCCGCCCGCCATGTGGCGTAAAGAGCTTTCCAAACTTCGGCGCCGGTCCCGTCGCTGTGGCCTTCAATCCGCAGCCTGGCGCCGGGCTTCTCACTCAGGAGGCGGGCGATTTCGTCGAGGACCGCCTGCCCTTTCGTTCCGAGTTTCGTCCTGTGGTGGGCAAATCCGATGCTCCAGGGCGCCGGCTGAATGATGACGATCTCGACGCGCCGGTTCTTGGACCGCCCCTCGCGCGTATTGTTGGGCGCAATGGGCTCCGCATCGGCCAGGCCGACCGGCATCAGCCGCGAGGCATCGATCCCCTCGGCCACAAGAAATTCCACAACCGACTTCGCGCGCTCCGTCGACAACATCTTGTTGTACCACTTCGGCCCCTTCGAGTCGGTGTGCCCCTCCACGCGGGCGAGGGCATCGGTGTGAACGGCGAGATACCGCGCCGCGGACTTCACCTCCTCGATCATGGGACCTTCCACCTCTGTTCGGTAGGGGGCGAATGGAAGCGGTCGAGGCGGCGCCGGCTCGGCGACCGTACCCCCGGCAGGGAGTCCGGATGGAATTTGAACCGCGGCCGGAGAGGAGGGCGCTCCGCCGACTCCGGCGGGAACTCCAAATCCAAACATCTCCGGCGTCGCAAACGGGACCTCCCGGGGGTACTCCATTTCGGCCGCGTGGAGTCCCGGCGCCTCGTACGGCAGCCACGCCAGGCCCACCCAGATTCTCCACGGGGCGATGACTTCATTCTCGTCGGGAAACCGACCCGTCAACTGCCCGAGATCCACCGCGAGATCGGCCTGAAGATTCGAGTAGACGAAGGATTTCAGACCGGGCGTGACGATCACCGGGTTGGCCGAGAACTTCAATTTTGTTTTTTCACCAAACGAATTGATCGCCTTTCCATCCACGTCACGCCATGTGGAAACTTCGAAGAAGGGCGAAGGGGTGGCGCGTCTCCCCGGGACTTGCGCGGAGTAGGCCAGGCGGGCAACAAACGCGGTCTCGCTGATCGCCCCGGCGGCCAGCCGCGTTCGACGGATGAGATCCACCTTCGCGTGCTTGAGAACGGTCTCGGTCTTGTCCACCGCGTATCCCGCGTTGATGTCGAAGATGTGACGCAACGCCCCGCGCGGCGAAAGTTTTCGGAAGGAAGCGGCGAGCGAATACTCCGGACTCATCGCGCTCACATCCGGGCCGCCGCCCGGACGCGCCGGAATGAGAATGGGAACAGCCACGCTCACGCCGGCGTTCTCTCCCTGCCACAACGAATAGGTGAAACCGAGGCCCAGATTGCCCAACGTGGTCGTGTCGCCCTTCCCATCTTCGGAATCAAGCCGATAAAACCGGCCCTCCATCGAGAAGGCAAAGGTCATCCGGGTGAATCGCCCCATGGACCATGGTCGGACCGACAAGGCGTATCGCCCTTCAATGCCGCTGTGGTCCTCGCCGCTGAGGGTCAGACCTTTCTTGGAAAAATACCCCGCCGTGCTGGACTGAAAAACCCGTTCGGCAGAAGGCAGAAATCCCGTAATCGCGCGGAAAGCGCCCGGCAGCCCGGACAGCGACATCGAGTTATCCGCCGAGGGTTGGCCGGCCACTGCGTCCTCGCCCAGAGAAAGCGGGGGGCGGAATACGGCCACGCAGATGGCTGTTGCAAAAAAGAGACGCCACATCGCAAGCGTCGGCAGTCTCACACAAATCGGCTCAAAATGGAAGGAATTTCCCACTTCTGGAATACTGATATAGATCATAATTCGAGTTTCACTCCAAGTGCGATTTTGCTTTACTTTGGTACGGTCGGCGAGATAGAATCCGGCCCAAATACAGCGGAGACTGTGCGTTGTGCCACCGCAGGGAATTAGCGTGACGCCAACGCGGGTCACCATGACATAGAAGGTGGAGTAATCGAGAAAAAAGGGTGGGGCTCCCAGTCGAACCCGAGATAGCATATCGACGAGGGTAGCCGTAACAGCTGGAGGTATTGTGAATCGAAGCGGGGATAGTCAAATGAACACCGGGGGACCAATCCGATCGATCGGGATGGGGGCAGTGATTATGGCCGCACTGGCCTTTGCAGCCTGCGTCAACAAGATCTCAGACCTCCCCATCCGGAAGATGCCCTCCCGGGCCATGGGTTTGGAGATGGCCCTCCCGCTCTCGGCCGAAACGGCGGCCGCGCTCAACGGAATCGCGGAGAAGAGTCAACTCGTGACGGACGTGTACGTCAATGGTCAGCTCGTCGCGGAAGGAATTCGCGGCGGGATCCGCGGGGGCATCCGGGGCGAGGTCCAATCCGGCATTCGGGGCGCTGAGGCGTCCGGCATCCGGGGCGGCGTCCAGGGCGCCGAGCAGGGCGGAATTCGCGGAGGCGTCCGCGGCGGAGTAAGGGGAGCCGATGCGCGGGGAGCGAGCCATGGTGCGAATCGAATGCCCGCCAACAACCCTCGATCCGCCCCGAAACGTCAGGATGGCGGTGCCGACATCGTTTTCGTCTACGAAACCGCCTTCGTGATGTCGCAGGATCAGTTCATTGAAGGGGGAAACCAGTTCGAAACGAAAGTTCACCCGGAGAGCAACGCCGATGTTCCGCTCGTCGAATTGGATACCCAGGTGAATGTAGCCGGGTCGACCGGGGCCGACGGAGGCAGGTCCGACTCGGGCGCCGGCGGAGCGTTCCAAATGGAAGACAAGGATCTGACCGAGGATGAGGTCCAACTCCCGGATGGCGATGGAGACGGCGTGGCCACCCTTACCGAAGTGGTCACGGTGCTGAACTCCTCTGCCTCGGGCGAGGGGAAACCTGCCGGCGATCTGAAACAAGCTCTGGCCGCAGCCAAGGACGCGGAGAGCAAGCCCACGGAGGCGCAGGTCCAAAAGGCTTTCGAGAATGTGGCGACCAAACTGGAAACAAAAGTGAAGGACGACCTGAAACGGTCAGGCACGCAAACCGCCACGGAGGTCAAGATCGAACTCAAGCCCGTGGATCTTACGCCTCCGGAAACCACCGTGACCTCCCCGTGCAAAGAAGTGGCGGAGTTCTGCGTGATCGCCACTGCCGCCGATGTGTTCAAGTTGGGGTGCGACGACACGACATGTGTCTTTCGATGCTCCCTGGACGGTGGGCCGTTTCAACCCTGTCCCGCGGTCTATCAACCCACGGCGCCCAATGGGGCACACGCTCTCTCCGTGAAAGCCGTAGATGCGGTGGGCAATGCCGACGCCACGCCGGTCACGCTGAAAATCTATCTGGCCATGAAGGACACGACCCCGCCGGAGACTCAATTCACGGTCCCGCCGGCCCTCCTCATCAACCAGCCCTCGGCCAATTTCCAGTTTTCCGGAACGGACAACGAACCCGGCTTCACCTTCGAGTGCTCGCTGAACGGCTCGGCGTTCATCGCCTGTAAATCGCCCTTGGTGTTGACTCTGACGAAAGGCGATGGAGTCTACCAGTTTTCAGTTCGCGCCAGGGATGCGGCCGGAAATGTGGATGCCTCACCCGCCCAAGTGACCTTCACGGTGGATACCGCCCCGCCGGAAACGACGATCTCGATGCATCCGGCTATCCTCGTCAAGAGCGCGTCCGCTTCCTTCGAGTTCTCATGCTCTGATCCTTCCACCGCCCAATCCGCCTCAGGCGGACCATCGCCCACCGCCTGTTCTTACTACTGCCAGCTCGACGTGGGGACACCGGCGCCGTGCACTTCACCCGCTGTGCTGACGGTGACGGAAGGGGCGCACACGCTCGGCGTATTCGCACAGGATGCCGCGGGGAACCGCGATCCGACTCCCGCTTCGTTCACGTGGAACGTGGACCTGACCCCGCCGGACACACGAATCACCGGCCATCCCGATGCGCGAACGGCGATCACCTCGGCCGGTTTTCTCTTCGAATCGCCCGACTCGAGTGCCGCTTTCGAATGCTCCCTCGACGACGCCCCCCCGACGGGCTGTTCCTCCCCTCTCTCCATCAAGGAACTGAAAGGCGGCGCGCACCGTCTTGCCGTGGAAGCGGTGGACCCCGCGGGAAACCACGACCCCACACCGGCCCGGTATGATTGGCTCCTCGATCTCACCCCCCCGGTGGTTTGGTTTACGCTTCATCCCCGGTTGATTTCCAATGTCAGCTCACCCGTCTTCGGGTTTGCTTCTGACGATCTCGAAGTGTGGGTGACTTGCTCGCTCGACGGGGCTCCTGCGGGCGGATGCAAGTCTCCCACCACGCTCACCGGTCTGAAGGACGGAGAACACAATTTCGTCTTGGTGGGCTGGGATCCGGTGGGCAATAGTTCCCCGCCGTTGTCCTACATGTGGACGGTGGATACGGTTCCCCCCGCCGTGCCCCTGCCCGGAGTGCTCACGAACGGGACGCATACGAACATAGTCAAACCGTCGTTCACGTGGACCAAGTCCGCCGATACCGTCTCCGTCGAGTTTCAAATTTCGGCCAATGCCTTATTTACCTATGGGGTGGTCGAATACACGGGGTTAACGGCGAGCGGTTTCGCATATCCCAATCCGCTTCCGGAGGCGCCGTATTATTGGCGCATCCGGGCCCTCGATGCCGCTGAGAACGCGAGCGTCTATTCGACCGCGCGACAGTTCACGGTGGATGTCACGCCACCGAGCGCCGGAGCGGTAGCGCCTGCCTCAACCGCTACGGCCACCCACGTCGATGGCATCTATAATGTCAGCACGACCTTCACGGATCTGAACCCCATCACGAACTGCCAATACACCGTGAATGGAGGCTCAACGTGGCTGGCGGCTGCCTACAGCGCAGGAACCTGCTCCAAAGTCGGCATTGTTTGCGCCGACGGGACTCTTCTCAGCCTCAACATGCGGGCCGCGGATGCGGCCGGAAACATCGGCGGTTCGGCGACGGTTTCCAGGACCTGCGATACGATTCCGCCGACCACGACCGACGACGGGCCGGCCTCCTGGGTTCCCGGTGATGTGACGGTGACTCTGAGTCCCACCGATGCCCGCTCGGGAGTAGCCGGAACGAACTATTGCGTGGATTCCGCCAACACTTGCGTTCCGTCCACCGCGGGAACGGCGGTCTCCGTCACTTGCCCCGTCGGGACGGTTTGCCCCCGGTACGTTCGCTACCGGTCGACGGACAATGTGGGAAACTTGGAAACCACCCAGTCCAAACTGGTTCGAATCGACAAGCAGGCGCCGACGACATCGGACGATGCCCCCGCGGCATGGCAAGGGGCAGACGTTTCCGTCACCCTGAGCGGTTTCGACGGAGCCGGGTCCGGTATCGCCTCCACAACGTACTGTACGGATAGCACGAACACCTGCGCGCCAACCAGCGCCTACACGGCCCCGGTCTCCATCCCCTGCTCCACCGGTTCGGTCTGCCAAACGTACATCCGTTTCAATTCGGTGGATGGGGTTGGGAATGCGGAATCCGTTGTCTCCAAGCTGGTGCGCATCGACAAGCAGGCGCCGGCCACCACAGATGATGCACCCGTCGCCTGGCAGGGCGCCGATGTGACGGTCACCCTCTCGGCGGGCGATGGCGGCGGATCGGGTGTGTCCGGAATCAACTACTGCCTCGATGGCGCGGATTCCTGTGCTCCCGCCACGGTCTACACCGCGCCATTCGCCGTCGCCTGCTCTCCGGCCACCGTGTGCCCCACCTACGTACGCTTCCAAGCCACCGATGCGGTGGGCAATGTGGAAACCGTCATCTCCAAACTGGTCCGAATGGATAAGGAAGCGCCGGCCACGACCGATGACGCTCCCGCGGGCTGGCAAGGGGCGGACGTAACGGTGACTCTGACGCTCGATGACAAGACCGGCTCGGGAGTCGCCGCCACATCGTACTGCGTCGATGCCTCGGATACGTGCGCCCCAAGCACACCGGGGACGTCCATTTCCGTTACCTGTTCGCCCTCGTCGGTTTGCCAGAACTACGCGCGATATCAATCGACCGATGCCGTGGGCAACGTCCAGAGCGTGGTCTCGAAATTCATTCAGATCGACAAGCAGGCGCCGACGACCACCGACGACGCTCCCACGCCGTGGCAAGCGGCCGATGTCGGGGTGAACCTCAGCCCATCCGACGGGACGGGTTCCGGCGTCGCCTCCACCAACTACTGCGTGACCGATCCTCCCGCCGTCATCAGCACCTTCGCGGGCGGCGGCGGATCGCTCGGCGACGGAGGCCCCGCCACGAGCGCACAACTCAGTCTGATCCTTGGCGCGGAGAAGGCCGGTCAGGCCTTCGATTCGGCCGGCAACTTGTATATCGCGGACACCGGTCAGGCCCGCGTCCGCAAGGTCACGCCCGGCGGCACGATCAGCACTGTCGCCGGCGGCGGCGCGGGTTGCGCGGCGCCGTGCGCAGCCACGAATTACACTTTGGGCATGCCGGAAGACGTGGCGGTAGACGGCTCTGGGAACATCTACATCGCCGAGCGGAACACCCATCAGGTCTTCAAAGTGGATACCGGTGGCACGCTCAGCATCGTGGTCGGGACCGGTTCACAAGGCTGCACGGGCGATGGCGGACCCGCCACCAGCGCCACGCTCACTTACGTCCACGACATCGCAGTCGATTCGGCGGGAAATATTTTCATCGGCGGCGAATGCGGTAGCGTCAGAAAAGTGGATGGCAGCGGAACCATCACTCTGCTTTCCGGTACATCCGTAGGCGGAAACATCGGCGTCTCCGTTGATGCCTCCGGCAATCTCTTCTTCACGTCCAGCTACCGCGTCTACAAGCGCGATCCGGGGGGTACCGTCACCACCATCGCGGGAACGGGCACGAACGGGTACACCGGCGACGGCGGACTGGCGACCGCGGCGACCCTCTCCTATGCAAAAGAAGCGGTGGCCGACGCGGCCGGAAACGTCTACATCGCCGACACCTCGAATCATGTCATTCGAAAGGTGGATGCATCAGGTATCATCACGACGTTGGCCGGCACGGGTTCGGGCGGCTTCAGCGGCGATGGCGGCCCGGCGGCCTCTGCAACATTGCAGTACCCCAGCGACGTGGAATTGGACGCCGCGGGCGACCTCTACATCGCAGACACTTCGAACCATCGAATCCGAAAATTGACCGGAACCGGCTCGGGCTGCACTCCTTCCACAGCGGGCACCGCCGTTCCCGTCACCTGCTCCTCCGGCAGCGCGTGCAAGAAAGTCGTCTGCTATCAGTCCGGCGACTCCGTGGGCAATGTCGAAACCAAGAAATGCAGCGTGACGGTGATGATCGACAAACAGGGTCCCACCGGCAGCGTGGTCATCAACAGCAGCGCCGCCTACGCGAACAGCCAGTCGGTCACGCTGGCTTTGGTTTACAGCGACGCCTCCGGCGCCGGAGTGGACCAGGTGCGCTACTCGAACGACGGCGTCTGGGACACCGAGATCTTTGAGGCGCCCTCGGCCTCCAAAGCCTGGACGCTCACGGCGGGCGATGGGTCCAAGACGGTGACCTTCCAAATCCGCGACCTCATGTCGAACCTCTCCGCGGATTTCACCGACACGATCATTCTCGATACGACGCCCCCGGCAACGCCTACGGGAGTCGCCGTAGCCCAGAACGCCCCAAGTACGGCCGACTCGGTGTCCGGCCCTGTGGGCTCCGTCGAGGCAAACTCAACGGTCAAAGTATGGGCGGATGGCCTGCTCACGACTCTGATCGTCTCTGGAACCGCGGCAGGCGACGGCTCGTTCACATCCCTTTCCATCGGTGACAATGCGAATGCAACAGTCTATGTGACCGCCACCGATGCCGCCACCAATCAGTCCTCGGCGGCCACCGCCACCAACGACATCGCCTCTCCCACGATCGCCGACAACCAGGCGGGCGACACCACCTGGCGGAATGCCGATCCCGGCGCGATCTACGATGTGGACTTCAACGACGCCGGTGGCAGCAATTTGAGCTACGTCCAATACACCGTGTGGGATGCCACCGGGCAGACCGGTACCCAGCTCATTGTGTTCACTAACATTGCCACAGGGATCGGCACGGCCTCGTACACGACGAACTGGGGCGTGGCCTTTGCGTCCCTGAACCAGTGGACGAACAACTTCGTCAGCGTGAGGGCCTTCGACAACGCGGGTAACTCCGCCGTTTTGAACGACGTGTTCTTCGTTCAAAAGGACACCATCGCCCCAGTATCGGGATCGGTAAGCGATGGCACCGGCGCGGACCTCGCCTTCCAGTCATCCACTTCGACCATGGATGCGAATTGGGCCGGCTTCGGCGACAACATCAACGTGACCTCGTACGACTACAACATCAGCACCACCACGGGCTGCACGGGAGACGTCCTCGCCACGGCCGGCAACGGCGCAAACAACTGGAAAAACACCACCGGGCTGACCCTGACCAACTACACCACCTACTACAATTGCGCTCGCGCGTTGGATGCCGCGGGGAATACCGGTGCGTGGGCTTCCTCCAATGGCGTGGTGCCGGACGGCGTGCCCCCGACCTCTTCCGTCACAAGTCCCGCCAACAACGCGAAACTGGCCGCACTCGCCTCGATGGCGGGTTCGTCAACCGATCCCGGGACCGGCAGCGGTGTACAGAAAGTCGAAATCACAATCCTGCGAGTCTCGGACGGCAAGTACTGGAACGGAACGGCCTTCAACCCCGCCACAACATGGCTTCTCACAACGGGAACGACTTCTTGGAGCTATTCCACCGTCCCGGCCTGGGTTGACGGAATCCAGTACACGATCCAATCCCGAGCAACGGACAACTTGAACAGCGTGGAAACGCCGGGGACGGGGAGCACCTTCACCTTCGACACCTCCACTCCCACCTTTGCCGGGATCAGTTCGCTCGCGGTGAACAATCTTTCCATTACCTTGGGGTGGGCGGCGGGATCCGACACGGTAACGGCCGCCGGCTCTCTGGTCTACAAGATCTGCCAGTCGACGAGTGCGGGAACCTGCGGTGGCTCATTCACTGCCACATACACCACTGCGGCGGGGGCTACGACCTATGCCGTCAGCAGCGGCCTCGTGAAGAATACGAACTACTACTTCGTCGTCCGCGCGCAGGACGAGGCGGGGAATTCCGATACGAACACCGCTGAAAAAGTCGGCGCGGCGGGCGGAAACACCTGGGCGTCGAAAACCGCCATGACAACGGCCCGGTATCATCATGGCGTGGCGGCCTGCGGGAACGGGAAGGTCTACGCCGTCGGTGGAGACATCTTCGGCCTGACCACCGCGAACGAAGAGTTCGATCCGGTGGCCAACGCGTGGGCGGCCAAGGCTGCGATGCCTGCGGGCAGTCAACAAGTGGCCGCCGCCTGTCTGGCGGGAAAAGTCTATGCTCTGGGTGGCGTCAACGGCACCGTCCAGAATACCAACTACGAATACGACACCGCTGCGAACACGTGGGCGACCAAGGCGGTTATGCCCAACGCCGTCAGCGGCCCTCAAGCGGCGGCCGCCAACGGAAAGATCTACGTCTTCGGCGGATTCAATTCGTCTGTCTACGTCGCCGCCGTCCGCGAATACACGCCGTCGACTGATACATGGGTCAGCAAGGCGGCCCAGGGTACGCCCCGGAGCGATACGGGAGCGGCCGCCATCGGCAATAAGATCTATGTTTCGTGCGGATGGAACGGCGCGGCGCTGAGCTCCACGGAGGAATACGATGTGATCGCCAACACGTGGACGACAAAAACGGCCGCCCCAACGGCCCGATACGGTCCGGCGGTCGCCTCCGTCGGCGGAAAGCTCTATGTCATGGGCGGGTACAACGCCTCCGCGTATTCCACGGTGGAGGAATACAACCCTGTAGGCGATTCGTGGGCAACGGCAGCGGCACTCCCAACAGTACGATACCGTTTCGCCGCCACCACAGCCGGTGGCAGAGTCTATGCGATTGGCGGTCGCGATAATTTCGGCTCGCTCTCCGGTGCAAACGAGGAGTACACGCCCATGGCACCGGGCGCGCCCGTCGATGCTTGGGTGAACAAGGCCCCGATGCTCACCGCTCGGCGCGCTCTCGCCGTCTCCGAGGTCAACGGGAGGATCTATGCCATCGGCGGGGACAAGGGTACGCCATCAGCCGAAAACGAGGAGTACGATCCTGTGGCCAACTCGTGGGCCGTCAAGACGGCACTGCCTACCGCGCGGTGGGAACTCTCCGCCGCCGCGGCCAACGGCAAGATCTACGTGATGGGTGGCAAGGACAACGTCCCGACGATTTACAATCTGAACGACGAATACGACCCCATCGCGAATACCTGGGCTGTGAAAGCTGTCCTGCCCTCCAATCGCCACCAGCACGTGGCCGCGGCCGTGAACGGGAAGATCTATCTAATCGGCGGATTCGACGGCACATCCACTCTGGCGAATTGCAACGAATACGATCCGGTCGGCAACACGTGGACGTCCAAGACCGCCATGCCCACGGCCCGCTACGCCATGGCGGCGGCCGTCGCCCATGAGAAAATCTATGTGGCGGGCGGCTGGAATGGCGCATACGCCGGCGCCATGGAAGAATACAACCCTACGTCCGATACTTGGACGGCCAAGACCGGCGTGCCCACCCCCAGATCCGATCTGGCCGCGGCCGGGCTCGATGGCCGGGTTTTCGTGCTCGGCGGTACCGATGGCACCGTGTCGGCCCTCACTCACGAGTACGAGCCGTTGTCGGACACTTGGACCGCCAGGACGATCCTCGGCGCAGCGCGACGCGTCCATGGGGCGGTCAGCGTGAGCGGCCGGATCTTCTCCATCGGCGGAAGCGATTCGGGCGGAACGGCCCTTCAAACCACCAGCCAATACGTTCCCCTCATACCTTGAGTTCGAGCAAAGGTACCCCCTCTCCCTGAAAGGCCATGGTCTATGCCGCGCCATCCTGGGCGCGGCGACATATCATGGCCCCATGCCATCCTTGGCAAGGGGGAGAGGGTTGGGGTGAGGGTTTCCCCCGTAGAACCGGGCTGAATACTTCTTGCACTTGATCTGCCATTGTCATATGAACAGGGTGTGGGACGCGGAGGGCCTTCCGAGGCCATGCGCGTCCTCCGGAATCAAGACATGACGAGGGAGGAAATATGACTATCTCACCACCGTCCGCATCCGGCCGACCGCCTCTCAGGCGAAGACGATACCTCATCGACCGCGGCCTTCAGATCGCCATCGTGCTGGAGATCTGGATTTATCTTGCGGCCTACACCGCCCTCCTTCTGGCGCTCATGCTGTATCCCGCGCTCAAGGCGGCTCTCTCGCCCGATACGGACGGCCACCGGCAGTTTCAGGCGGCCCAGCAACTCTTCTTCGCCAATGGCTGGATGGTGCCGGCCACGCTGACGGTCTTCGCCATTCTCGGTCTCGTAGCCATCGTATGGTCGAACCGTTTGGCGGGGCCGATCTACCGGCTGAAACTGATCACGAGACAAGTGGGCGAGGGAGATCTTTCCGTTCGCATCAGGCTGCGCGAGAGAGACTACCTCCAAGATTTCCGTGAAATCTACAACCAAACCCTGTCCACATTGTCCACCAAGCTCCAGGCGGCCCAGAACTTGAGCAAAGTTCTGGTTGATGAAGCCGTGGCCCTGAGCGGCCGACTGCAGGACGGCAAAACATCGGCGAACGACGCGGCAACCGCCGCGAAATTGCTTGCGGCGAAACAGGAAGAATTGGACCGCGCCCTCAGCGCCTTCAAGACTTGATACCCGAAGTTCCATGCTTAGAAGTCGCCTGATCGTACTGGTGTCGCTCCTCGCGGTCATCGCGGCCATGGTGGCCACGATTCGAGGAGGTCGCCTGAGGCGATGGGCGATCGGCGTGCTCGATCGGGTTCCTTCCACTCCACTCAATGTAGGGGAGGAGATGGCCCGGAAGCTCGAATCCGATTGGGTGACCTACGAGGCCACCTTCGTCTCCCTGGAATCCCACACCACGATCCAATACGAGGGGCAGGTTTCACTCACCGACGAATCCGCTCGCCCGCTGGATATCCCGCGCATCCGCGCATGGAATCGCTGGTGGGCGCCCGCCCTCAATGAAGCTTCAGAAAGGTATCTCCCGGAGGGGCTGGAAGCCGCGCCTTTCCGCGATGGCACGCTCTACGTCGAACAGATGGGGAAATTCCTGCTGGCCGGACGCACCCCCACGAGCACGCGCCAGATGGACCTGCGACCGGTGTTGGAGGCGTCGTGGAAGGAAGGCGAGCGCCCGAACTACTGCCGCATGTATCCCGAGGCCGCCTTGTGGAATCACCGGCTGACCGGAGTCGAGTCGTCCATCGTTATCATGGGCCCCGGAGGCTGCTTCTGGCCGAAGGAAGGTGATCGTCGAGTTTCAGCATTTGGCTTTGTCGCGCGTCGGTGGGGCTCCATTCAGGATCAGGCTTCGGGGAGCTTTCAAGGCGACGTGGAGTGGACCGAGTGGGTGGTGTTGGGCGAGCGGAGAGGATTCTACTGGAACTGGCTTTCAGATCCGTCGGGCCGAACCTTGGTGTCGAGGGGTGGGGCCTATTTGGATGGAGAGACCATCTCCAATGCGCGTGTGGAGGTGACGCTGGGCGACATAACGCCGTCCGCGGCCTTGGAAAGCGGCGATCCGAAGCTGCGCGAGCGGAAGGTCCGCCTCGAATCCGGTTCCGTGAAGTTTGAATACTCCGGGAATCCCGAAGGCGCCGCCGTGAAAGTGTCGGAAGGAAAACTGGCCTACTCGTTCCAGTGTGAAAACGTGAAACTCGACGGCATCAACGGCGATCCCCCCACCTCCTGCCGCGGCTCCGGCCTCGTTGCGCGCCGCTGACGCGTGCAAAGTGCAGCCCGCGTGAACGGGGCATTTGATCCATGCGATTGCGAATCGGGTCGCTCTGATCGAAGCCTGCGCCAGAACAGCAGTCCATCCATGACTCCCTCCGTCCTGTGCTATGATTCTTTCCAGAGATGATTTCTAGAATCGAGGCCCTTAACTATCGTTGTCTGCGCTACTTGGATCAGGGTTTGGACAGATTCCAAGTGTTGGTCGGTCCCAACGCAAGCGGCAAATCAACGTTCTTGGACGTACTCGCGTTCATGTCGGATCTGGTCTACTTCGGGCCCTACCAAGCCGTTTCAAGGAGAGCCCCGGAGTTACGCGATCTTGTATGGATGCGCGAAGGTGAAGCATTTGAATTGGCCGTTGAAGTCAAGTTGCCTGAATCGCGAAGGGCGATGCTCAAGAATGGAAACTACGGCCGAGCAAGATACGAAATTCGAGTTGGGGCGAACAAGGAGAATGGCACGATTACACTGCTGAGCGAAACCTTTTGGCTCGCCCCGGATCCGGACAAGACGACCGGAATCTATCCGCAAAAAGACTTGTTTCCTCAGCCCCCGCCGCCCCCAATCACTATCGTCACGGAAACGGGCCGGAAATCACCGCCAGGATGGAAAAAAGTCGTCAACAAAGTCGCGGAATCTGGGAATGATTATTTTTCGTCCGAGACCTCGGCGTGGAACAACCTGTTCCGATTGGGTCCACAGAAATGCGCCCTCGCGAATCTTCCTGAAGATGAAACGAAATTCCCGACGGCAACTTGGTTTAAGCAGCTGCTGATGCTGGGAGTGCAAACACTGACTCTGAACAGCGCCAAGATGAGCCAGCCGTGCCCCCCTGGTGCTCCGAAATTCTTTCTTCCAGATGGATCCAATCTTCCTTGGGCGGTTGAAATCCTCAAGAGCAGGGACAAGCAGAGATACTCGGCGTGGCTGGCTCATGTACGGACTGCACTCCCGGATCTGAAAGCGATCCGAACCGTTGAGAGGAGTGAAGATCGAAGCCGATACTTGATCATTGAGTATGAGAGCGGGCTGAAGGTCCCATCATGGCTCGTTTCAGACGGAACCCTCCGCATGCTCGCACTGACGCTCTTGGCATATGTCGCGGACGTCCAACAGGCAACGTTCTTGGTCGAGGAACCGGAGAATGGTGTGCACCCGAAAGCAGTCGAAACGGTTTACCATTCCCTCTCTTCCGTATATGACGCACAAATCCTCCTGGCAACGCATTCACCCGTTGTGCTGAGCATTGCCAAACCGAATCAGGTCCTCTGTTTTGCCAAGAACACCGATGGCGCTACCGATGTGGTACGGGGCTCTGAACACCCCAAACTCAGGCAGTGGAGAGGAGAGACGGATTTGGGAACGCTCTTTGCGAGCGGCGTTCTCGGGTGACGCCAAAGCGTGCAGAAAGACCTCATCACCCTTGTTGCAGACAAGAATATCGATCACAGCATACGGGCGATCTTGTCTCGGCCAAAATCCTTGGGGACACGTTCCATTGATTCTGAAACATACGTTCATCAGCGGAGGGATCCAGGTGTCCTCAGGGAATCTCGACAGTTTCTCCAGCCTCATGTCCAGACGTTCAGGCATGCACTCGTGGTTTTCGACTATTCGGGTTGCGGCCAAGAGGCTATGGCACCGGCCACCCTCGAATCGAATCTGAAGATCTCTCTTTCCGCTGGCGGCTGGGGAAATAGGGCGGAAGTCATCCTGATCGTTCCTGAGATTGAAAACTGGGTCTTTGCGGATTCCCCCCACGTAGCACGTTGCTTGGGTTGGCAAGCTCGGTGGGGGAATATGCGCACTTGGATGGAACACAACAACTATTGGATCTCCGGGCGTGCAAAACCAACCGACCCTCGCCTCGCAATGGAAGCCGTCTTGGAGAAGGCTCGCATTCCCCGCTCGTCCTCGATATACGCCTGTATTGCACGAAGCGTGAGCCTTCGTAGGTGCTCGGACTCAGCGTTCCTGAAGCTGAGACGGGTGCTGACCGAATGGTTCCCCGCCCTGGGTTCAGGATGATCCGCCTCACATGCACGCACGCGCATGGGGTCCGCATGCGGTCACCGCATGCCGCATGGGGTCACATGCCGCATGGGTTCAGGTCTTTCATTCATGCATTGCTCGGATCGGTGGAGATCCCTTCGGCGGGGAGGCTTCCAAGAGGTTGACGCTCAGCGCGCAGGGGAGTAGGGTCCGGTCGTTAGGCAATTGGCATCTAATGGAGGTGTACTGTGGGTGAGAAAAAGTTTTTGACGGGTTTTCTCGCGGTTGGATTGGCTTTCGCCGGTTGCGGGGCGCAAGAGGACACGAAGACTTCAGGCTCGGGATCGGTAAGCGGCGCCAGTGGAATCGGCGTCAGCGCATCAGATGTTGGATTCGACCTTCCAAAATCAATCTCGTCTCAATCCCAGGTGCGTGGCGCCCCCGAACGGGCGACGACCCTCACGGCGGCCCAAAAGGCGGCGGTCAAAGAGATCTTCGGTGCCATCCGGTTGTATGTGGGGATCGGGGCCCAGTTCCGCGACCTGATCAAGGACATCGTCGGCAATGTCCCGACGAATCTGCCGGACAACTGGAGCGGCCCCATCGAGAATGGGAAATTCAACCTGACCGTGCAGAAGTCCACGAAAACGGGCCTGACACACAAATTGACACTCGATCCCCTTCCTGCCGATGGCTCGCGTATCATCGTGCTGGAGTTCGACAACGTCGGCCGCAAAAAGGGCATCATCACGCTCAATCTCAATAGGATGGATCCTTCGCTGCCCAAAGAGGGACGCGTTCGTCTGACGTTCGACGCCTCGAACGAGGCCGACAAGCAGATGGTGATCGAGGCTTCGGGGTTGCTGGAGAAACAGGACCCGCTGGACGACTGGAAGATGGACGCCATCAAGCTCGATGCGCGGAAGCAGGGGAGTATCATCCTCCTTTCTGGCAACAGCCACCACCCCTACGCCGGGGCCGATGACAAATGGTTCGGGCAGGCAGCCCGCAACTACGTGTTCGTGGCCAGGATCGATGAGGCGGCGGACCGCGCAACGGTGAAGCTCGCCGTCCCCACCGATGGCGTGAAAACGGATGCCAACTTCTTCACCACCTACGGCGTCGGGGCCGTTTTCACGGACGCCGTGTACAGCTATGCGAAGAACGCGCCGAAGGCTGAAATGGACTTCGCCGCGATCGCGGCGCTGCTCCAAACCACCGGCAAACTCAAGGAGGGCGTTCCGACGTCGAATGCCGTGATGACAAAAGCACAGTTCCTGGACATCCTCCGGGTCGTGGGCGAAGTCGATCCTAATAACAAGGAGGTGGCGAATATTTCCTTCGTGATGGCTCTGGACAATCCCGTCTTCTTTGATGCGAGCGGCTACGTGTCCAACGGCTCCACCACGCCCACCGGCTATTCGGCTCCGGCGGACTTGGACAAACTCGCGATCATCGAACCCACGGAAGTCCGCGACCTCAAGGTTGATTTCTGACTATACGATCTTGATCTCGCGGTGCTCGCCGAAGACCTTGCGCAAGGTATCTGAAATCTCGCCGACCGTGGCGTAGGCCTCCACGGCCTCGAGAATGGGGGGCATCAGGTTGTCCATGCCCCGTGCGGCGGCTTCCAGCCGCGTAAGGGCAGCCTGCGCCTTTGAAGCATCGCGATTCTTGCGAAGTCTCTGGAGCCTCTTTCTCTGCGCTTCTTCCAATCGCGGATCCACCTTCAGAATCGCCTTGTCGAAGGCGTGCGGCGAGGAATAAGCGTTCACGCCGACCACAATCTCTTCCTTGGTTTCAAGAAGCCTCTGGTACTCCGTGGCGCTCTGGAGGATCTGGTTCTGGATATATCCTTTTTCGATGGCAGTGAGCGCGCCACCCATTTCCTGAATCCTGTCCAACAGGTCGCCGGCCCGCTCCTCGATTTGGCGAGTGAACGACTCCACGGCCCAGCTCCCGCCGAGCGGGTCGATGATGTCCGCCACGCCGCTTTCGTGGGCGATGACCTGCTGGGTGCGCAGCGCGAGCATGACGGACTCTTCCGTGGGCAGCGCCAGCGCCTCATCGTAAGCGTTCGTGTGGAGCGATTGCGCCCCACCGAGAACGGCCGCGAGGGCCTGGATCGTGACACGCACGACGTTCGTCATCGGTTGCTGCGCCGTGAGGGAACAGCCCGCCGTCTGGGCATGGAACCGGAGCGTCCACGATTTCGGGTCCTGCGCCCCGAATCGGTCCTTCATCATTCGGGCCCACATCGTCCGCGCCGCGCGGAACTTGGCCACTTCTTCGACCAGATTGTTGTGGACGTCGAAGAAAAACGAGAGTTGTGCGGCGAAATCATCCACCGGGAGCTTCCGATCCAAAACGGTTTGGACGTATTGAACGGCGTGGGCAAAGGTGAACGCGACTTCCTGGACCGCCGTGGCCCCCGCCTCACGGATGTGGTAGCCGCTGATGCTGATCGCGTTCCACTGCGGCACGTGTTTCGAGCAGTACTCGATGATGTCCGCTACGACCCGGAGCGAAGGCCGGGGCGGATAGATGTAGGTGCCCCTCGCCACGTACTCCTTGAGAATGTCGTTCTGTACCGTTCCCCGCAGGACCTTCGGGTCGATGCCGCGCTTCCTCGCGGCGGCGATGTACAGCGCGAGGAGAATCGACGCCGTGGCATTGATGGTCATCGAGGTGCTGATCTTGTCGAGGGGGATGCCGTTGAAAAGCTCCTCCATGTCTTCGAGACTGGCGATGCTTACGCCTACGCGACCGACCTCTCCCGCGGCGCGCGGGTGGTCGGGATCGAGTCCCATCTGCGTGGGCAGGTCGAAGGCGACGGACAATCCGGTCTGTCCCTGCGTCAGCAAATAGTGATAGCGCTTGTTGGTTTCCGCCGCGTTTCCAAAGCCGGCATACTGGCGCATGGTCCAAAAACGACTCCGGTACATCGTCGGCTGAATTCCGCGCGTGAAAGGCGGTTCTCCGGGGTACCCCATCTGATTCGCCCATCCAGTTCCATCCACGTTGGAATCGTCATAGACGGGCTCGATGGGGATGCCGGAGGTCGTTTGGAAAACCGGCTTCCGCTCCGCCACTTTTCCCTTCGCCTTGGCGTAGACTTCCCTCTCCCAACGAATTCGAGATCCGCTTTTCTCGGGTGCCATGCGATCCCGTGAAGGGCCGTCAGGCCGGGTCGTCCACGATCAGAAGGGTCTCGCCGGAATCAACGATATCGCCCTCGCGTGCTTCGACCTTGGCAATCAATCCGTCCTTCGGGCATTTGATCTCGTTCTCCATTTTCATGGCCTCGATGATGGAAATGCAATCCCCGGCCTTCACGCGGTCTCCCTCTTTGCAAAGAACCCGGAGGACCTTTCCCGGCATCGGAGCCAGTACGGGCACGCGGCCTTTTTTCGCGCTTCGCCGGGCGGCATGGACCGTCCCCCCCGATCCCGATTTCACCTCCGCGTCCCAGGTGTGGCTGCCGTGGGAAATGCGCACTTTGTCGTTATCCAATCCAGAGATGCTGTAGCGAAGGGAGTTGCCCTGGGTGAGGAGGGAGAGCGTCCGGGAATCGATCAGAGAAACATCCAGCGCAAGTGTGCGTCCTCCAACCTGGGCGTGCAGGACCCGTTCGGACTGCCGTTGGATGTCGACGTCGTGAGTTTGTCCTCCAATGAAAACGGTGTATCGCATGGGGATCAACGCAGAGCCATCTTGCGGCCGGTGACCAACCAGGGGCTGATATCGCCCGAATGATTTCCCGCGGCGACCTGTGCGGAGGCGGATTCGCGATCCAAGTGCCGAAAGACGGCCGCGGCCAGGGCGGCCATCTCGGTCCCGGCGCCGTTATCGAGGTTGACGGATTTCGAGAGGAACTCATCATCGATGAAATGCGTATCCAGATCGCCTGCGCGGAAGCGCGCGCTGTCCATCAGCCAGAGAAGGAAGGGAATGTTGTGCCGGATGCCCTGAAGGTCGAACTCGCCCAGGGCGCGTTTCATCCGGCCCACGGCGTCCAGCCGGTCGACTCCCCACGTAACCAGTTTCGCGAGAAGCGGATCGTAGAACACGGGCACGGTCCATCCCTCGTAGATGCCGCTGTCCACCCGGACCCATGGACCCGAAGGCTCGTGCAGCCGGCTGATCGTCCCCGGGGCCGGGAAAAACTTCTTCGAGGGGTCCTCGGCGTAAATCCGGCACTCGATGGCCCAACCGGAAGGGCGGATATCCTCCTGGGTCCAAGGCAGGGCGGCTCCGGCCGCCACACCGAGTTGCGCCTTCACGAGATCGATTCGATTCACCAGCTCCGTCACCGGATGCTCCACCTGAAGGCGGGTGTTCATTTCGAGGAAATAGAAGTTCTGGTCCGGATCGACGACGAATTCGACGGTTCCCGCGTTCACATAGCCGACCGCTTTGGCCGCCTGAACCGCCGCCTCACCCATGCGGCGGCGCGTGTCCGCCTTGAGGAAGGGCGAAGGGCATTCCTCGACGACCTTCTGGTATCGCCTCTGAATCGAGCACTCGCGCTCGCCCAGGTGGACGGCGTGGCCGTGAGCGTCGGCAAAGACCTGGATTTCAATGTGTCGGGGCTTGCGCACGTACTTCTCCATGTACACTTCGCCGCGGCCGAAGGCGGATTTCGCCTCGGAGGTGGCGCGCTCAAACAGCTTGGCAAAGTCCGTCTCTTTCTCCACGATCCGCATTCCTTTCCCGCCGCCTCCCCCCGCGGCCTTGAGAAGAACGGGATAGCCGATCTCGCGGGCGAGCCCCTTCGCATCCTCGATGTTGTCGATGGGCTTCTTCATGCCGGGCACGATGGGCACGCCCGCCTCGGCCATGAGTTCGCGGGCGCGGGTTTTCGATCCCATCAGATGGATGGCCTTGGGGGGGGGGCCGATGAAGGTGATCCCCCGGTCGGCGCAGGCCTGGGCGAATTCCTCGTTCTCCGACAGAAAGCCATAGCCGGGATGGATGGCCTGCGCCCCCGTCTTCTTCGCCGCATCGAGCAGTCGCTCGGTGTTGAGGTAGCTTTCGCGGGGGGCGGGCGGGCCGATCTCAACGGCCTCATCCGCTTGGAGCACGTGGAGAGCCTTGCGGTCGGCCTGTGAAAATACGGCCACCGACCGTATCCCGAATTCGCGCAGCGCGCGGATCACCCGGACGGCGATTTCGCCGCGATTGGCAATCAGAACTTTCTGGAACGTCTTACCTGCGGCCTCGGCGAATGACGGCATCGGGGTAGGAGAGGACTCAGCGGCTGGAATCGGCGGTGGAGGAGGATCCCGTCGAGGGGGTCGACGCCTGGGACTTGGGCTCGCTCTTTGTTTTGCTTTCGGTCTTCCCCGAGTCGGTTGATCCCGAGTCGCTCTCGCGCTGGCGCTTCGATTCCTTGGAGGCATAGTCGGTCTTGTACCAGCCGCTACCCTTGAGGATGAAGGAAGTGTTTGAGATTTGCCGCCGCGAACGCGTTCCGCATTTCGGGCACTTCACGCTCTTCGCGTCGGTGATTTTCTGGAGGTACTCGAATTGATGAGAGCATGAAGGGCATCGGTATTCGTAGATGGGCATGGATCTCCTTCTGCAATTACGCTTGAGCGACAACCACTTTGTCGCGCCCGGATTCCTTGGCGATATACAGCGCGTCGTCGGCCACCCGGATCAATTGGTCGATGTGGGTCACCTTGTGGCGGGGCCAATTCGCCACGCCGAGGCTGACCTTGATCTGGAGCGAGGCATCGGCGCCCGGAAAGGGATTGCGAGCGACGTTCTTCCGTATTTTCTCGGCCGCCGCCACCGCGCCGTCCAGTTCGGTCTCGGGAAGAATGATGGCGAACTCTTCACCGCCGTATCGGGCCACCACGTCCGATCCGCGAAGGCTTGTTTGCACGAGGCCGGCGAGTTCTTTCAGCACCATGTCTCCAACCTGGTGGCCGTGAGTATCGTTGATTTCCTTGAAATGGTCAATGTCCAGCAGAATGAACGAAATCGGCTTCTGGTAGCGGACGGAGCGGCTGAATTCCCTCTCCATCACCTCGATGAAGTGCCGGCGGTTGTACACCCTCGTCAACTCGTCCACACTCGCGAGTTCGCGGAGTTGGTCGCGGCTCTTCTTGAGTTCGAGATGGGTCTTGACCCGCGCGCGAAGCTCGGGTCCCCGCTCGCTCCAGTCTCCTTTCTCGACGTAGTCGGAGGCGCCGAGATCGAAAGACTTCACCTTCGTCTGCCAGTCCTGCCGGGTCGTCAGCATCAGGATCGGGATGTCGCGGAAATGGCGGCGCGCCAGGCCGAGGAATTTCAATCCGTCGATCCCCGGCATGTTGACGTCGCAGATGACGAGGTCGATCTCGTTCCGCTGGAGGGCCTTCACGCCTTCGGCTCCGCTGGCGGCTTCGTAGTGATTTTCGAACAGGCGTGACTCCTTGATGATGGCAAGGATCGCCTGGCGCGTGGGATCGGAGTCGTCGATGACGAGGACGCCCTTGCCCCTGACCACGCTGTCCGTCTGGATGGGGACGGGGAGATGAGCGACCGTTCCCGCACGGCGGTCCGGTGGAATGTCTGCGGAGTCCGTCGCGGCGGGATCACGTTGGAACGGTTGGAGTTCAGGATCGTCGGGTGAGACGGGGGTGGGGTCCATTCGGAATCATTGTAGTCCAACGTCGCGCGTGCGACAAGGGAACGGCCTCGGGCGGAACCCCAAGCGTCTGGGAGGGAGGAGCCGGAGGGAATCCGTTTGACACAGTGCGTCATGACCGGTACGATCGGACAAAATGTTCTACTATAGTGTACTTCCATCGGACCCGGTGGACTCAGGGGAATGCGAGGGCGGGTCCCGCCGGCTCGGGGGGACACGGGGCGGCTCGGGGTGGAACCGATCGGGACCGTCCAACGAAAGGAAGGCCAACTTGCAGTCCGCCTTGAGATTGCTAGAATACCCCGTTCGGAGGTGGACCCCTGAGAAAGATAGCCGTGGATGATCTGGCGACCGGCGTGATGCTGATGTATCCCGTCTATCACGAGAGCGGGATGCTCCTTCATTCGAAGGGCGATGTCCTCACACCCGATCACGTGGGCTTGATGAAGAAAGCCGGGATCCAAATTGTGGCCGAGTTGGGACCGGAGGACTGGCTCGAAGATTTTCTCTTTCAATGCCGGGCGGCGGCGATCCCTGTGAAAGACCTCGAAGTGGGCTCCACACTGGCCTATCCCCTCAGCAACGACAAGGGCGTCCTGTTGATCGAAAAAGGCGTGAAGATCACGGAGGGAATGAAGAAGGGTCTGGTCAATCGCAACTACGTGAATTTGTATCGCGAGCGATCGGGGGAGGAGCGGCGTCAGCACGAGCCGGAAGCCTACCTCTCGATGATCCGCCGGGAAATGCCGCAGCCCTTCAAGGTGGAATCCCTGAAGTTCCGCGACTCCGAACTTCTGAAAGACGACGTCGATCTGAGCCTCGAGACGATCGAGAAGCAGCTCCAGGAACTGGACTTGGACGTGCGTCCGATGGGCCGCCCCCTGCACAAGGAACTCTCGCGGAAGGACCGGGCGCGGCGGCGCACGGAGTCGGAGATCGCGCGGTCGTTCGGGGTCTACAAGAATTGCCTGACCCACACGGACAAGATGATGCGCATGCTCAAGGAGAACGAAACCTTCTCCGGCTCACGCGTGGGTGACCTCTGCCGGGAAGTGATCGGTCTTCTGGTGGACGACAAGGAGCTTCTCCTCAACTTTACCAACCTTCGCTGGCAAGGCACCTATCTGCCGTCCCACAGCATCAACGTGTCCATCTTGGCGATGAACATCGCCACCGCCCTGGGGTACAATCCGACGCAGGTTCTCGAGGTCGGCTACGGCGCCCTCCTTCACGATATCGGCATGCTCTGGGTGCCGGAGGAAATCATCAACAAGAAGGGAAAACTGACGCCCTACGAGCGGATTGAAGTGAACAAGCATCCGTATCACGCGGTGACCATCCTGCGCCGTATCCGCGGCATGCCGGCGACGGTTCCGCTGATCGTCTTCCAGGTGCACGAGCGGCTGGACGGCGGCGGGTATACGCGCCGGTACTCGGAGGACAAAATCCATCGCTTCGCCAAGATGATCAGCGTGGCCGACGTGTACGAGGCGCTCACCAAACCGCGGGCCTACCGGGCGGCCTACAAGCCGCACGACGCCATGCGGCTCACGCTCCAAATGGTCTACCGGAAGGAAGTGGACGCGGACAGCGTTCGCGCCTTTCTCCAGTACATCTCCCTGTATCCTATCGGCAGCTACGTGCGGCTCTCCGACGACCGCGTGGGCCGCGTCATCGGCGCCAATGAGGAAGACTACACGCGTCCCGTTCTCCGTGTCATGTGGAAGGGCGACCAGCCGCTTGCAGAATCGGCCGTGGTCAATCTCATGGAGGAAAAGAACGTTCGGATCGTGGAGGCCCTTAGAAGCGCGGACACGGCCGAGGCGTTGTTCGAAGGGTTTTGATCGTTCCCATCAGGACTGAAAGGGGTCTGAAATGAAATTCGAAGACAAAGTGGTGATCACCTGCGCCATGACCGGCGCCCTGGCCAACCGAAAGCAGGCGGAAGGCATCCCGTACACACCGAAGGAGTACGGAGAGGAAGCCAAACGGGTGTACGACGCGGGTGGCGCGGTCGTCCACATCCACGCACGCGAGGAGGACGGCACGCCGTCGCTCCGTCCTGAAATGTACCGCCGGGAGCGGGAGGAAATCCTGGCGCGATGCCCTCTCATCATCAACTTTTCCACGGGGGCCATTGGCGTTCCCCCTGAAGACCGCATTGCTCACATCCAGAATATCCGCCCGGATATCGGGGCCCTCAACATGGGGAGCGTCAACTATCTGAAGTACTCCGCCAAGCGGAAGCAATTCGTCTGGGATTTCACCTTTCAGAACAACATGAGTGAGATCATCTTCTTTGTGAATGAGATGAACAAGGTGGGCGTGAAACCGGAATGCGAGTGTTTCGATACCGGTCACGTGAACAACTCCCACCACCTGATCGAAATGGGCGTGCTTAAGGCGCCGCCGGATTACAGCCTGATCCTGGGTAGCGGGGGGACCGCCGCCGAGCCGGAAGACCTCCTCCATATCATCCGGAAACTGCCGGTAGGAGCCACCTGGAAGACCATTCCGGTGAGTCATGCCACCTGGAGACTCACGGCTACCGCGCTCGTGGTCGGCGGAAACATCCGCGTAGGCTTCGAGGACAATTTCTATCTGCCGGACGGGAAAATGGCCCGCTCAAACGGCGAGCTGGTCGAGGCGGCCGTCAAGATGGTCCGTATGGTCGGCCGGGAGGTGGCCACGGTGGATGAAGCGCGCCAGATTCTCGGATTGCGGCCCCGCGTGGACGCTGCCGTCAAATCCGCCGCGTAGGACCATGGGCGCGCTGGAGTACTGGCAGGGCCAGGTCGAAGACCTCGAAAAGCGGCGGGCCCGTGCGCTGGACATGGGCGGGCCGGACAAGATCAAGCGGCAGCACGACAGGAACAAGTTGACAGCCCGGGAACGCATCGCGCTTTTCTTCGATCCGGGCACGTTTGTCGAGATGGGCATTCATGGAACGCAAATGATGACCGATGAGTATGCGGCGGCCGACGGCGTCGTCAGCGGCTACGGAAAGGTGAACGGCCGCCGGGTGGCCGTCATCGCATACGATTTTACGGTCTTCGGCGGGTCCATGGGGCAGGTGGGTGAAACCAAAGCCACGCGGATAAGGGAGATCGCCCTGAAGGACCGAATGCCCCTGGTGTGGTTCGTGGACTCCGGCGGCGCTCGGATCCGGGCGGCGCAGGGAGCGGGTCATCCGGACATGGTGTCGCTCTTCGCCGGGACGGGTCACCTGTTCCGGGAGGAAGTGATCATGTCGGGCGTGGTCCCGCTCGTCGCCGCGATGATGGGGCCCGGCATGGCCGGCACGGCGTACATTCCGGGTCTCGCCGATTTTGTCCCCATGGTCAGCAACATCAGCTCGATGGCCTTGGGCGGCCCACCGCTGGTGAAGGCGGTGACCGGCGAGGACATCAACGAGAACGATCTCGGCGGAGCAAAAATCCATTGCGAAGTGAGTGGGTGCGGCGACGTGGAAGTGTCCAATGATGAGCAGTGCATCAATCTGGTGAAAGACTACTTGAGCTATTTTCCCTCTCACAACGGCGAGAAACCGCCGGTCCTGCCGTGCGACGATCCGATCGACCGGAAAGATGAGGATTTCCTCAAAGTGGTGCCGGACAATCCGCGCGGTGCGTACGACATGCACAAACTTATCAAGCTCGTCGCGGATCATGGCAAATTCCTGGAATTGAAGCCCCGCTGGGCGCGGAATCTCATCACGTGCTTCGCGCGGATCGGGGGCAGGCCGTGCGGCATCGTCGCCAACAACCCGATGCACTACGGCGGCGTCCTCGATATCAACGCGTCCGACAAAGCCGCTCGGTTTGTATGGATGTGCGATGCCTTCAACATCCCGCTCGTATTTTTCCAGGACGTGCCCGGTTTCATGATCGGAAGCAAAGTGGAGAAGGAGGGCATCATCCGGCATGGGTCGAAGATGCTCTTTGCGGTGAGCGAGGCGACCGTTCCCAAACTGACCGTGGTGGTGCGCAAGGCCTACGGCGCGGGATACTACGTCATGTGCGGCCGGGCCTTCGAACCGGACCTAATCGTCGCGTGGCCCACGGCGGAAATTTCCGTCATGGGCGCCGAGGGCATGGTCGGCATCTTCGGGCGGAGCACGAAGGCCGCGGAAATGACGGAGGAAGCCAAGAAGAACATGGCCGATATGATCCGTCCGTACATCAACGCCTACAAGTCCGCCGGATGGGCGCTGGTGGATGACGTGATCGATCCCCGTGAAACCCGGCTCAAGCTTGCCCAAGGTCTCGACCTCTACTGGAACAAGGTGGTGGAGCGCCCCTGGCGCAAGCACGGCGTCCTGCCTGTGTGAACGGCAGTCACCCCGCATCGCCGGGCAAGCGGCGGATCTTCGGACGTCACTGTTTCCGATTTTCACCTAAAAAGAACGGTCAAGAACTCGGGGGGACGCCAAGAATATCAACAATGACTCAAAGACGGAACCCAATGACGGTACAACGTCCTTGCCATGATCGAGAACCTCAAGGCCGTACTTCAGGATTGTAACCTCAACTTCCTGTTGGGGGCGGGGCTGTCGCAACCGTATCTGGCGACACTGGGGGGCATCGAAAAGCTCTTGACCGAAGTAGAGGTGAGTGCCTTGCCGGTGGAGAAGAAGCAAGTCATTCGATTCGCCCTCTACTGCAAATACTTCGATGCAGCCATTTCCAGAAACGTCGACATATTGGACTCAGCGGTGGAGGCGGACGAGACTCTCGGACACTACTGTGACTTCCTAAGGATAATCAACGGGATACTGCTTGACCGAAAATCGACGCTCCTTGGCAAGGAGGCGAATCTCTTTACGACCAACCTAGACATCTTCTTGGAAAAGGCTCTAGAGAAGCTGTCCTTGGAATTCAACGACGGATTTGGCGGACGCTTTGCCCCGACCTTCGACCTTGGAAATTTCAAGAAGTCTCATTTCAAACGGAGCCTCCAATACGACAACGTGTCAGAGATACCCGTTTTCAACCTGCTGAAGGTCCATGGCTCCTTGACTTGGTGCAAGATGCCCGGCGTACGAATGGGCTTCTCCAGTGACCTGTCGGCGGTCCGACGCTTGAAAGAACTGCGAGCGGGATTGCCTGAGGTTCTAGCCGTGCCAGAGGGTACCACTGTGGAGACACTTTCCACCGCGGCCACTGGCCACAAGTTCGAAGGGTGGATGAATTGCTTTGCTCAGGCATACGAGGATTTGCTCATTGTCAACCCCACCAAGGAAAAATTCAAACTCACTCTCCTCAACCATCAGTATTACGAGCTTCTCCGAATATTCTCGAATGAGATGGAAAAGGAGAACACCGCGCTCTTTGTCCTTGGTTTCTCCTTCGCGGACGAGCACCTCCGGGCCATCACCCTTCGCGCTGCGGACTCCAATCCGACGCTCATGATTTACATCGTGGCCTACAGCGCGGAAGCGCGGCAAGATATCGAGACCAACCTAGGGTCGCAGTTCAAGAACCGCAACGTGAAAATCATCGCCCCGACTCAAAAAGCCCAGTCGGGTTCCCTACCTTCAGACGAGTTCAAGTACACGCTCGCAGAGATCAGCCGCAGGCTCTTTTCGAGTATCACCGATCAGCCATTTCCATCCGGGCCGAGCCGCGTGACAATGGCTGAAGGGGAGGCCACCGGGGGGAACGTAGATGAATAACGAGAGGATCGCGGATGATGCGATCTTCAAGATCGGCCGAGTGATATCGGTTGACGGACGCGTTGTCAAGGTTGCCGTCGACAAGATGAAGAACTCGTCCCACCTGATCTACCAGGGCGGGGTGCATCGGAACATTGCAGTAGGCGGTTACGTGAAAATTTCCAAGGGGTTCGCCAGAATCATCGGCAAGGTTGATGGTGAGTACATCGGAGAAGACCTCCAGACCAGGGAGAAAGACTACGCTAGCGGAAGACAGAGGGTCAGCCGGACGCTTGTCGTGAAGCTGCTTGGATTTCTTGAAGGCAACCGGTTCGAGCGTGGGATCAAGGAGCTTCCCCTGATCGATAACGAATGTTTCCTGCTGCACAGAGACGAGGTTGAGAAGGTTCACGATTTCCTGGCTGTGGGAGACGATCCGATCACCATTGGCACGCTGGCGATGGAGAAAGGGCAGGACATTCGTGTTGGGGTCAACAGCCTACTTGCCAGTCATATTGGAATCTTTGGAAACACTGGGAGCGGGAAGTCATACACGCTGGCCAAGATATATCGTGAGCTCTTGAGGAAATACAAGGATCGTCCAAACTTCCAGCGACACGCCAAGTTCTTTCTGATTGACTTCAACGGAGAGTATGTCGGTTTCGATAGGAACGTAATAGTTGAGCCGCGATACAAGAACATCTACGAGCTTTCGACCAGGCTGCCAGAAGGCGGTGATCGCTTCCCGATATCGCATGAGATGATCAACGATCCGGCCTTCTGGGTTGTTTTCCTGGAGGCAACTGAAAAAACGCAGACCCCTTTCTTGAATCGCGCGCTGTCCAGCCCTTATCTCTCAGACATGGTGCGAGACGCGGTTCGGTTGAAGCTGTTGATGGTGGAAATCATCTTCTCTGCGATCATGAAGGGCGACAGGACGATAGAAAAAGGCATCGTGGTCAGTTTTCTGAGGGAACTGAATGAATGCCTCGGTGGCCACGGGGACATTGCGGCCTTGGCAGACGATTTCGAATCCCATTTGCAATTCCACAATGTTCAAGCCACGTACTACTACGAAAGCGGCGGACCGCGGATATACGGAAACGCGCCCGAGTTCAAGGCACAAGTTGTGGAAGCGAAGGTGTCTCCACTGCAGGTCTCGGTAGCCAACATGACTCCGATCGACGAGATCCGTCTCCGTATTACCATCCAGTACTACCAGGACATCATCCGCGGATTCTCCAACCGGGAACATCTTGCACCCCTGATCAAGCGGCTCGACAAGCGGGTTGATGACTTGAAGAAAGTGATAACGATTCAGCAAGCGCGGACCGACGCTGAAGATGCGAATTTCACGATCGTCTCCCTGCGCGAAGTTAACATTAGGATGAGGAAGATCCTTCCCTTGATGCTTTGCAAGAAGATGTACGATGCCAGGAAGGAGGCAGACGATGAAGCCGGAACTCTAAATCTGATCGTCGATGAGGCGCATAATATCCTCTCGGAGGAGTCAGAACGCGAGAGCGAGCAGTGGAAAGATTACCGGTTGGAGACCTTTGAGGAGATCATCAAGGAAGGGCGAAAATACGGGGTCTTTCTCACGATAGCGAGCCAGCGCCCACACGACATATCGCCCACGATCATATCCCAGCTTCACAACTACTTTCTTCACCGGCTCATCAACAATGAGGACATCAAGGCCGTCGAAAGGTCAGTCTCCTACCTCGACAAAGTCTCCTTCGAAGCCCTCCCGATCCTACCCACCGGTACCTGTATCCTCGCCGGGCTCATCGCCAGGGTCCCTGTGGTTGTGGAGGTCGGCAAGATTGAAGAGGATTTTGAGCCCAACAATAAGACGGTCGGCCCAGTGGCATTGTGGCAGTGACGATCAATCTGCTACATGTCGGCGTCAACTTGGCGTTCCGACGAACTGAAGAGCCGATTCACCCACGTTGGGTTTGATGCTATCATCATTCCAATGAGAGAAATTATTGTTCCAGTTCGGGTAAGGGGCAATCGCGGCGAAAAACGGGTCCGCATGCTATTTGATACGGGGGCCACCTCAACCTTCATCAGGGCCGACATCGCGAGGGCCGTTGGGATTCCAGTGAAGAACCCGAAGCCCATCCCCGTTGTCCTCGCCGATGGATCAAGGGGCAAACCCGTTCGTGCCAGTGTGACTATCCTGATTGAGTTTAAGGGTGTCTGGCTGCCCGTTTCGGCCAACCTCCTTGAGGAGTGCTCCTCTGAATTGATCCTCGGCTGTTTCGATATGGAGCAGTATGACATTCGTCCCATTCCACGTAACGGAAGCTACACGATTCCCAAGCCTAAACTACTCGCGAAACTCATCTGAAGAAAATTGTTCCCGGACTTTGGCTCCTCGAATCGGGCGGGTTCGTGAATTCCTACCTCGTCGATTCGGATGGAGATCTGTTCGTGGTAGATGCCGGTCCGCCTGGAAAGTTCAACGAATATGTTCGGGAGGTTGAGAGCGGCGGCTTCGATCCGAAAAAGATCGCCAAGGTCGTGATCACCCATTACCACCCTGACCATCTGGGGAATGCCGCAGGGTATTGGAAGTTCGGCATTGAGAACGTCTTGATCCATGCCGACGATGCGGAAGTTCTCCAGGGAAAGAAGCCGGTGCCGCGCGGCCGCGGAGTCGTGGGTACGGGCCTCAGTCTCGTTTTCGATCGGATTCTTTTCAGATTCGAGCCGGTGGCGAAGGTTCAGCTCATGAAGGAGAACCAAGCTGTCGATTCGGCGGGTGCCTGGAAAGTCGTCAAGGCCGAGGGCCATACTCCCGGTTCCTGCGCGCTCTACAATGAGAAAACCCGGACGCTCATAACGGGTGACGCCATGAATACTCGCATGGGGAAGCTCACGGGTCCCAATGCCCTGTTCACGGCTGATACGCGAAAAGCGTGGGAGAGCGTTCGCCGACTGTCCCAGTTGGACATTGACACCCTCGCCTGCGGCCATGGGCATCCGATTCCTTCCGGTGCCGGTCGCCTCCTCCGCGACTTAACCGGCGAAATCTAGCGGATCCGCACGCCCCGGTTGTTTCCACGCGGCGCTCCTCGACTGGCGAGCCGTGGTATAATGCCCCGTTCAATGAACGATCCTGTCTACCTGGTCGATGGCACGGCGCAGATCTACCGCGCCTTTTATGCCATTCGCGGACTGACCGCAGGTGACGGCCGCCCGACGAACGCGGTCTATGGCTTTACCCAGATGCTCCTCAAACTGTTCCATGACAAGAATCCGAAGTACCTCGGGATGGCTTTTGACGTGAAAGGGGAGGTGTTTCGGGACAAGCTGTACGACCAGTACAAAGCCAATCGGAAACCGATGCCGGACGATCTTGTCCCACAGATCCCGTACATCAAGGATATCGTCCGCGGGTTCTCGATCCCCGTGCTGGAGCGCGAAGGCTTCGAGGCGGACGACGTCATTGGGACGTTGGCGAAACGGTCCGCCGAAGCGGGGTACCCGGTGTTGATCGTCTCCAGGGACAAAGACATGATGCAGCTCGTGGACGAATTCATCTCCGTCTACGACCCGATGTCCGACGAACTGTTCCGCCGCGATCAGGTGATCGAGAAGTTCGGGGTGACGCCGGAACAGATGCCGGACTTTCTCGGATTGGCCGGGGACGCATCGGATAATATCCCGGGCGTGACGGGGATTGGGCCGAAGACCGCCCTGAAACTATTGTCGGAATACGGCTCGATCGAGAAGATCTATCAGGTCCTGGATTCGATGCCCGATGGAGTGGCGAAGGTGAAATTGACCGGAAGCGAGGAGAAGGCCCGCCAATCGCGGGAGTTGGCGACGATTCGGACCGATTTGGACCTCGGGCTTTCCGTGAACGATCTTTCCCGAAAACCGTGGATGACGGCGGATCTGCGACGCCTCTTCCTCGATCTTGGATTCAAGAAGTTCCTTGCGGAACTGGAGTCGCCCCCCCATGGCCTCTTCGCGTAAGAACGGCCGGCGCCGTTCGAATGGGCAGGAGCGCACCCGTGAGGAGCGCGCTTCCCAGAGATCGCATCCGGGTAGCCGCAGGCTTCAGCCTGCGTCCGAACGCGGCTCGATCACCGGCCCTCGGATCGTTATCCGGGGCGCCCGGGAACACAATCTCAAGAACGTCGATCTCGCCATTCCACGCGACAAATTGGTGGTCCTCACGGGGGTTTCCGGATCGGGTAAATCATCTTTGGCTTTTGACACCCTCTATGCCGAAGGTCAGCGTCGCTACGTGGAATCGCTCTCGGCCTACGCGCGGCAGTTTCTGGAGCAAATGGACAAGCCGGACGTGGAGGCCATTGAGGGCCTCTCGCCGGCCATCTCCATCGAGCAAAAAACGGTTTCGAAGAATCCGCGCTCGACCGTGGCCACGGTGACCGAGATTTACGACTATCTTCGCCTTCTCTTCGCGCGAGCCGGAACGCCGCACTGCTATCAGTGCGGGAAGATCATCCACTCGCAGACCGTTCAACAGATGGCGGATCGCATCCGCGCGATGGCGGCGGGAACACGGTTCAACCTCCTGGCGCCGATCGTTCAGGCGCGGAAAGGCGAGTACCGAAAGGAATTGGAGGAACTCCGCAAGGGCGGATTCGCGAGGGTCAAGGTGGATGGACATATCCTGGATCTGGCCGACCCGATCGAACTGGACAAGAACAAGAAGCACGACATCGAACTGGTGGTGGATCGCCTCGTGGTCAAACCGGAGCTCGGGCCGAGGCTGACGGATTCTCTCGAAACGGCCTTGAAATTCTCCTACCTGGCTCCGGGGAAGTCCGGCGGGCTGGTCCGGGTGGAGGTGGTCGATGAACAGGGCAAGCTGAAGGAGACGCATCTGTTCAGCGAGCGGTACGCATGCGTGGACTGCGGGATCAGCTACCCGGAAATGACGCCGCGCATGTTCTCCTTCAACAGCCCCCAGGGGGCGTGCCCGGAATGCACGGGGCTGGGTACAAAGCTGTTTTTTGATCCACGCCTCGTCGTGCCCAGCACGTCGCTCTCCCTGCGCGAGGGAGCCATCGCGCCGTGGCAGGATTTGGAGCCGTCGGAATTCGAACCGTTGATCCAGGCCTTGGGCAAGCACTACGGGTTCAGCATCCACACACCGTTCAAAGATCTCTCGGATCGCATCCAGAAAATGGTCCTGTTCGGCTCCGGCAGCGAGCGGGTGGATCTACCTTCGCGCTTGGGCGATCGCAGGGAAAGGACCTGGGCCGGAGTCATCCCACAGTTGGAAGAGCGATACCGGGAGCTCGAAGGGAGCTGGCACCAGTGGGAGCTTGAACGCTACATGGGTGAGAAGCCGTGTCCGCTGTGCAAGGGCGCCCGGGTCCGGAAGGAGAGCCTGGCATTCCGCGTCAGTGGAAAGAACATCCACGAGGTAGTCCAGATGTCGATCCTCCATGGGATCGAGTTTTTCGGACACCTGACTTTGGGTGCCCGGGAGCAGGAGATCGCCAAGCGCGTCTTGAAGGAGATTGTGGAGCGTCTCCGGTTCCTCGTCGATGTAGGCTTGGACTATCTCACGCTGGACCGGCCTGCCGCGACGCTCTCGGGCGGGGAGGGCCAGCGCATCCGGCTGGCCTCTCAGATCGGGTCCCACCTGGTCGGAGTGCTCTACGTCCTGGATGAACCGAGCATCGGCCTTCACCAGAAAGACAACCGGAAATTGCTCCAGACGCTCTGCCTCCTGCGCGATTTGGGGAACAGCGTGGTGGTGGTTGAACACGATGAGGAAACGATTCGCACGGCGGACTACGTGGTGGATCTCGGGCCCGGCGCCGGGGTCCGAGGCGGCGAAGTTGTGTTTGCCGGGAACCCGAAAGAGCTGGAGAAATGCCCAGACTCACTGACGGGGCGCTTCCTGTGCGGCAAGGATTTCATTCCCGTGCCTGCGCAACGGCGCGCGGGGAACGGGAAGTCCATCACCCTGGTGGACGCCTCTGCGAACAACCTCAAGAACCTCACCGTCTCGTTTCCGCTCGGTGAGTTCATCTGCATCACGGGAGTCTCCGGCTCCGGCAAGAGCTCACTGGTGTTGGACACGCTTTACCGGGCGATGGCCCAGAAACTTTTCGAGTCCCGGGCGGCGGCGGGGCCGCATCGCGATCTCGTCGGAGCCCATTTTGTCGATAAGGTAATCGATGTGGACCAATCGCCGATCGGCAGGACCCCGAGAAGCAATCCGGCGACCTATACGGGACTGTTCACTCCGATCCGGGAACTCTTCGCGCAGGTTCCGGAGTCGAGGTCCCGCGGCTACAAGGCCGGCCGCTTTTCCTTCAACGTGAAGGGCGGGCGTTGTGAGACCTGCGAAGGCGACGGCGTAATCAAGATCGAAATGCACTTCCTGCCGGACGTGTATGTCGTGTGCGAGGAATGCAAAGGCCGCCGATACAACCGGGAAACTCTTCAGGTCCTGTACAAGGGGAGGCACATCTCGGAAGTTCTCAGCATGACCGTGGACGAGGCGTTGGTCTTCTTCGAGAATATCCCGGCCATCCGTGAGAAGCTCAGAACGCTTGTGGACGTGGGGCTGGGCTACGTGAAACTCGGTCAGGCGGCGACGACGCTCTCCGGCGGAGAGGCTCAACGCGTGAAACTCTCCAAGGAGTTGTCGCGGAGGAGCACGGGGCGGACGCTCTACATTCTCGATGAGCCGACGACAGGCCTGCACTTCGCCGACATCCGGAACTTGTTGCGCGTGCTACATCGACTGGTGGAGCTGGGCAATACAGTCATCGTGATCGAGCACAATTTCGAAGTCATCAAGACGGCGGACCACATCATCGATCTCGGGCCGGACGGGGGAGATGCGGGAGGAAAAGTTGTGGCTCTCGGAACGCCTGAGGCGGTCGCGAAGGTCAAGGGTTCCTACACGGGCCAGTATCTGGTGGACGTTCTCCGGATCGGCAGGCAAGGTCCGCTTACACATTCCCAGGCTCTCCTTGCAGATTCGAGCCGTCGATCTCCGACGGCGAGCAACTATCCCGTTGTTGAATCGCAGCCGGTGGGTGCTAGGAGATTGCCGGCATCTTTGCCGACTCCGGGGATCGGCACCAAGGAGTTGGGGTGAAAATCCTTCCCACCGTGGTGGACCAGATCGGCAGGACCCCGCTGCTGCCTATCCGCCATATTTTCAAGAAGAACGGCGTCGAAATTTGGGCCAAGGCGGAGTGGTTCAATCCCGGCGGGTCGGTGAAGGATCGTCCCGCCCTCAACATGATTGTGGAGGCGGAGAAGAGCCGGGTCCTCACGAAGGACAAAACGGTCATTGATGCCTCGTCCGGGAATACGGCCATTGCCTATGCCATGATCGGAGCCGCCAAGGGGTACCGTGTGACCGTCTGCCTTCCGGAAAATGCGTCAACGGAGCGGAGACAAATCCTGCGCGCCTACGGCGCGGAGCTTGTCTTTACGGACCCACTCCGGGGGACGGATGGAGCGATATTGAAGGTGCGCGAAATCGTTTCGAAAGATCCAAAGAAGTATTACTACCCGGACCAATACGGTAACGACAACAACTGGAAAGCCCATTTCAAGACCACCGCACCCGAAATCTGGCGCCAAGTCGCAGGACGGGTGACGCACTTCGTGGCCGGGGTCGGAACGACAGGAACGTTGATGGGCGTTGGGCGGAGGATGAAGAAGTTCAATCGCAGGATTCAGGTGGTGTCGGCACAGCCGCTTGAGGAGTTGCATGGGATCGAAGGACTCAAGAATCTGGAGGCCGTGGAAATTGTACCGAGGATTTACGATCCGACCGTTCCGGATCGGACGATCCGGATTCGAACGGACGAAGCCTACGCGATGTCCCGGAGGCTGGTCCGGGAAGAAGGACTATTCGTGGGCCAATCGTCCGGAATGGCCCTCGCCGCGGCGGTGAAACTCGCCGACGAGATCAAGAAGGGCGTCATCGTCACCCTCTTCGCCGACGGCGGCGAGAAGTACCTCAGCACCCGGCTGTTCCAGTAGGCCCGAAGCCCGGCATTGCAGGGGACAGGGTACTGCGTTTCATGGATTGCGCTGAGCGCGATGTTTGTGCATACGCTCCCCAGAATTCCCCTCGCTCGTCCGACCCAAACGCTCAGTGTGCCACTGCCGTTCGCGTTGACGTTCTTCGGAATGGCCCCTAAGCTCGACTTTTGCCAATTTCCCATGCCGTATCAACATAACTTCACGAGGGAAGGTCGTTTTTCAACCGTGAATTTTGAAACAGGAGCCGTTTTCCGGGCTCGTTACAAAATTGAGTCCTCAAAACCTCCCTCGTATGGAAAGATTTCTTCACACACGCCAAGAAATTGGCAAAAGTCGAGCTTAGAGCCTCTGACAGAATGCCGATTCGTAGGGGAGCATCTTCAGATGCTCCCTCTTGTCGGGAGGGTCTGAAGACCCTCCCCT